>JBCCWI010000027.1:0-47319 GCA_039193795.1 Actinomycetota bacterium | reverse complement strand
GTGGCTGATCACCGCGCCGGTCTGACCGGCGGGCGTCTGGCCGAGTCCGCCGACATCCCGCTGGCCCTCGTGCCCGCCGACCGAGTCGAGGCCGGCGCTCGGGCCGAGGATGAGGTCGGGCTCGATGGCGAGGATGGCCTCGGCGTTCACCGGGGCACCGTCGCCGATGCCGAGCAGGTCGGCGGCGTCGACCCCGCCGGCCGCCTCGATCAACCAGTGGGTGGCGGACGCCTCGCCGAGCACGAACTGGGTCGACTCGCCGCGCAGATAGAGCGAGATGACGACGGGCGGGTCGTCGTCGCCGGTGGTGCGGTTGGCGTCGATCGTCGCCTCGAGGTCGCGAGCGAGGGCCTCGCCCCGCTCGCTGACGCCGAGTGCGTCGGCGACGGCCCGGATCTTCTCGGCGGGGCCTTCGAGCGTGGCCTCGTTGGGCACGATCACGAGCGGGTAGCCGAGTCGCCGGAGATCCTCGATGGTCTCCTCCGGCCCGGCGATCTCGGTTGCGAGCAGCACGGTCGGTGCGAACTGGGCGATCGATTCGGCGGTGAGGGAGCGCTGATAGCCGATCTCGGGCAGCGCGTCGGCCTCGGCGGGATAGGTGGCCGAGAGGTCGGTGGCGACGACGTTGTCGCCGAGCCCCAGGGCGAACACCACCTCGGCGACCGTGCCGTCGAGCGGGATGATGCGCTCGACGGAGTCGATGGTGACCTCGTCGCCGAAGTGGTCGATGACGGTGACCGGCAGCACGGGATCGTCGGAGGCGACGGTCGTCGTGCTCTGGGCCGAGTCGCCGGGCGCCGCGGCCGTGGTCGTGGTCGCTTCGGTGGTCGATGTCGTGGTCTCGGACTGCGCGACCTCGGTGGACGACGACGAATCCGCGCATCCGGCGGCGACGAGGGCCGCAGCGATGAAGAGCCCCCGAAGCTGCATGTTAGGTATACCTATCAAGGCCTCATAGGGGATGCAACATCGGGCCGAAAATGCCCGATGGCCGCCCCGGAGGGCGGCCATCGTCGGTCGTTCGATTGTGGGGTGGGCGTCAGCCGGCGGTGACGAGGATCCGGGCGCTGGCGAAGCCGCCCACACCGACGGCGTTGCCGTCGATCTGCACCGTCGCAGTGCCGTCGGGCGACATCGCGGTGACGGTGCCCGTGGAGCCCGGGGTGATCGACGACTGCTCGAGGAAGTCGAGCATGCCTTCGGTGAACTCCAGCTCCTCGGGGATCCGGCGCACGGTGAAGACGTTGCCGACGCCGATCGTGTCGAGCGCGATCAGATCGGGTGCCTGGTAATCCGTGCCCGGGATCGGGTTGCCGTGCGGACAGGTCGTCGGGTCGTTGAGGCGTTCCATCATCGCCTTCTCGACGGCGGGGGAGATCACGTGCTCCCACTTGCCGGCTTCCTGGTGGGCGTCGGCCCACGACAGACCGAGCACATCGGTGAGGAAGCACTCGGCGAGTCGATGGCGGCGCACGACGGTCTCGGCGAGGTGCATGCCCTTCTTGGTGAGCTTGATTTCACGGCCGGCTTCGATGAGGCCCTCGGCCTCGAGGCGCTTGACCATCTCGCTCACCGCGGGACGGCTGACCTCCATACGCTCGGCGATCCGTGCCTGGATGACGTCGAGGTCGTCTTCTCCGAGCTCGTAGATCGTCTCGCAGTACTCCTCGAACGCCGGGTGCCATTCGGGTGATTCGTACTCTTCCATGACCACCAGTCTACTCCCTGTTCCGGTCCCACGCCGAGGGGGCGGGTTGACGGACCTATCCGGATGGATTAGGTATACCTAACATGAGTCGAGCGCCGGGTGTCCACCCCCCTGTCGAACTGGCCATGCCGGGCTGGATCCGCCAGTGCGCGATGTGCGGCACGCCCGACATCCACGCGGTCTATCCGACCGTGTCGATGCTCGACCGCCCGTCGTGGAGCTGCAGCGCCTGCGGCTGTGGGCGCCACGCCGCGGTCCACGTGCCGTTCGACGCGTCGCAGTGCCCGGCGATGCAGGCATCGGCTCCGATGGCGCCGGCCCGCGGGGCCACTCCGTGATCGACGAACGCCTGCTCCTCGCCAGCGCACTGGTCCACGCCCGGCCCGGCGGTCATCTCACCGCGATCGACGGCCACGGCCGTACCGCGATGATCGGCCGCCATCCCAGCGCCGACGTCGACCCCTGCCGCTGGCGGGCCACCCTCATCGACGTGATCGAGGGCCGAATCTCCCATCTCCTGGACGGTCTCGAGCTCGAATCGATCGGTGGATCGCTCGAGTCGTCCGACTCCGGCGGGTTCGTCGACCGCATGGAGCCCGGGCGGCGATGGTTCGCCGTCCATCTCCCGCCGTGCCTGGTGGTCGACACGCTCCGGGCCGTGGAGCTGGGTGAGCTGCCCGACGACGCGGTCACGGCGACGGTCCGCCCCGATCCCGAACTCGGCGTGACCGTGGTCGGCATCGGCGTCGACGCACCGTGCATGGCCGACGGTCTCGAGCGGCTGGCCCTCGACGTCGCCAGCGCGTTGGCGGTCGCCGAGCTCTGCGCCACCCTGCCGATCAGCGGCGCCTGAGATCGCCCCGGCTCGCCGGGAAGGTCAGTCCTGGACGACGTGCTCGGCGAATCGCGCGAGCGCATCGTTCCACGCCTGCTGATCGATCGACCCGTCGTCGCCGACCACCGACGCGGCATCGCGGCCCATCGCCATCACATGGTGGATGTTGTCGGGGACCGACAGGCCCTGACGTCCGAACACGAGCAGTCGTGCGTCGTCGGGCCGCCAGGCGTCCACGGTCGCCCGGGCGGTCGCATGGCGTAGTTCATAGGTCGGGTACACGCGGGCCTGTCGACGGGTCTGGGTCGCGACGTGCCCGGGCCGTGGGAGCCCGGATCGTTCCAGTTCGTCGGCCACGAGCGCGCCGAGATCGTCGTCGGTCATCGTCCAGAGGTCGTCGCCGACCCAGCAGGGCACCTCGGCGCACAGCACGGTGCGATCGGCGGGGTCGTCGCCGTCGCGGTAGTTCTTGCACTCCGAGAGCCGACTCGTGCGGATCGACGCATCCGGGAAGTAGTGGGCGTCGAACTCGGTGAAGCGGGCCCGGTCGAGCACGAGGTACACCAGGATCATCGCACGGGTCCGGAGCGTCTCGACCGCCTCGATCAGGCCGGGGTCGGGCGCCGGGTCGAGGGCGCGGACCAGCAGGTCGATCGGCATCGACGACAGCACGGCGTCGAACCCGTCGGTCGAAGCGTCGGTGGCGATGGTGACGGCCTCGCCGCTCTCGATCCCGGTCACCGGGGTCGAGAGGCGGATGTCGACCCCTGCGTCGACCGCGGCCTCGGCGAGCGCCTCGCTGATCTGGCCGTACCCGCGACGGGGATAGAAGAACGTGCGGCCGTCGACGCTGGCGGCCTTGACCGCCTTGCGCAGGATCTCGAGCGGTGACGTCGCCGACACCCGCTTGTCGGCGAGTTCGACGGCGAGCGTGTCCGCCGGTTCGCCGTAGAGCTTGTGGCCGTACGGCCGGTAGAAGCGTTCGGCGACCGTCTTGCCGAGCCGCTGCTCGATCGCGGCGGCGAAGTCGCCCGGCTCGCCTCGGCGCAACGGTTTGGTCACGGTGTCGACCGCCACCCGGGCGGAGAACCCGACCGGCAGTTCCTTGATCATCGGGCCCGGGCGGAGGGGGAAGCCCACCCAGCGGTCCTCGAGGCGGATGCGACCGTTGCGCACCCGCGTCTGCAGATCGTCGCCCAGGAGCGAGCGGATTCGGACCATGAGATCGGGATCGGTCGCGGGATGCAGCCGGTGGGAGCCGTAGTCGACCCGCTGACCGGCCACCTCGAAGCTCGCGGACATGCCGCCGACGCGGTCGGCGGCCTCGTAGAGCACGACCTCGTGGCCTCGCTCGGCGCCCTCCAGGGCGGCCACCAGGCCGGCCGGGCCGGCGCCGATGACGGCGACGCGACTCACCGACGGCCCCCTGGTGGAAGGGTCTCGGTCGCTTGTAAGGTTCGCCTAATGTCCATGACGGGTCCCAACGTACCGGCGAGTCGTGTCGCCGAGCACCGCGTCGTCGTCACCGGCGCCGCCGGTTTTATCGGCTCGACGGTGGTCGACCGGCTCCTCGCGCTCGGCGCCGAGGTGGTCGGGCTCGACGACTTCGATCCCTGGTACGCACCGGAACGCAAGCGGGCGAACCTGGCCGGGGCGCTGCTGCATCCGAACTTCACGCTCGTTGAAGCCGACGCCTTCGACACGGTCGGCGACGTCTTCGCGGCCGGCGACCTGGTGATCCATCTCGCCGGGCGCCCGGGCGTGCAGGACTCCTGGGGGCTCGGCTTCACCGACTACAGCCGCCGCAACATCGAGTTGACCCAACGGGTGTTCGAGGAAGCCCTCGGCGTGGGGGTCGACCGCGTCGTCTATGCGTCGAGCTCGTCGATCTACGGCGGTTCCTCGGCAGGCGATGACCGGGCACCGGCTCCGATCAGCCCCTACGGGGTCTCCAAGCTGGCGGGCGAGCAGCTCGCCAACGTCTACACCGAGCGCGGTCTCGACATCGTCTCGCTGCGCTACTTCACGGTGTACGGCCCGCGCCAGCGCCCCGACATGGCGATGCATCGCATGTTCGAGGCGACCAAGGCCAACGAATCGGTCTTCGTGCGCCGCGGCGACGGCCTGCAGCGTCGCGAGTTCACGTTCGTCGGCGACGTCGCCGAGGCGACGATCCTCAGCGCGGTCGCCGACGCGGCGCCGGGTCATCGACTCGACATCGGCGGCGGCGAGTCCGCGTCGTTGCTCGATGCGATCGAGCTCGTCGAACGCATTGCCGGCCCGATGCGGCTCGAGACCATGCCGGCACCCGCGGGCGACCCGCGCGCCACCGCCGCCGATCTCGCTCCCACGACTGCGGCGCTCGGCTGGATGCCGACGACGCCGTTGGCCGACGGCCTCGTCGCCCAGGCGGATTGGCATCGGGCCCAGCCGGCCTACGACACCGTCATCGAACTGGGCTGATCGTCCTCGGTCTGGGCCGGTGGCACGGCCGCCGTCGGGCGCGCGCCGCGCCAGGCGATCACCACGCTCGCGCCGAGGATCGCCAGCCAAACGAACGTCAGCACCGAGTCCTGCACGTTGAGTCGCTGATGGTCGGGGAGCCAGCGGGCCAGCGCCTGGTACCAGGGGCTCTCGACGTCGTAGAAGTCGACGATCAACGCCCGCCGGTCGGTCGACGCCTCCCAGGCGAGGATCAGCCACGTGGCGGTACCGAGCAGGGTGGCCCCGACGACACCGACGAGGTGGCGCGGTCGGTCGCCGACCCACAGCGCGATCGCGATCACGACGAACGGCAACACCGGCATGATCTGGCGGCCGGGCCACCACCAGCCGTGCATCGTGAGGGCGACCCACGTCGCAACGCTCCATCCGACCAGGATCGTCGCGGCCGCCAAGACGCTCGCGAAATCGCGACGCACCCGCCCGAGGGCGGCGAGCGCTGCCGGCATGGCGAGGAACGACGGCGTCCAGGCGCCGATGCCGAACTGGGTGTCGATGATCAGGCCGATCAGGCGCCGCGACCGCTGGAGCAGTCGAGGCCGACGCCCGACGACGTCGAACTCGCTGCCCTCGATGAAGTGATCGCCGGTCGAGTAGACGGTCCAGCCGCCGTAGATGCCCTGATGCAGCCAGAGGTAGGTGATGCCGGCGAACGCGAAGGCGCCGGCGATGGGCACGAGTCGCTCGCGGGCGGCGCGGTGCTTCCAGGCGAGACCGAGGGTGACCACCGCCGCGTGGGGCACGTACTTCACCGACAGCCACGGCAAGGCGACGATCGCCAGCACGGCGACCACGTCCCAACGACGAGCTCGGCTCGGGTGGACCACCGCCCAGAACGCGAGCATCAGCGCCAACGCCGACGGACCGGCCGGGAAGACGTGGGTGCCGTAGCTGGTGAGCGGCGCTGCGGTGAAGAAGGCGCCGATGATCCAGGTGGCCGGGCCGACCGATGCCCCGAAGCGGGTGATGGCGACGTGAAGCGTCAGTGCAGCGGTGAGCCCGATGATCAGCGACAGCATCACCTTGGCCCCGACCCATCCGCCGAGGCCGTAGGGCACGGCCAGGATGAGGGGCAGGAGCGGGTCGTGCGGGCTGAGCTCTTGCCCGGAGTCGTTGAGCGCGATCGTCTGCTGGTTGATGGTGATCTCGTGGAACGGCTCGTAGCGGCGCTCCGCGATCTCGTCGCTGACGTCGAGATCGAAGTCCTCCCACAGCGACATCGCGGTGATCAGGTACTGCGGTTCGTCGCTGCTGACCCGAGCGCCGTAGGTCGAGCGGGCGTCGATCGCGAGCAGCGACACACCGAACGCGATGAGCCCGACGAGGGCGAGACGGGTACGCATGACCGCAGCGCAGACTACTGCTGGCACCCGCAAAAGCCGTAAGGGCCCCCTAACGCTCTAGAGTGCTGCGTCGTGAATCCGCTGCGCCTGCTCCGACAGCGTCTTCCGCTCCCGCTCGTCTTGCTCGTCGGGGTGGCGGTCGGGCTCGTCGCCGCCGTCATCGTCGTGCAGGCGGTCGACGGCGAGCTGATGCGCCGTGCCTGGAACGAAGCGATCGATCACCCCGGCGAGGTCGTGATCGCCTCGGTCGCGTTCGGCACCGCCTTCGTGTTGCGGACCATCGCCTGGCAACGGGTGGTGCGCGGGCTGTCGTTCGGGCAGGCGATGGCCGGTATCCACCTGACCCTCGGTGCCAATCACGTCCTGCCCTTCCGGCTCGGCGAGCCGGTGCGGGTGGTCTCGGTCGTGCGCCGCGCCGACGTCTCCGCCGACGCCGCGACCGCCTCGACGGTGATGCTGCGCTCGGCCGACATCATCGCGGTCTTCCTGCTCGGTCTCGCGGTCGCGCCGGGCGCCTACATGGATCTCGTCGGCTGGTTCGGCTGGCTCGTGGTCGTCGGCGTGATCGGCGCCGTGGTCGTGTCGTGGCGCTGGCTCATGCGCATGGCCGGCCGCGACGACATCACCCTCCCGGGCCCGGTGGCCCTCGGGCTGACGGGCGTCGCCTGGCTGCTCGAGGCGATCCTGGTCTGGCAGACCGCCCAGTGGGCGGGGCTCGACATCAGTGCGACCGACGCCGTGCTCGTCACGACCGTCGCCGTCGCCGCCCAGATCGCCGCGATCGCGCCGGGTGGTTTCGGCACCTACGAGGCGGCCGCCGTCGCCGCCTACGTGAGCCTCGGCTACGACGCCGAGCCGGCGCTGGTCGCCGCGCTCAGCGCCCACGCCCTCAAGACCGCCTACTCGATCATCGTCGGAGTCATCGCCATGGCCTTCCCGTCCCCGTCGTTCGTCGGCCGCCTGCGGCTGCGTTCGGAGTCCGCCGAGCGCGAGTCGATGCCGATCCCCGATGCGCCGGCACCGATCGTGCTGTTCATGCCGGCGTACAACGAGGAAGAGGCGGTCGCCGACTGCATCCGCCGGGCCCCGAGCGAGATCGACGGCCGTCCGGTCGAGGTGTTGGTCATCGACGACGGATCCGCCGACGACACGATCGCCGAGGCCGAACGTGCCGGTGCGACCGTCATCGCCCTGCCGCAGAATCGCGGCCTCGGCGCCGCGGTCCGCGAGGGCCTGGCCGCCGGCGTGGAGCGCGGCGCCGCCGCGGTCGTCTTCTGCGACGCCGACGGCGAGTATCCGCCCGAGGAGCTGGCGAACCTGGTGCGGCCGATCCTGGCCGACGAGGCCGACTATGTGTGCGGCAGCCGCTTCCTCGGCGACATCCAGCACATGCGCCCGCACCGTCGCTTCGGCAACCAGGTGCTCACCAAGACGCTGTCGGTGGTCGCTCGTCGCAAGATCACCGACGGGCAGACCGGCTACCGCGCCTTCTCGCCGGCCGCCGCGGCCCGCGCCGAGGTGATCCACGACTTCAACTACGCCCAGGTGATCACCCTCGATCTCCTCGCGAAGGGCTACCGGTATCTCGAGGTGCCGATCAGCTACCACTTCCGCACCACGGGCGAGAGCTTCATCAAGCTCGGGCCGTACCTGCGCAAGGTCGTCCCTGCGGTCTACCGCGAGCTCAACGCGGCATGATCGGCCGCGCCCGGCGGGCCGGGGTCGCGCTCGCCGTCGTGCTCTCGCTCGCGGCGGCCTCGTGCGGCATCGACGACGGCGCTCGGGTGCGCATGCAGGACAACGTCAAGGGATCCGACAGCTCCAGCAGCACCACGTCCGGTTCATGAAACGCCGTTCGGAAATCTGCTTCAGTCGCGTTGTCATTCGACGTTAGGCATACCTACCCTCGCGCGGACATTCCTCGGAGGGAGAACTCATGTCTCGACGAATGCGGCTGCTCGGTGCAGTCATGTCCCTGTCCCTGATCGCCGCCGCGTGCGGTGACGACGATGGTGGTGAGGTCACCGAACTGAGCGACGACTCCGGGTCGTCGTCCAGCTCGTCGTCGGGCTCCGGATCGAGCTCGGGCTCCGGATCGAGCTCCGGCTCGGGTTCGTCCAGCGCGTCGGGCTCGTCGAGCTCGTCCGGCTCGTCCAGCGCCTCGTCGTCGGCCAGCGCCTCCGCGCCCGCCAGCGACTCGGGGTCGGCGAGCGGGTCGGGTTCGGGTTCGGCCAGCGCCTCGGCGCCCGCCGACGGTGACGAGCTCGCCCCGACCGCGGAGGACGGTGGGTACGCCTACGCCTCCAACGTCGACTCCCACGTGCTCGTCGTGCGCGACCTCTGCGGCATCGGCGACCTGCTCGACGCCGGTGACTTCGATGCCGTCGCCACGATCTACAACGAGGGCATCAACTCGGTGAAGTCCGACGGGTCGATCCGCACGATCGGCGGCTTCGCCTCGCGCGACGATCGCTCCCACGGCTACGACGCCTACTACGGCACCGCGACGCCGCTGGACGACTTCGTGACCGCCGCCCTCGAGGGCACCGGGATCTTCGAAGGCCAGGCCGACGCCGTTCGTTCGCAGGGCGTCGAGAAGGGCATCCGCAACGGCGTGATGATCGCTTGGGTCGTGCACGAGCTCAACGTCGCCATGACCAAGGCCGCCGACGGCAACTTCGACATCCAGGAAGGCGCCGTCCACAACTGGGACGAGGGCTGGGCGTTCTACCACGGCGTCGAGCCGGGCTGCGCGCCGTTCGGTACCGGCAACAGCCGCGGCGGCAACTTCGGCACCGTCGGCAGCGACGGCGAGACCGCCGTCGCCAACGAGAACATCCTCGCCGCCATGGTGCAGGGCCGCGATGCACTGGTCGACGGCAACGTCCCCGCCGCCGGCATCGCGACCGCTGAGGTGCTGAAGAACGTGGTGGTCATCTACTCCCAGGCGGCCATCCGGTACGCGACCCTGATCGAGGGTGACCTCGCCGACGGCGACGACGCCAAGGCCAAGGAACACCAGGCCGAGGGTCTGGCGTTCTTCCGGGTCATCGAGCCGCTCGTCGCCGCCGAAGGCGCCGACGTCGATGCCATCAACACCATCTTCGACCTCGCCAACGAGCCCGGTGCCAACGGCTTCGGCGACGAGGTCCGCGCTGCGCTGCAGCCGGCGTGGGACGCGATGGGCATCACCGCCGACGACATCGGCACCCTCCAGTAGGACCGACGAGGTCACGAACGCACCACGTGGTGGACCTCGGTCCCGATGCCCGAGCGGGTTTCGGGACCGGGGCCACCCGGGTGTGGCATTGCGAGTGGGTGCGGGTTTCCGTAAGGTGGTCTTAACGCCTGCCATGCATCTGCCCACCCGCCCTTCGTCAGCCTCGCCGAGGTCGATCCGCCGATGATCGTCTGCCACTGCTTCGTGGTGAACGATCGCCGGATCGCCGAGCTCGCTTCGGAGTTCGGCGCGCCCACGATCGCGGACATCCGGGCCGCCTGCGGCGCCTCGTCGGACTGCGGATCCTGCGCCGCGACGATCCGCCAGATCCTCGCCGATCGAGCCGAAACCGCCGTTTCCCTGGTCTGATCCGACCGCCTAGCGCCCGTGAATAAGGCGCCTTGGTGGCCCGGTGGTAGGGGCTCTTGATCTTTGCATCCGGGCGTGCTAAGGCGCCGCGAAGCGGGCTACGGTCGCCCTCATGCAAGGCGACGCAGACGTCATCGAATTCCTGAACGAGGCCCTCACGGCCGAGCTCACCGCCATCAACCAGTACTTCGCTCACGCCAAGTTGTGCGAGAACTGGGGGTACGGCCGACTCGCCGGCTTCTACCGCAAGGAGAGCATCGAGGAGATGAACGATGCCGAGAAGCTGATGGATCGGATCCTGATGCTCGACGGCATGCCCAACCTCCAGCGGCTCGGCACCGTGCGGGTTGGCGAGACGGTCGAGGAGCAGCTGCAGCTCGACCGCGAGCTCGAGGAGTCGGCCATCGAGCGCTATCGACGCGGCGTCGTCCTCGCCATGGAGAAGGGCGATCCCGGCACCCGCGAGATGCTCGAACAGCTCGTCGTGGGCGAGGAACACCACCTCGACTGGATCGAGACCCAGCAGGGTGTGATCGCCGACATCGGGATCGAGCGCTATCAGCAGACGATGGTCGTCCCGCCCGAGGGCTGACCGCCGTCGGGTTCAATCGAGCCGTTCGGCGAGCCAGGTCGAGCCGATGGCGCCCGGCACACCGATGACGACGAGCTGCGCCGAATCCACCGAGCGGTCGAGCGGCGTGAACGTCGAACGGTCGCCGACCCGCTGGACCTCGACCGCGCCGTCGGGCGTCGCGACGATGCCCTTGGCCCGCACGACCCCGACGGGTAGGGCGGCGACCACCGCTCGGAGCGTCGCCAGCTCCTGGGGGCCGCCGGTCCAGCTCCAGGTCTCGAACGGTACGCCGTGGTCGTGGAGCCGTTCGGAGGGTCTGGCTCGCGGTTCGAGGTCGAGCAACACCCGCGGATCGATCGAGGCGTGCACGGCCGAGACGGTCGGCACGCCGGGTGCGTACTGCTGCACGACCGCCGCGGCGCGCGCCCCGTCCGCGAGGTCGGCCTTGTTGAGCACCACCAGATCGGCGGCGCCGAGTTGTCCCCGAACCGTCTCGCCGACATAGTCGTCCACCACCTGCGTCGCGAGGTTCGCCGCATCGGCGAGCACCACCACGAGGTCGAGCCGGTAGGGGCGTCGGTGGCAGTAGGCGGCGATGCCGGCCGGGTCGGCCACGCCGCTCGCTTCGATCACGACCCGCTCCGGGCGGGGATCGAGCTCGGCGAGATCGTCGAGCGCTCCCGCAAGACCGTCGACCAATGAGCAGCAGATACAGCCGTTCGGCAAGGTGACCGTCGAGCCGTCGCCCCGATCGAGGAGCTGGGCGTCGATGTCGAGTGAGCCGAAGTCGTTGACGAGGACCGCCACCCGTTCGTCGGCGACCGAGAGCAGATGGTTGAGCAGGGTGGTCTTGCCCGCGCCGAGATAGCCGCCGACGACCGTGACCGCCACGCGAGCAGCGCCGTCGGCGCCCGCCATGTCAGCCGCTGCCGGCTGGGAAGTGCCGGCCCCCGACCACGGTGCCCCAGACGCCGATGTCCTTCAGCGTGACCGGATCGACGGCGTAGGGGTCGTCGTCGAGCACGGCGAAGTCGGCGAACTTGCCGGACTGGATCGACCCGATCTCGTGGTCGAGCTTGATCTGACGCGCCGCGCCGATCGTCGCCGCCACCATCGCGGCGTCGACGGAGATCCGCTCCTCGGGACCGAGGACCTGGCCGCTGGCCGTGAGCCGGTTGACCGCGCACCACGCGACATGCAGATGGCCGAGCGGGGTGACGGGTGTGTCGGAGTGGAAGGAGAACTCGACGCCGAGGCGTTCGGCGGTCGCGCACGCGTCCATCCGGGCCGCCCGCTCCGGACCGACCGTGAACTCCACGTGCTGGTCACCCCAGTAGAAGATGTGGTTGCTGAAGATGTTGGCGTGCATGCCCAACGCCGCCATGCGGGCGTACTGCGACGGGGTCGTGAGCTGACAGTGCTGCACGGTGTGGCGATGGTCCCAGCGCGGATGGCGCAGCAATACCGCTTCGACCGAGGAGATGAAGACCTCGGCGGCCTGGTCGCCGTTGCAGTGGCAGTGCACGGTGAGCCCGGCGCGGTGGAACGTCTCCACGACCTCGGGGACCTGGTCGGGGGGCATCAGCCACAGGCCGTTCTCGGCGTGCCCCTCCGGCGCATTGAGGTAGTAGGGCCACGTGAGGCGGGCGGTGAAGCCCTGGATCGAGCCGTCGATGATCAGCTTGATGATCCCGAACCGCAGCTTGTCGTTGATCGGGTTGTCGCGCAGGTGCACGACCCGCTCGGCGATGTCCTCGGGCGGCAACGGTGTGGCGAACACCGACCCGGCCACCATCACCCGCGCCGGGTAGTCCGGGTGCGAGGTCACCGCCGCCCATGCATCGACCCCCCTGTCGTCGACGCGGCTGGTGCCGAGATCGGTGACCAGGGTGTGCCCGGCGTTGCGCGCCTCCCAGGCGTAGTTCCACTTGGCGAGCTCGCTGGCGAAGCTCTGGCGCAGGAGCCGGTACCCCTCGGCCAGCGACATGGCGGCAGGTTCCTGGAGCTCGCCGTTGGGCTCGCCGTACTCGTCGAGCTGGATGCCGGGGGTCGGGTCGTCGGCGGTGATGCTCTCATGGCGGATCACCGCCGAGTTCACCGTTGCGAGATGCCCTGATGCGTGGAGCACGAAGATCTGGCGTCGTTCCGAGACGGCGTCGAGGTGCTTGGCGACGAGGCGTTCGCCGGTGAGGTGGATCGGATCGAGCCCCCAGCACACCATCATCTGGTCGGGGTCGGTCATCGCGGCGTCGGCCTCGCGGAGGCGGGCGACGACCTCGTCGATGCTCGTGCATCCCGGCCACAACCGCCCGCTCGGATCCCGGCGGTCGAAGAAGCCGATGTAGACGTGCTCCCACGTGCCACCCGACATCACGTGGCTGTGCGCCTCGACGAAGCCGGGGGTGAGGACGTGGTCGCGGAAGGTGTCGTCGACGCGGTGATCTCCCCATCGGGCCAGGTCGTCGAGCGATCCGACACCGAGGATCCGGCTGCCCCGCACCGCGACCGCGTCGGCGGTCGGAAACGCCGGATTCATCGTGATGACTCGACGGGCGGGGTAGACGATGGTCTCGGTCACGCCGCGTGACAGTACCGGTGCCGCCGAAATCCCGACAGGACGGTGTCGCCGAAGGTCGGTAGGTTGCGGAGATGAGCGATCCGTTGGCGGCCTTCGCCGACCCGGTGCGCGAGTGGTTCACCGCGACCTTCCGCGAGGCCACTCCGCCGCAGCGCAAGGGCTGGCCCGCGATCGCCAACGGCGATCACACGCTGATCCTCGCCCCGACCGGCACCGGCAAGACCCTGTCGGCGTTCCTCTGGGCCCTCAATCGGCTGGCGGTCGATGAGGTGCCCGAGGATCCCAAGGCCCGCACCCGGGTGCTGTATCTGTCGCCGCTCCGGGCGCTCGCAGTCGATGTCGAGAAGAACCTCCGTGCGCCGCTGCAGGGCATCGGCTTCGCCGCCGATCGGTTGGGCACGACCGTGCACACCCCGACGGTCGGCATCCGCACCGGCGACACCTCCACCGCCGATCGGCGCCAGCTCGTTCGCCACCCGCCCGACATCCTCATCACCACACCCGAGTCCCTGTTCTTGATGCTCACCTCCCAGGCCCGGGAGACCCTCGCGAACGTCGAGGCGGTGATCATCGACGAGATCCACGCCATGGCCGGCACGAAACGGGGCGCACACCTCATGTTGTCGCTCGAACGGCTCGAGGAGCTGACCGAGCGCCCGCCGCAGCGCATCGCCCTGTCGGCCACCCAGCGCCCCCTCGACGAGATCGCCCGCTTCCTCGGCGGCAACGAGACCGAGCTCGACGGGACGGTCACGCCCCGGCCGGTCACCGTCGTCGATGCCGGCGCCCGCAAGGAACTCCAGATCGAGGTCATCGTCCCGATCGAGGACATGGCCAACCTGGGCCAACGCATCGAACCGGGGCCCGACGCCCCGGCCGCGATGTCGCCGAACACCCGGCGCTCGATCTGGCCGTCGATGCATCCCCGTCTGCTCGAACTGATCGAGGAGCACCGCTCGACCCTCGTGTTCTCCAACGCCCGTCGCCTGTCCGAGCGCCTGGCGACCCGTCTCAACGAGCTGGCGCTCGAGAAGGCGGCGGGGGACTTCGACGGCGAGATCGCTCCGCCGCCCGCACTCGGTGCCGGCGACGAACAGATCGGACGGGGTGCGGCCGAGGGCGAGGAGCTGGTCAAGGCGCATCACGGGTCGCTCAGTCGCGAGCGGCGGCTGCTCGTCGAGGACGAACTCAAGCGGGGCGATCTCAAGGGGCTCGTGGCCACCTCCTCCCTCGAACTCGGCATCGACATGGGCGCGGTCGATCTCGTCGTCCAGGTCGCGTCGCCCGGTTCGGTCGCGTCGGGCATGCAGCGCATCGGCCGGGCCGGCCATCAGGTGGGGGAGCCGAGCGTCGGCAAGATCTTCCCCAAGCATCGAGCCGACCTGCTCGAAGCCGCGGTCGTGGTCGACCGGATGCATCAGGGGCTCATCGAGGAGACCTACTACCCCCGCAATCCCCTCGACGTGCTCGCCCAGCAGGTCGTCGCCATGTGCGCGATGGACGACTGGGATCTCTCCGAGGCCAAGGCGCTCATCCGGCGGTGCGCCAACTTCTCGGACCTCTCCGACGAGGTGCTCACCAATGTGCTCGACCTCCTGTCGGGCACCTATCCGAGCGAGGAGTTCTCCGAGCTTCGACCCCGCATCGTCTGGGATCGGGTCACCGGCCAGCTCCGGGGGCGGGCCGGTTCGCAGCGGCTGGCGGTCACCAACGCCGGCACGATCCCCGACCGGGGCCTGTTCGGCGTCTTCCTGCCCGACGGCACCCGGGTCGGCGAGCTCGACGAGGAGATGGTCTACGAGAGTCGGGTCGGAGAGACCTTCCTCCTCGGTGCGTCGACGTGGCGGATCGAGGACATCACCTTCGAACGGGTCGTGGTCACCCCCGCCCCCGGCGTGCCGGGGAAGATGCCGTTCTGGCACGGTGACGGGCCCGGCCGACCCCTCGAACTCGGTCGAGCGATCGGCTCGTTCGTGCGCGAGGTTCGCCAACTCGACGACGACGCGGCGATCCAACGCCTGCAGGGTCGCCACGGTCTCGACGACCTCGCCGCCGAGAACCTCCTCACCTACCTGAAGGACCAGGCCGAGGCGACCGGCGTCGTCCCCGACGATCGCACGATCGTCGTCGAACGCTTCCGGGACGAGATCGGCGACTGGCGGGTGTGTGTACTCACACCGTTCGGTGCTCAGGTGCACGCCCCGTGGGGCATGGCGCTGCAGGCCCGCCTCGGCGAGGAATGGGGCGGCGAGATCGACCTGATGTGGAGCGACGACGGCATCGTCATGCGGCTCCCCGAGGCGCTCGACCGGCTGCCGCTCGACGAGTTGCTCTTCGACCCGGACGAGATCGACGACGTCGTGATCTCCCGGCTGCCCGACTCCGCCATGTTCGCGGCGCGCTTTCGCGAGTGTTCGGCGCGTGCGTTGTTGCTGCCGCGGCGCCGGCCCGACCAGCGCACCCCGCTGTGGCAGCAACGGCAACGGGCGGCCGACCTCCTGTCGGTCGCCGCTAAGTACCCGACCTTCCCGATGCTGCTCGAAGCGACCCGGGAGTGTGTCAACGACGTCTTCGACCTGCCGGCGCTGCGATCGGTGATGAGCGATCTGCGGAGCCGAAAGGTCCGGATGGTCGCCGTCGACACCGACACGGCGTCGCCGTTCGCACAGTCCCTGCTGTTCTCCTGGATCGCCGTCTACATGTACGAAGGCGACGCCCCGATCGCGGAGCGGCGGGCCGCCGCCTTGGCCCTCGACCGGGAGCTGCTGCGCGACGTGCTCGGCGCCGAGGAGCTCCGGGAGTTGCTCGACGCCGAGGTCATGGCCGATCTCGAACTCGAACTCCAGCTGCTGGTCGATGGGCGCCGCGCCCGCGACGCCGACGAGCTCCACGACGTGCTGCGGCGGCTGGGTCCGCTCAACCGGCTCGATCTCGAAGCCCGCTCGGTGGACGGTGCGCCGGTCGACACGTGGATCCGCTCCCTGCTGGAGGAACGGCGAGCGATCGAGGTACGGATCGCAGACGATGATCGCATCGCCGCGAGCGACGACGCCGCCCGCCTGCGTGACGCAGTCGGCGTCGCCCTGCCCGTCGGCTTGCCGGCGGTGTTCACCGACCCGGTCGACGATCCGCTCGGCGATCTCTGCCGCCGTTACGCCCGCACCCACGGGCCCTTCCACAGCCGCGACGTGGCCCGCTGGTTGGGGATCACCGACACCCGTGCGGTCGGCGCGCTCGAACGCCTCGTCGCCGACGGTGAGGTGTTGCGCGGTGAGTTCCGGCCGGGCGGGACCGAGCGGGAGTTCTGCGACGACGACGTGCTGCGCCAGCTCCGGCGTCGGTCGCTCGCCTCGCTGCGCCGGGAGATCGAGCCCGTCGAGGGTGACGCCCTCGCCCGGTTCCTGCCGGCGTGGCAGGGGGTCGGCTCGCGTCGGCGCGGCGTCGACGCCGTCGCCGAAGCGGTCGCCCAGATGCAGGGCGCTGCGATCGCCGCGTCGGTGATCGAGCGCGACGTCCTGGCCGCCCGGGTCAACGCCTATCGCAGCAGCGATCTCGACGAGCTCTGCACCAGCGGCGAGGTCGTGTGGATCGGTGCGGGCTCGCTGGGAGCGACCGATGGTCGGGTTCGGCTGGTGTACCGCGACCAGGTCCCGCTGCTCGTCAACGAATCGGACGCACCCCCCGACGACCCGATCCACGATGCGCTGCGCACCCATCTCGCCGCTCGCGGCGCGTCGTTCTGGCCCGACCTGGTCGCTGCGGTGCAGGCCGCCGAGTTGCCCTACGGCACCGACGTCGTGCACGCGGCGCTGTGGGATCTCGTCTGGGCCGGAGAGGTCACCAACGACTCGCTGGCGCCGGTGCGAGCGCTGATCAGCGGCTCGAAGTCGGCGTCGGCGCCCAAGCCGGGCCGGGCACGAGGCCGTCGGGCGCGGCCCCGCGTCGGCGGACTCACGGTGCAGGGTCCGCCCAGTGCGGTCGGCCGGTGGTCGCTGGTCGAACCGCTGCGCCGACCCTCGCCCTCACCCACCGAGCGCTCGTTGGCCCAGGCCCATCAGCTGCTCGATCGCTATGGCGTGCTGACCCGCGAGACCGCGCTCGCCGAGGGCATCGAGGGCGGCTTCGCCGGCGTGTACCCGGTGCTCAAGGCGCTCGAGGAACGCGGTGAAGTGCGGCGTGGATACTTCGTCGCCGGGCTCGGTGCCGCCCAGTTCGCGCTACCCGGCGCCGTCGACCGGTTGCGAGCGGCCCGAGAGGTCGACACGCCCGAGCCGCCCATCGTGTTGGCCGCCACCGACCCGGCACAGCCCTACGGCGCCGCCGTGCCGTGGCCCGACACCGAAGGCCGGCCGGCGCGCAGCGCGGGCGCCCACGTCGTGTTGGTCGAGGGTGAACCGGTCGTGATCGTCGAGCGGGGTGGGCGGTCGCTCGTCACGTTCGCCGCCGCGGCCGAGTCCGACGCGTGGATCGACGCGGTCCAGGGCCTCGTCAAGGACGGTCGGTTGACCAAGCTCGAGGTCGCCAAGATCGACGGTCGGCCGGTCCGGGAGACCGACATCGCCGCCCGCCTCGAATCGGCCGGCTTCTCGACCGGCTACAAGGGCATGACCTTCCGCGGCTGACCCTCGGTCGTTTTCGCAGTCGGATCGGTACCGTTTCGCAGATGTCGTTCTCGTTGTCCGGGTTCCGCACCGTCGTCACGCTCTCCCAGATCAAGCTCTCGCCCGACGTGCTCTCCATCCGTGAGGCGTACGTCGACGAGTTCGGGGCCGCTCCCGAGGACAGGGGCGGTTGGTATCCCCGCGACGACTGGCAGCGGATCTCGTTCGTGCTGGATGCGATCGGTCGCCACGGTCGATTCCTCGACGTCGGCGTCGGTGCCGGTCAGTTCGTCAACGCGGTCGCCCGTGCCCACCGCTTCGACGAGATCCACGGGCTCGATCGCATCCGGTTCAACAAGTACCTCGAACTCGACGACGGCATCGTGCGCCACGAAGGATCCATCGCCGATCTGCCGTTCCCCGACGATCACTTCGACGTCGTCACCTGCATGGAGGTGCTCGAGCATCTGCCCGAAGACGCATACGAGGTCGGGATCGCCGAGCTCCGACGCGTGTGCCGCGGCCAGCTGCTGATGAGCGTTCCCTACGAGGAGCCCGAACCGATCTTCCGCGGTCACAACCGGCGCTACGAGTTCGCCGAGCTCCGACGTGACTTCCCCGACGCCGAGCTGGTGTGCCTCGGTCGTCAGACGATGCCCTGGGCCTTGATGGAGGAGTGGTGTGGGTCCGGTGAGAACCCACAGCGGCTCCGGCTCGCGGCCTGCGAAGCGGCGATGCGCGAGATCCCCCGAGGGCAGCCCCCGACCAGCGCACTGCGCAGGGTCGCTCGACGACTTCCCGCGCCGGCGGCGAGCGTCCTGAGACGCGGGCGAGCCGCCGTCCGGCGCTGAAACCAGACCCGAACCGGGCACGAGACGGCGAGGTTCGGTCCCGCTCGCGGCCAGAGGATGCGCGTCGGGCCGACCTACCCGAGCCGCTAGGGTTCGTTCGATGTCTGCTCCTGCGGCCGACCCGTCGGATCTTCCCCCGCTGAAGAGCGCCCATGCGGCGATGGACCTCCGCCCGTACCTCGCCGACATCTGGGGCCGACGGGAGTACGTCTACTTCGAGTCGATCAGCGAGCTGCGCAACCGCCAGGTCACGAACGTGCTCGGCAACCTCTGGCACCTGTTGAACCCGGCGATCAACATCGCCATCTACTACCTCATCTTCGGTCTGTTGCTCGGGGTCGATCGCGGGGTCGACAACTTCATCCTGTTTCTCTCCACCGGCCTCTTCGTCCATCAGCTGACGCAGAAGACCGTGTCCAACGGGGCCCGGGCGATCATCCGTAACCGCGGCCTGCTCCAGGCGATCAAGTTCCCCCGGGCCCTCCTGCCGCTCACCAGCTCGGTCACCGAGCTGATGGCTGCGGCGTCGACCTTCACCGTGCTGTTCGTCGTCGCGCTGCTCACGGGCGAGTCGCCCCGATGGTCCTGGATCATGCTCGTCCCGTTGCTCGGGGTGCAGTTCCTGTTCAACCTGGGTGCGTCGCTGATCGCGGCCCGGCTCACCACCCACTTCGCCGACCTGCAGCAGATCCTGCCGTTCGTGTTCCGGCTCGTGCTCTATGCGTCGGGGGTGATCTTCGACGTCCGCGCCTATGTGGAGTCCGATTCGTGGATCCGCTGGTTGTTCACACTGAACCCCGTCTACTGCTTCATCACCTTCGCCCGATGGTCGGTGATGGGCAGCGAGCTGCCGCGCTCGGTCGTCATCTCGGGATGCACGTGGTCGGTGGTCCTGCTCGTCGTCGGGTTCCTGTTCTTCCGGGCGGGCGAGGAGCGCTACGCCCGTGTCTGACACCGACACCCCCGACGTGAGCACCGGTGGTGAGTCCGCGCTGACCCCGGTCAGTGTCGACGTCCGCGGCGCCCACATCCGCTACCGGGTCTTCGAGGATCAGTCGTTCAGCGCTCGCGAGTGGGTGTCGAGCGGCTTCAAGGGGCGCCAGGCCATCGAGGTCCATGCGGTCAAGGGCGTGTCGTTCCAGGTCCGGACCGGCGAGGCCCTCGGCATCATCGGGTCGAACGGCTCGGGCAAGTCGTCGCTCGTTCGGGCCATCGCCGGGCTGCAGTCCCTGTCGGAGGGGGAGATCGCCGTCCGCGGCCAGGTCGCCCTGCTCGGGGTCGGCGCGGCGCTGAAGCCCGCGCTGTCCGGGTATCGCAACGTCATGCTCGGTGGGCTGGCGATGGGGTTGTCGCGCGACGAGATCGAGGCCGAGATCGAGAACGTCGCGGAGTTCTCCGGCATCGGCGACGCCATGCGGCGACCGATGCGCACCTACTCCTCGGGCATGCGCGCCCGGTTGGCGTTCTCGATCGCCACGATCCGGGTGCCCGACATCCTCCTCATCGACGAAGCGCTCGCCGTCGGCGACAAGGCCTTCCGGGCCCGGAGCCTCGAGCGGATCAACCAGATCCGCGAACAGGCCGGCACCGTCGTGCTGGTGTCGCATTCGCTCAGCGAGATCACCGCGTCATGCAGTCGCGCCGTCTGGCTCGAACGCGGGGAACTCCGGGCCGAGGGCACCCCCCAAGAGGTCGTCGCCGCGTACGAAAGCGATGCCTGACGCGATCCGACGCCGTCTCGACCGGGTCGGCTGGTGGTTCCAGCGGCGCCCGGCCACGACACGAGCGCTGCGCAGGCTTCGACTGGCCACGGTGATCCGCACGGCGCTTGCGCCGCGGTTCGCTCGCCTTCGTACCCGCCTGACCGAGTCGACGGGGTGGCGAGCCGTCGGGCCGGCGGGCGTCGTGCGAGCGCTCCGTGGCACGGGTCGTGTCGGTGCCGAGACGCCGGTGGCGTTCCCCCAGGACACCGACGGCATCGTGCATCCCCTGGCGAGACCTCCGGCCGTCGGGGTCTCGGGTCGGGCGTTGGCCCGTCTGCGCCGGCGCGGTGTCGTCCGCATCGAGCGCGGCGCCGAGCCGAGCCCGACCACACTGACCGCGCTCATGCGGGCGGGGGTCGTGCTGTCCGCCGCCGCCGATGCCGACCTCGGCCCGGTCGCGCCGGATCTCGACGCCGTCCTGCGTCGCGAGGTCGACCCGGCCGATCACGACGCCCGTGAGCTGCAGTCGATCCGTCTGCGCCGGTACGCCTGGTCGCACGGTCGGCCGACCCCGTCGATCTCGGTCGTCCTCGCGAGCCGGCGGCCGGCCGACCTCCTCGACGCCGTCGCCATGGTCGAGGCCCAGCGAGGGTCCGATGTCCAGCTGTGTGTCGGTCTCCACGGCGAGGGATGGGAGCCGACCATCGCCGACCGGATCGGCGAGCGGTTCAGCGGGCCGCTCGTCGTCGAGCGGTTCACCGATGCGGTCGATCTCGGATCGATGCTGCAGGCGCTGTCGCTGCGGGCCGACGGTACCTACGTGTCCAAGTGGGACGACGACGACCTGTACGGCGCCGATCATCTCCTCGACCTCGTGCTGGCCCACGACTACTCGGGTGCAGATCTCGTGGGCAAGGGAGCGGAGTTCGTCTACCTCGAGGGATCGGACCGAACGATCCGACGGTTCGCCATCGGTGCCGAGCGGCCGGCGGTCACGCTGGCCGGCGGAACCCTGCTCCTCGCTCGAGACCGCCTGCAGGAACTCGGCGGATGGCCGGCTGCGCCGAAGGGGGCCGATCAGCGGCTGCTCGATGCGCTGCTCGCCGACGGCGGGGTGAGCTACCGCACCCACGGCTTCCAGTTCATCCTTCGCCGGCGCCCGCCCGAACGGTCCGGCGGGCACACGTGGTCGGCCGACGACGACTACTTCCTCGCGGACGAGGTTGCGGGGCGTGACGGACTCGCGCTCGGGTTCGCCGACATCGAGCCGGCCGAGTCCTGACGTCGGTCAGCGACCTGCCGCGATCCCCCGCTCGGCCCGTTCGAGCAGCACCTGGCCATAGCCCGACTTGAGCAGCGGAAGCGCCAGTTCCTTGAGCTGGGTGGCGGAGATGAAGCCCATCTCGTAGGCGACGTCCTCGGGCGAGCCGATCTTCAGCCGCTGGCGGGTCTCCAGGACGCGAACGAACTCACCGGCCTCGACGAGCGACGCGAACGTACCCGTGTCGAGCCAGGCCAACCCGCGACCCATCTGCACGACCTGGAGCTCCCCCCGGTCGAGGTACGCCTGGTTCACCGCGGTGATCTCGAGTTCCCCACGAGCCGACGGGGTGATCGACTTGGCGATGTCGACCACGTCGCTGTCGTAGAAGTAGATGCCCGTCACCGCCCACGTGCTCTTGGGGTGCTCGGGCTTCTCCTCGATGCTCGTCGCGGTGCCGCCCTCGTCGAACGCGACGACGCCGTACCGCTCGGGATCGTGCACCTCCTTGGCGAAGACGCGGGCGCCCGAGGCCGGAGCCGCAGCCTCGATCAGCTGCTCGTGGAGGCCACCGCCGTAGAAGAGGTTGTCGCCGAGGATCAGTGCACAGCCCTGGCCGTCGATGAAGTCCTCGCCGATCAGGAACGCCTCCGCGATGCCGTTCGGCTCGGCCTGGGTGGCGTACGAGAGTTCGATCCCCCAGCCGCTGCCGTCGCCGAGCAGTCGTTCGAACGCAGGTCGGTCGACCGGAGTCGTGATGATCAGGATCTCCCGGATCCCGGCGAGCATCAGCACCGACAGGGGGTAATAGATCATCGGCTTGTCGTAGACCGGAAGCAGCTGCTTCGACGCCGCCATCGTGAGCGGGTGGAGCCGGCTGCCGGTGCCGCCGGCGAGGATGATGCCCTTGGTCATGTCAGGTCCTCAGGATTCGGAGTCGAGAATGGCGCGCACGACGCCGGGGAGCGAGTCGGTGTATCCGGGGAGCCGAACGCCCGTCGCGGCGGCGAGCGCGTCACTGGCGAGACGGCTGTTCGCGGGTCGGGGGGCCGGCGTCGGATAGTCGACGGTAGCGATCGGTTCGACCGCGACCGTGAATCCCGCCTCGTCGAAGATGGCGCTCGCGAACCCGTGCCAGCTCGTGGCGTCGGCGCCGGCGAGGTGGAAGGTCCCGGTGATCGGGTCGTCCGCGAGCCGCAGGAGGCCGTCGGCGATGTCGTGGGCGCTCGTCGGGCAGCCGACCTGATCGGCGACGACCCGGAGTTCGTCCCGCTCGGCCCCGAGCCGCAGCATGGTCTTCACGAAGTTGTGGCCGGTGGCGGCGTAGACCCAGGCCGTTCGCAAGATCAGATGGTCGGCACAGACGCGGGCGGCGGCCTCGCCGGCGGCCTTGGATCGGCCGTAGGCGCCGAGCGGCGCGATCGGGTCGTCCTCGACGTACCAATCCGCTTTCGTCCCGTCGAACACATAGTCGGTCGACAGGTGCAGGAGGCGGGCCTGCTGTGCAGCGCAGTGCTCGGCGAGCACCCGCACCCCGTCGGCGTTGGCCGCCATCGCGTTCGCTTCGTCGTCCTCGGCGGCGTCGACAGCGGTGTAGGCGGCCGCATTGATCACGATCGTGGGTCGGACCCGCTGGATCGTCGAGGCGATCGAGGCCGGATCGGCGAGATCGAGGGTCGTGCGGTCGGTGGTGACGATCTCGAGATGGTCGAACCGTGGATCGCCGGCGAGATCCGCGAGCGCCGCGCCGACCTGGCCGCCGCTTCCCGTCACCAGGACGGTGGTCACGACAGGCCCAGGCGGCCACCCGCGTACGTACCGTCCTGGATCGGACCCCACCAGGCCTCGTTGGCGAGGTACCAGTCGATCGTCCGGGCCAGGCCCTCCTCGAACGTGACCGTGGGCCGCCAACCGAGTTCGTCCTGGAGCTTCGACGAGTCGATTGCGTAGCGGAGGTCGTGGCCGGGCCGGTCGGTGACGAACTCGATCAGTCGGCGGCGGGGGCCGGCGTCGGAGACGCCGAGTCGATCGTCGACCAGGTCACAGATCCCGTGGACCACATCGAGGTTCGTGCGTTCGGCGTTGCCGCCGACGAGGTAGGTCTCGCCGACCTCGCCGGTCGTCAGCACGGTCGTCAGCGCGGTGGCGTGATCCTCGACGAACAGCCAGTCACGGACGTTCTCGCCGGTGCCGTACACGGGGAGGGGCTGCTCCGCGATCGCCTTGAGGGTGACGAGCGGGATCAGCTTCTCGGGAAAGTGGAACGGCCCGTAGTTGTTGGAGCAGTTGGTGATCAGGACCGGGACGCCGTAGGTCTCGCCCCAGGCGCGGGCGAGGTGGTCCGCCGAGGCCTTCGACGCCGAGTACGGCGAACGGGGGGAGTACGGCGTCGACTCGGTGAACGGGTCGTCGTCGTGGGCGAGCGCACCGAACACCTCGTCGGTCGAGACGTGCAGGAAGCGGAAGTCGACCCCGCCGTCGGATCGGGTGGCCATCAGGTTCCGTGCCGCCTGGAGCAGGTGCATCGTGCCGACGATGTTGGTCTGGAGGAACTGCTCGGGGCCGTCGATCGACCGGTCGACGTGGCTCTCGGCGGCGAGATGCATCACCGCGTCGGGCTGGTGGTCGACGAAGGCCGCCTCGACCGCGGCTGCGTCGCAGATGTCGATCTCGAGATGCCGGTAGCGCTCGTGATCGGCGACGGAGGCCACGCTGCCCAGGGTGGCGGCGTAGGTCATCTTGTCGACGTTGACGACCTCGTGGTCGGTGTCGTCGATGAGGTGGCGAACGACGGCGGATCCGATGAATCCACAGCCGCCGGTGACGAGGATGCGCATGTCAGTTCTCTGCTCGGTATTCGGCGAAGGAGGGGGCGGCGGCGTCCTTGGTCGAGAGGACGGCGTCGTCGACGCTGATGGGCCAGTCGATCCCCAGGTCGGGATCGTTCCACAGGATCGACCGTTCGGCGTCGCGGTTGTAGAAGCCGGTCACGCGGTAGGCGATGGTGGTGTTCGGTTCGAGGGTGCAGAACCCGTGGGCGAACCCGGCGGGGATCCAGAACACCCGGAAGTCGTCCTCGGCCAGTTCGATGCTCGAGTGCTGGAGGTAGGTCGGGGAGTCGGGCCGAAGATCGAGGGCCACGTCGAAGATGGCGCCGCGCAGCACGCGGACCAGCTTGCCCTGGGCGTGGGGATCGACCTGGAGATGCAAGCCGCGGACCGTGCCGGCGCTCACCGAACGGGACTCGTTGTCCTGGACGAACGTCTCTTCGATGCCGAAGCCGGCCATCGTCCGCTGGTTGAACGCCTCGCAGAACGAGCCGCGATTGTCCTCATGGACGACCATCTTGAGCTCGAGCAGGCCGGGCAGGGATTCGTTGATCAGTTCCATGGGTTCCTCGACCGCCAGGGGGGTGGGTCGGGACCGAAGTGTACTGCGGTGCTCGCGAGCGGAGCATGAGTCGTCCGGCCCTGCGGTGGCGCGTCGAGATCCGATCGCACCGTGGTACCGTGCGGCCGCGATGGAGCAGGTGGGCGAGGCGCAACTCAGCGAGGCCACGGCCGGCACCCCCGTCGGTCGCCGGATATCGATCGGCGCCGCCGTCCTGGCGCTCGGCGCCACGCTCGCGCTCGCTGCGGGGCCGGTGGCGGAGTTCGTCGAGTTCCTGCTGCCCACCCGTGGCGAGGTGAGCAGCCGAGGGACGGCGTTTCGGTCCTACACCGACGTCGGGGAGCAGGTCGTTCGCCGAACCGGGGTGATCGTGGCGCTCGCCGCCGCCACCTTCCTCGTCGTCGACCGGGTCGCATGGCGACCGCGCCCGGTCGATCGTCGGGTCGGCCACGTCGCCCTCGTCGTCGCGATGGCGGTCGGCGCCGGCTGGTACGGCTGGCTCGGCGATCCCCACAACGGCTTCCCGACCAACGCCCGCATCCACTGGGTCGACTTCGAGTCGAGCCGGGTCGACGATTTCTTCTACGCCGCCGGCCGGCTCCCGCACTGGCTGTTCTACGAGACTCCGTACGTGTGGCAGGGCATCAACGCCGCCGTCGTGGTGGGGCTCGCCTATGCGATCGGTCGCCGGCTCGAGCTGTCCGTCGTCGCCTCGTTGGCGATGGCGGTCACGCCGCTGATCGCCACGAACCTGCTGCTGTTCGCCGACACGGCCGAGGACGTCCTCCTCAACACCGCGCTCTTGTTGTTCGTGTGTTGGGCGTCACTTCGCCGTGATCCGGTGATCCTCGGAGTCGCGCTCGTGGCCGCCGTGCTCGGACGTCCGTCGTTCATCGTCCTGGGTGCCTGTGTCGCCGCGGCCGAAGGGCTCGCCGTGCTGCGCCAGACCCGTTCACCGCGCGCCGCACTCTCGGTGCTGTTCGGCCGCTATGTGGTCACCGCAGGGGTCGTGACGGTCGTCGGGATCGTGATGTCCCAAGCACTCTTCGAGATCCTCGGCGACCGGTACCTCTTCGTCGACGGCACGGTGATCGACACCGGGCCGCTCTCCTCCGCCGAACCCGTCGAGGTGGAGGGCTTCACGATCTCGGCCTTCTCCGGGGCCTACCTCGCCCACCTCGTCTGGGTCATGCCGCTGGTCTTCTTGATCGGAGCCGTCATCGCCGTGCGGCGTGCGCCTTCGCTGCCGGAGCCGATCGAACGGTCGGTGTACTTCGGCGCGGTCGCCGTCGTGGCGCTGCTCGTCGTGCACGAGTCGCAGCCGCTGCTCTACTACAACGTCCGATACCTGACCTATGTCTGGCCGTTCCTGTTCGTGCTCGCCTGGGCCGGCTACGGCTCGCTGCGGGTGGCGAACGGTCGGCAGGCGATACGGGCGGCGGTACTCGTGGCGCTGCTCGCCGGGTCGATGGCCATCCCGGCCGACCCGGTCGGCCTCAAGCGCACCCTCGAAGCCCGCCCCGACGTCGAACTCGCCGATGTGCGCGACGACCTGCGGGAGCTCACCGAGGACAAGGTCATCGCACTCACCTTCGGAAGCCGATCGACCCGGAACTTCGTGTCGTACGTGATCCGTTCGAGCGAACGCCCCATCCACTCCGGCGCCGACGCCGCCGACGTCGGGTGGGTCGTGATCTCGATGCGTGACGAACCGTGGCGAGATCGCGCCCCGGACCTCGAGACCCCGTCGCTGGTCGTGCACGTCGTCCGCGAGGCCGACGTGGCGGGGTGAGTTCCGCGCCCGGCCTCAGATCAACACGAGATCGTCGCGGCGACCGGATCCCAACGAGCGCGTGTTGCGGAGGAAGTCCTCCTCGCTGATGCGCCAGGTGTGATCGCCCGGGTCGCCCCGCCGGACCATCAGGTAGTTGAACCGGTCGGTGCTGAAGATCCGGAGTCCAGCGTCGCGGCAGGCGGCGAGGAAGGCGGTGTCGGCCCCCGTCGGCCGGTCCTCGAAGCGGATCCCGCCGACGTCGCGGCGGCGGACAAGGAGTGTGCCACCCATGACCTGCGAGGTGTAGGTGTACTCGTGGCCCTCGTGGCGGACCACCGTCTCGTCTCGGCCCTCGGTGTGGGCGTGGAAGGTCGCCTTGCCGTAGACGGCGGCATCGGTGAAGCGGGTGGCCAGGATCATGTCGGAGAGGTAGTGCTCGCCGTACACGTCGTCGTCGTCGATCTTGGCGAAGAACTCGCCGTCGGTCGCATCGATCGCCGCATTCATGCACTGGCCGATCGTCAGGTGCTCCGGAAGGCGGAGCACGGAAGCCCCGGCGATCGGAGCGACGGCTCGCTCGACCTCGTCCTCGTCGAATCCGTCGCTGTTGGTGACGAGCGTGAAGCGAAGGCCGCCATAGGACTGGCGGCGGACGTTGGCGATCACGTTCGACAGCTCGTGGGGACGATTGGTCACACAGATCACGTCGACGACGGGTTCGCTCGGCGCATCGAACCCAGGGAGCCCCATGACGTCGAACGCCTCGGCGATCCGGTGCTGGTAGTTGTGCCGGGTGTGAACGGCCCGGAATCCGCGCTGCCCGACCCGATCCCGATGGTCGGGGTCGGTGACCAACGCCCCGATCGTGGCTTCGGCTTCGCTCGCTCCGGTGGGTGTGAGCACGACGTCGCCGAGGTGGGTGTCGATCGCCGGTGACGGTGTCGACACGACCGGGGTCCGGCAGGCGAGGATCTCGAACACCCGGCGCGACATCATCGTCGGTGATGTCGTGACCGTGTTGACGTTGATGAACGCCGCGTGGTTGCGGTACTCCTCGACCATCGCCGGGTACGGCAGCGTGCCCTGGATCCTCGGGTGGAAGCGAGGCGGGAATCCCTCGCCCGTCGTGTGGTCGGAGGGTTGGCGGTCGAAGATCCGGAGGTCCCCGACCGCGTCGGCGGCGTCGAGCAGGGTCGCCAGGGCAGCCACGCGATCCGGGTAGCGGTGGCCGCGCCAGGCACCGGCGAAGCAGACCGACGCGGAGGCGGCGGGGGAGCGGCCGATCGGATTGTGGAGCCGAGGCTGCGCGGCGAACATCATCGTCGCCACCCGGCTGTGCCCGAGATCTCGGCGGTAGGACGGCACCATGTCCTCATCGGTCGTGAAGACCACGTCGAACGCCCGAGCGGAGGGAAGGAAGAGGTCGTAGCTGACCGGGTCCTCCTTGTTCCAGATCGCGCTCGGGATGCCGCGCTCCCTGGCTGCGGCGAGCAGTCGATCGAGGTCGTTGCCGGGTTCGAAGTGGTTGAAGGCGTACGACCAGGTCGCGGCGTTGCCGCGCCAGGCCGTCTCGGCGAGGACGAGGTCGCATCGGTCGAGCTGGTCGGCCCACGCCTTCCGGTCCGCCGGCTGCAGCGACAGCTCGGGGGCGAGACAGTCGTGGGTGAACTCGTCGAAGATCGAGAGCACCGGACGGCCGTCTCGGGCGTCGTCGGGTGCGACCGGCATCGGCGGAGCGGCCGCCTGGTGCCGGAGCCGTCGGGCCTCGACCACGATGGTCCGCAGCCGTCGGGGCAGCGTCAGCCAGGCTCGGGGCTTGCGCAGGCTGAGGATCAGATCCCCCAGCTGGTACCGGATCGATCCGCGGACCTGATGGATGGCGGCGCGATGACGGTCCTGCAGAAGCCGGATCTCCGCCTCGTGCTCGGCGCGAACCTGCTCCAGGAGGTCGGTGTTGCCGGGGTCGTCGGACGGGGTCGACATCGGGTGTCCCGGCGTCACCCGAGCAGGTCGTCGTAGAGCGCACCGACCCGGGCGGAGATGACCTCCCAGCTCCGCTCCGCCCGAACCCACTCGAAGGCGTTGTCGGCCAACGATCGGCAACGATCCGGGTCGTCGGCGAGCGTGGCG
The DNA here is from genome assembly GCA_039193795.1 of Actinomycetota bacterium. GTDB lineage: Bacteria > Actinomycetota > Acidimicrobiia > Acidimicrobiales > Aldehydirespiratoraceae > UBA11606. Next base: position 18,480 of record JBCCWI010000027.1, on the reverse strand, counting down.
ATCGCCTCGGCCAGCGCATGCGTGTCGGATCGGGGAACGACGATGCCGCAGCGGTCGTCGGGCACCATCTCGGCGAGGGCCTGGACCTCCGAGACGATCACCGGGATCCGCGACGCCATCGACTCCAGCGGCTTGAGCGGCGAGACCATCTCACAGACGGGGAGCGGCTTGCGGGGGAAGGGGGTGACGTCGATGAGGCTGAGGTAGCGGCCGACCGTCTCGTGGGGGACTCGGCCGACGAAGCGGCACCGGTCCTCGATCCCGAGCGCCGCCGCCTTGGCCCTCAGATCGTCCTGGACGGGGCCATCGCCGACGAAGAGCATGGCGATGGGCGTGGAGGTGAGTTTGGGGGTCGCGGCGATCGCGTCGAGGAGGTCGTCGAGGCCCTCGTAGAAGGTCATCGAGCCGACGAAACCGACGACGAAGGTGTCGGCCAGACCGAGTTCGGCGGCGAGTTCGTCGTCGCGTTCGAGCGCCGCGAAGCGGTCGACGTCGACCGCGTTCGGGACGATCGTGATCGTGGACCCGTCGACGCCTCGGCGTACGAGCTCGTCTCGGAGTCCCTCGGTGATCGCGATCACGCGGTCCGCGGAACGGGCGGCTTCCGCCTCGTACATGGCGTCGAGTCGATAGATGTCGCTGTCGCCCCACTCGGCCTGTCGCGACGCCCGGGTGACCTCCCAGAGGCCGCGGACCTCATACACCGACGGGATCGAGAGCGACCGGGCCACGGCGGTGGCGGCATGGCCGTTCCACCAGTTCGATGCGCCGTGCAGCAGCTGGGGGCGGTGCGCGTCGATGACCGGCTGCAACATCGAGGCGTACGTCTGGACGAAGCCGTCGAGGTCGACCCGGGGCAGATGGCCGACCGGACCGATGAGGCGTTCGTAGCGGACGTCGTCGACCACGTCGAAGGGCTCGATGCCGGGCCGCTGACGGAAGACGCCGCCCTCGGACGGGAAACCCGGTCGGGTGACGCCGACGACGGCATGGCCCGAGCGGTTCAGGCCGGTGAGCAGACCGTGGGTACGGGTGGCGTATCCACCCGATTGGTGCGGGAGCGAGTTGTGGAGCAGGTACAGGGACTCCACGCCGGGCTCACCGGCCGGCCGACGGACCGACGGGTCGGCGACGGTGATGCCGTCGGCGAGGATCTCGACCTCGCGCAGCCGTCGGGATCGCAGCTCGTTGAGCTTGGCCGACGCCGGCTGTGCCAGACCGTCGAGCAGCCGGGCGGGGCGGTCGATCTCACCCTGGTCGTGGAGGGACTCGGCGAGTTGTTCGATCTGACCGGCCGGGGCCGAGATCGTGGTGCGGTCGGCCAGCTTGTCGGCGATCGCCCCCGCGTGGCCGCGGCGCACGGCGGACCGGATCAGCAGGGTGGTCGAGTACCGCTCGCCGGAGTCGAGGACCAGGTCGGTGAGCTGGTCGCGGCGCTGATCGATGTCGGCGTCCGCCCCGCTCTCGGGACCGGCCTCGCCGTTGCCGAACAGCCATGCGAGATGGTCGTCGTCCTCGGGTGTGCGGTCGTCGTGGTCGAGCAGATCCTTGGCGCGCAGGAGTCGGCGCCGACGTCCGGGGATCGCCGAGCCACCGTCGCTGCGCAACAGGGCGAGGAACCGGCCCGGGAGCTTCACGATGCGGATCGGCCGTTGACGAACCTCGCGGAGCAGCTGACCGAACCGGTTCCACTTGAGGTTGTAGACCACGTGGAGTCGGTCTCGGGTCTGGTTGAGTTCGGTCTTGAGGGTCGCGACCTCGGAGCGGGCTGCGGCCTGGGCGTCGTTCGCGGCCTCGAGCTGGCGGGTGAGGCGGGCCCGTTCGTCACGGTCGGCCTGGCGATCGGTGCGTCGCTGCTGCTTGGTCTCGGCCAGTTCCTCCTTGGCGGCCAGCAGCTGTGCGGTGAGATCCTCGACGCGGGCTTCGGCGGTGCGGGCCCGATTCGCCGCCTTGCGGCCGCGCAATGCCTCGGCGGCGAGCGCCGCCCGTTCGCGTGACTCCTGGTCAGGCATCGTCGGCTCCGAATCCGCCGTCGTACTGCACGACCGCGAGGTGTTTCTCGGGCGACTCGTGGACGGCGATCAGGGTCATCGGATACTCCTCGATCCACCGGTCGACGGTGTCCTGCTCGCTCTGGCGGATGAAGTCGTCCATGACGAACAGGCAACCGGGCCGGCAGTGTTCGAGGAGCAGCGGCGCGGCGGGGAAGCGAGCGAGCGGGCCGGTGGCGTCGGGTGGACCGTCGACGAGGACCATGTCCAGCGGGGCGAACTCGACCTCGGTGGTGTCGTACCACGGCGTCTCGACCGCCTCGTCAGGGTGATCGACGAGCGGGGTGAAGTGGAGTTCGGTCTCGTCCTCCAGGCCGAACTGGCGGAGTTGCTGGCGGGCGAGTTCGTGCCACACGACGTCGTGCTCGAGGGCGATCAGCCGCTCGATCTCGCCGGCGAGATGGAGGTGACCGAACAGGATCGTGCTCGCACCGCTCCCGCACTCGAGGACGTTGCGAGGCCGATGCTCGCGGACCAGGCCGAGCACGAGACGGGCGGAGTCGGGGGAGATCGCCCAACGCCGCAGGGGCGGCAGCGTGCGTTGGCCGTCGAGTTCTCGGTACAGCCCGATCAGCGCCTCGATCTGGGCGTACATCGTGCGCTGGGTGCGATCCGAGATCGTCTGCATCCGCTCGGCCTGCGACCCGAGCCGGGCGTCGATCGCGTCGAGACGGCTGAGGATCTTCGTGAGGGTGGGATCGGTACTCACAGGTCGGTGGGCCTCCGCGGCGGCGACTGGTGGGCGTCGAGCAGCACCTCGGCGATGCGTTCGCCGGCGCGCCCATCCCACAGTTCGGGGCGGCGCGGCTCGATCTCTCCGGCCTGCACACGCTCGAGCGCTGCGAGGATCGCGCCCCGGTCGCGGCCGACGACCTGGTTGGTGCCCTCGCTCACGGTGATCGGGCGCTCGGTGTTCTCCCGCAGCGTGATGCAGGGGATGCCGAGCACGGTGGTCTCCTCCTGGATCCCGCCGGAGTCGGTCAGCATCACCGTCGCCTGCGACATGAGGCCGAGGAAGTCGAGATACCCGAGCGGTTCGCACAACTCGATGCGGCTCGCCGGGTCGATGAGCTCGGTGAGGGTCTGACGGGTGCGAGGGTGCACCGGGAACAGGAGCGGGGTCGTCTCTGCGATCTCGCTCAGCGTGCCGATGAGTCCGGCGAGCACCTCGGGATCGTCGACGTTGGCCGGTCGATGCAGCGTGACGAGGCCGTACCCGCCGGGTTCGAGGTCGAAGCGCCGCCACGGTGCGAGCGCCTCGGCCCGTTCCCGGTTGGCGAGCAGGGTGTCGATCATGACGTTGCCGACCAGGTGGATCTGGTCGGCGCGGTAGCCCTCTCGCTCGAGGTTTTCGACCGCGTCGGGCGACGGCGCGAGGAGGAGGTCGCTCACCCGGTCAGCGACGACCCGGTTGACCTCTTCGGGCATCGCCCAGTCCCGGCTGCGCAGGCCGGCCTCGACGTGGGCGACGAGCAGGCCGCCCTTCGCGCCGACGAGGGCGCAGGCCAGGGTCGAGTTGACGTCGCCGACGACGACCACCGCATCGCAGTCGATCTCGGCGAGCAGGTGTTCGAAGCCGACGAGGACCTTGGCGGTCTGTTCGGCGTGGGAACCCGATCCAGCACCGAGGTGATGATCCGGTGTGCGGATGCCGAGATCATCGAAGAAGACGTCGCTCATCGCCGCGTCGTAGTGCTGCCCGGTGTGCACGATGGAGGTGGTGGCGCCGGCGGCCTCGAGCCCGTCGACCACCGGCTTGATCTTCATGAAATTCGGTCGCGCAGCAGCGACACAGACCACGTGCATGGGGGACGAGGCTACCTGACCCGCCGTGGCGACCGGCGGGACGCACCGCCCCCCGACCGGGTGCGTCGGCCTCCCGGGGGTCGTCTCCGCCGCCGGGGCCCTCCGGTACGCTCGATCCCCGATGGCTCTGGCGACAGACGTGGAGGACACCGGCTCGACGGCCTCCCCGTCGACCGATGGGCGGGTCCGTCGGCTCGCCCTGATCGCCTATGTCGCCGGCGGGCTGCTCTTCGTCGTCGCCGCTCCGCTCGCCGACCTCGTCGAGGCCATGCTCCCGACGCGGGCGGAGGTCACCAGCAGGGGGACCTACTTCCTGCCCTTCACCGCGGTGGGCGATGTGGTCATCCGTCGCACGGGCGCGGTCTTGGCCGCCGGCGGCATCGCCATGCTGGTCGTCGACCGGGCCTCGTGGAACGCTCCGGACGTCGGCGTGCGAGGTCGCCGGGCGATCGCGATCGGGATCGCGGCGGTGGGTGCGGCCTGGTACGGCTGGCTCGCTCACCCTCACAACGGCTTCCTGGACAACTCCCGCATCCACTGGGTGGACTTCCTCACCGATCGCCGCGACGACTTCTTCTACGCCGCAGGCCGCATCCCCCACGAGGTGTTCTACGACGCCCCGTTCCTGTGGCAGGCGCTCAACGTCGCCTGGGTGATCACCCTCAGCTGGGCGATCGCACGCCGGCTGGGCCTCTCGCTGGCGGCGACGGTCGCGATGGCGGCGACGCCGATCGTCGCCACCAACCTCTGGGTCTTCGCCGACACCGCCGAAGACGTGATGCTCAACGTCGCACTGCTGCTCACCGTGCTGTGGGCGGTGTTGCGCCGCGGCCCGGTCGTCGTCGGCGTGGCGCTCACGATGGCCGTTCTGGGGAGGCCGTCGTTCCTGGTGCTGATCCCGTGCGTGGCCGCCGCCGAGGGCCTCACGATGCTGCGGCGAGAGCGGTCGATCCACGCCACACTGGCGGTCGCGACGAGCCGCTACGTGCTCGTGTCGGGAACGGTGGCGGTCGCCGGCATCGTCGTTTCTCAGCTGGTGATGGAGCTGATCGGTGACCGCTACTGGTTCGCCGACGGGCGGGTGATCGACACCGGACCGCTGCAGGACGCGGAGGTGGTCGAGGTCGACGGCTTCTCGATCTCGGCGTTCTCCGGTGCGTACGTCGGTCACCTGCTGTGGGTCATGCCGCTGGTCTTCGTCGTCGGCGCGGTGTTCGCGGTGGTGCGGGCGCCCCGACTGCGGCCCGAGATCGAGCACCTCACCCACTTCGGCGCACTCGGTGCGGTGGCGGTCCTGCTCGCCCACGAGTCACAGCCGCTGCTGTACTACAACATCCGCTACCTGACCTATGTGTGGCCGTTCCTGTTCGTGCTGGCGTGGGTCGGCTACCTCGCGCTGCGCGAAGCGGGCGCGGTGCCGGCCGTGCGGGCCGCGGCGCTGGTGATGCTGGTGGCCGGCACCATGGTCTTGCCGACCGACCCGGTGGAGCGCAAGCGGTTGATCGAGGCGCGGCCCGAGGTCGAGCTGCTGGAGATCCGCGACGACCTCCGGGCCGTCGCCGATGGCGGCACCATCGCCTTCACGTTCGGGATCGAATCGACGCCGAACTATGTCGCCTACGTCATGAAGTCCGAGCGGTGGGACGTCTGGGGTGATCTCGACGCGGTCGACGAGGGCTGGATGGTGATGTCGCTGCGGTCCGACCCCTGGATCGAGCGCACCCCGGATCTCGAGACCGAGTCGATGCTTGTGCACGTGGTTCGCAGCGACGATCTCGACGGCTGACCTCGAGCAGGCCGCGACCGAGCAGCCCGTCTCAGGAGGGTGCGGCGCGGTCGAACCACTTGTGGAACGTGTAGATGCTGCGCTCGTGGACGAACCCGAGGCGGGCCCATACGCGCTGCACGCCGTAGTTGTTGATCTGGGTCGACACGACCAGTCGTTCGGTCCCCGTGCGATCGGCGAGGCCGATCGCGGCGCGGACGAGGGCGGCGTAGATGCCCCGACCCTGCTGCTCGGGATCGACCGCGTTCAGCACGATCTCGGCGGTGGTGTCGCCGATGTCGCGCAGCGTCAAGAATCCGAGGACGTTGTCGTCGGCGCACGTCAACAGAACGGGACGCACCGGCCCCGCCTCGGCCGTGCTGGTCTCGGCCCACTGGACATAGGCGGCGTCGGCGTCGGCGTCGTCGAGGCGCGGGTCGGCGTGGAAATGCCCGACATAGTCGTGGAAGGCGAGTCGGGCGATGGAGCCGACCGCGGCCACGTCGTCGGCCTCAGCGGTGCGAATCGACGTCCCCGGCGGTGGGGCGGCGGGCGGTGGGTCGCTCACCGCCCGGCCGTAGTACACGAGGGTGTCCATCAAACGGAACCCAGCCTCCTCGAGCCGATGGGCGACATCCAGGTCGCCGACGTCGATGCGGGCGGTGAGCAGCTCGGCGTCCATCGCATCGGCGGCGGCATCGATCTCGGTCGGGTCGGCCGACGGATCGGTGACGTGAGCGGCGACGACCCCGAACCGTGCGGTTTCGAGTTCGTTGCGTTCAAGCGGCATCAGCGGAGACCTCCTGTTGGCCGAACCGGAGGAGCCGGAGGCTCGTGTAGATCACGATCGGCGTGACGACGATGTTGACGAGTTGGGCCAGCTCGGGCCCCAGCCAGCGCAGCATGACGGTGACGGTGACCAACGTGCTCACGAGGCCGGCGGCGTATGCGCCGAGGAATTTCGGCAGATCGCTTCGATGGCTCTCGTTGCTGTCGAAGGTGAATCGGCGATTGCCCACATAGCTCAGTGCGACACCCGGCAGGTAGCAGATGCCCGCGGCGGTCACGGGCGCCACGCCGGCGGCGAGCAACACGAGGTACACGAGGTACAGCGCGATGGTGGTCGCTGCGCCGACGGCGCCGTATCGGGCGAACCGGCGTGCCTCGTCGAGGAGACGGCGCAACATGGTGGCAGCGACGCGGGTCGGTCAGTCGACGCCGGCGGTCGTGGTCTCGAAGGCGTGGACGAACGCTTCGACGACTCGCTGCTGCTCGGCCGTCGTGAGGTCGTTGTAGAAGGGCAGTCGCAGGAGTCGGGCGCTGATGTCGTCGGTGACCGGGCACTCCTGCATCCGGTCGGCGAGCACCGCAGCGCCAGGAGCGGAGTGCAACGGCACGTAGTGGAAGGTCGGGCTCACGCCGACCGATCGCATCGACGCGATGATGTCGGCGCGGTGTCCCGCCCGCGGTAACAGCACGTAGAACATGTGGTCGGCGGGCCGGTCGCCGGGATGCTCGTAGGGCAGCGCGAAGCCGAGGCGGTCGGCGTGAGGCTCGAGCAGCTGGTGATAGGTCTCGTGCACGTGCCGTCGCTTGGCCATGATCTCGGGTGCGCGTTCGAGCTGGGCCAACAGGAAGGCGGCGAGGAGGTCGGACAGTCCGAACGACGAACCGTGTCCTTGCCACGTGTACTTGTCGGTCATGCCCTCGAGGAACTGGCGCCGGTTGGTTCCCTTGTCGAGCAGGATGTGGGCGCGGTCGACGAAGGCGGGATCGTTGATCACCAGCGCACCGCCCTCTCCACAGATGAAGTTCTTCGTCTCGTGGAAGCTGAGCGTCGACATCGCACCGAAACTCCCGAGCTTGGCGCCGCCGTGTTCGGCGAAGAGACCGTGGGCGTTGTCTTCGAGCAGTGGCACGCCCCATTCGTCAGCGATGGCGCGGAGGCGGTGGACGTCGCTGGCCACACCGGCGTAGTGGACGGTGACGATCGCCTTCACCCGTTCGTCCATCGATGCTTCGACGTGGTCGGGGTCGAGGCCGAGGTCGGGGACGCGGATGTCGCAGAACCGCAGCGTCGCCCCCTGGCGGGCGAAGGCGGTGGCGGTCGACGAGAACGTGAACGAGGGCACGATCACGACGTCGCCGGGACCCAGATCGAGCAGCATGGCCGTCATCTCGAGCGCATCGGTGCACGAGGTGGTGAGCAAGACGTCGAGTGCACCGAGCTCGGACCGCAGGAGTTCCTCGGCTCGCTTCGTGTAGGGGCCCTTCGCCGAGCTGTGGCCGTTGGCGACGGCCTGAGCGACATAGTTCATCTCCTGGCCGGCGAGGCAGGGGCGATTGAACGGGATGTCGTCAGCCATGGCCGTACACTATCGACCCTGTGAATGGTCAAGGGGTTGCCTCGGAGCTGTCGGGGATCTCGGTGGTGATCCCGTGCTACCGGACGCCCGGAACCCTGCATCGGGTCTGCGAGCAGTTGGTCGAGCATGTCGCACCGCTCGCCACCGAGCTCGAGTTGGTGCTCGTCGACGACGGCAGCCCCGACGACACGTGGTCGCGGATCGTCGAGGTCGTCGAGGCCCACGACTGGGTTCGAGGTCTGCGCTTGTCGCGCAACTATGGCCAGCACAACGCGCTTCTCGCCGGACTCCGGGCTGCGTCGCATCCGGTCGTGATCACGATGGACGACGATCTGCAGAATCCGCCCAGCGAGGTGCCGCGCCTGGTGGCGGCGCTGGGCGACGACGTGGACCTCGTGTACGGAACGCCGGTCGCGGAGACACAGTCGGCGTTCCGCAACCTCGCCTCGGTCGGCACCAAGCGGATCATGAGCAAGCTGCTCGGCCCCGAGGTCAACGCCAAGATGAGCGCCTTCCGGGTCTTTCGTCGACGGCTGCTGTCGGGTAGCGAGTTGACCAATGACCCGTACGTCTCGATCGACGTGCTGTTGAGCTGGGCCACCACCAAGGTCGCCGTGGTCGAGGTCGAGTTCGACCGCCGTGAGGAGGGCACGAGCGGCTACACGATCGGCAAGCTGATCCGTCACGCCTTCAACATGGTCACGGGCTACAGCACCCGGCCGTTGCGCACGGTCAGCGCGCTGGGGTTCGCGATCTCCGCGTTCGGGTTCGCACTGCTCGTCTACGTCCTGGCGCGCTTCGCGATCGAGCCGACCGACGTCGAGGGATTCACGTTCCTCGCGACGGCCATCTCGTTGTTCTCGGGGGTGCAGCTGCTCAGCCTTGGCGTGGTCGGCGAGTACCTCGCCCGCATGCACTTCCGAACGATGGGGCGCCCCGCCTATGCGGTGCGCGACGAGATCGGGAGTTCACCCGACATCGACTGAGTCGCGCTCAGGCGGCGCGCGCTTCGACGAGCACGTGGGAGTACGGCACCCGCAACAGGTCGTGACGAGCTTGGACGGTCACGTCGTCGAACACCTGGGTGACGAGCGCCTCGGTCTGTTCGGGGGTGCGCACGTGCTGGCCGCGGTCGCGCGATGCGAGGAAGCGTCCGATCGGGTGCTGCCCATCGGCGAAGGTCGGGTCGACCGACACGAAGCGGCCGTCGTCGCCGAGGACCGTCTTGGCGGTCTGCAGCGCGTCGAGCACCTCGTCGTCGTCGAGGTGGTGCAACACGCCGACCGACATGGCGAGGTCGCGGGGGGCGAACTCGTCGAGGTCGACGTCGCCGGCGGCCATGTTGATGAACCGGCCGCGGTCGCCGAAGCGGGAGCGGGCCGACTCGATGTAGCTCTCGCTGTGATCGAAGCCGACATAGTCGACCTCGGGGAGGTGCTCGAGGATGTCGGCCGGTCCGCAGCCGATGTCGACGATCTTGAGCCCGGGCTCGATTCGCAGGATCTCGTCGACCAGGGCGTTGCGGAGCTTGTCCGCGCCGACCGCCCGCTGAGCGAAGCTGTAGACCGCAGGCACCGAGAAGATGCGGCGGACACCGGTGACGACTTCGGACGGCTGATCACTCACCCGCAGAAATCTACCGGCCGGTACCGGTCAGCCGGTGGCGTCGTCGGCATCGACCCACACCCCGCCGTCCAGAACGACGACGGCGCCGGTGCGGCAGTCCACCGGCATGTAGCCGTCGGTCTCGGAGAAGCAGGGTAGGAAGGCCGGCGTGTGGTCGGTCTCGCACCCGTCGGTGTCGGGACTGAGGCCGCCCGCATCGATCGGGGCTCGACCGAAGCACGAGGCGAACGACGTCGAGACGTACATCGCGGTGAACGCCGGAACCCCGCACTCGGCGAAGGTGGCCGCGTCGACGATGTCGGCGGTGGCGTCCATCGCTTCCGCAGCGCTCGACCCTTCGGCGATCGCTGCCCGCCACGCCGCCAGATGCGGCAGCGCGTCGTTGGCACCGAAGACGGCCGCCAGACGGCCCAGCTCGTCGATCACCGCGTCGAGATCGTCGCCGACGGGGGCGCCGAGCGAGAGCGTCTCGACCTGCTCGCAGAGTGACGACAACGGCGGATCGCCGCCGTCGGCGGAGGCCTGTCGTTCGATGACGGTCGACGGTTCGGACCCCCCACACGACGCGCCGAACACCACCAGCGCGACGGCGATGCAGAGCCTCCGTTTCATGCCCTTGTCATCGGCGTGGCATCCCCTATCGTGAGGCGATGAACGACGAGGTTCTCTCCGGTTCCGAGGCGCTCACCTTCGACGACGTGCTGGTCGTCCCCGGTTGGAGCGAGGTCCTGCCCAACGAGGTCGACACGTCGACCTCGATCGCGGGGATCGAGTTGGCCGTGCCACTCATGTCCGCGGCGATGGACACCGTGACCGAGTCGCCGCTGGCGATCGCCATCGCCCGCGCCGGCGGCATCGGGGTCCTGCACCGCAACCTGACGGTCGACGAGCAGGCCGAGGAGGTCGATCGGGTCAAGCGAGCCCAGGCCGGGATGATCACCGCCCCGATCAGCCTGCCGCCGACGGCGACGCTCGACGACGCCGAACGCCTGATGGCTCGCCACAAGATCAGCGGTGTCCCGATCTGTGAGCCCGACGGCCGTCTGGTCGGCATCCTCACCAACCGCGACGTCCGGTTCTGCACGCCGGACCAGTACGGACAACCCGTGACCGACTTCATGACCGCCGACGGCCTGGTCACCGCCCCGGTCGGCACCAGCCTCGAGGACGCCGTCGCCGTGCTGCATCGGCACCGCATCGAGAAGCTGCCGCTGGTCGATGACGACGGCGTGCTCCAGGGCCTGATCACGGTCAAGGACATCGACAAGCGCATCGAGCATCCCAATGCGTCGCTCGACTCGACCGGCCGGCTCCGCGTGGCCGCGGCGGTGGGCGTGACCGACACCGCCGAGCGCACCGAGGCGCTCGAGGCGGCCGGCGTCGATCTCCTGGTCATCGACACCGCTCACGGCCACACCCAGGGTGTCGTCGACGCCGTGCGCACCATCAAGAAGGGCTGGCCCGACGTGCCGGTCGTCGGTGGCAACGTCGTCACCCGAGAAGGGGTCGAGACCCTCGTCGAGGCGGGCGCCGACGTCATCAAGGTGGGCGTCGGGGCCGGCAGCATCTGCACGACCCGGATCGTCGCCGGTGCCGGCATGCCGCAGATGACCGCCATCCACGAATGCGTCCAGACCGCCCGCGAGCTGGGCGTCCCGATCATCGCCGACGGCGGCATCGTGACCTCCGGCGACATCGTCAAGGCCTTCGTCGCCGGTGCCGACGCCGTCATGCTCGGCAACCTGCTCGCCGGCGTCGACGAGGCGCCCGGCGATCTCGAACTCGTCGACGGTGCGATGTGGAAGACCTACCGCGGCATGGGCTCCTCGGGGGCCATGCGGGGCCGGGCGACCGATCGCTACGGCACCGGTCAGGCGCCGGGCAAGCACGTGGCCGAAGGCGTCGAGGGCCGGGTCCGGTACGCGGGTCCGATGAGCGAACTCATCGGACAGATCGTCGGCGGCCTGCGATCGGGCATGGGGTACGCCGGTGCGGCGAACCTCGACGATCTCCGCCACCGCACCCGCCTGACCCGCATCACCGGCGCCGGACTGCGTGAGAGCCACCCGCACGACATCACGGTGTTGCGCGACGAATAACCTCCCGATCGTCTCGGTCCGGCCGATCGACGCCAGGCCAGCCGGTCACCGGGTTGGATCCCGCCGACACCCGGCCAGACTGGGACGGCGGAACGCCCCGCGATTTCCAGGAGTCATCCATGTCATCCCCGCTCGACCTCGTCATCGTCGGTCTCGGCTATGTCGGGCTTCCCCTCGCGAGCCAGGCCGCCGTCAGCGGTGTGCGCGTCGCCGGTTTCGACCTGAACGAGACGGTCGTCGCCGGGCTCAACGCCGGCCGCAGCCACATCGACGATCTGACCGACGACGACGTCGCGGCCATGCGGGCCAACGGCTTCGAGGCGACCAGTGATCCGACCGTGCTCGGCACCGCCGATGCGATCGTCATCTGTGTGCCCACCCCGCTCGACGACTCGGGCAGCCCGGATCTCGCCGCCGTGCGCGGCGCCACCCGAGGCATCGCGGCGCAGCTGCGCGCGGGCCAGCTGGTGGTGCTCGAATCGACCACCTATCCCGGCACGACCGACGACATCGTGCGTCCACTGCTCGAGGAGTCGGGTCTCACGGTCGGGCAGGACTTCTTCCTCGCCTACTCACCCGAGCGCATCGACCCTGGCAACGCCACGTACGGCGTGCAGAACACGCCCAAGGTCGTGGGCGGCTACGACGCCGTCTCGACCGAGAAGGCCTGTGACATGTACGGCCGGTTCATCGACACCGTCGTGCCGGTGAGCGGCACTCGCGAAGCCGAGATGGCCAAGCTGCTCGAGAACACCTACCGCCACATCAACATCGCGCTCGTGAACGAGATGGCGATCTTCTGCCACGATCTCGGGATCGATCTCTGGGAGTCGATCGAGGCCGCCAAGACCAAGCCCTTCGGCTTCCAGGCCTTCTATCCGGGCCCCGGCGTCGGCGGCCACTGCATCCCGATCGATCCGAACTACCTCTCCTACAAGGTCCGCACACTCGGCTATCCGTTCCGGTTCGTCGAGCTCGCCCAGGAGATCTCCGGCCGCATGCCCAGCTATGTCGTCGGCCGCATCACCCACAACCTCAACGAGGCCCAGCAGTCGGTGAACGGCGCCAAGATCCTCCTGCTCGGCGTCACCTACAAGCCCGACATCGCCGACGAGCGCGAGTCGCCGGCGCAGCCGCTCGCCCGCCGGTTGCTCGATCTCGGCGCCGACCTCTCCTACCACGACCCGATGGTGACCTCCTGGGACATCGACGGTGTCTCGGTCCCGCGGGTCGACGACCTGCTGGCCGCGGCCGAAACCGCCGATCTCACCGTGCTGTTGCAGAACCACAAGTCCTACGATCTCGAGGCACTGGCGGCGCGAGCGCGTCGCGTGTTCGACACCCGCGGGTCGATGGAGGGCCCCACCGTCGAACGCATGTGATCGATCGGAGGAGCCATGGGCCTACAGGAGCGGATCGGGAAAGCGGTCGCCCGCGCCCAACGACGGTTGCCGAAGTCGGTGCTGCGCCGTCGCCACGGTGAACCCCCGACCATCGACGGCGCCACCCTCGATCTCCAGATCCACGCCTACACCGAGCTGGTGAAGGCCGCTCAGGCACGCGACGCCGATGGCGACGTGACCCCGGCGCGGATCCGGGAGGGGCTGCGCACGATGGTCGACATCGGATCCGCCGACCCGGTCGCCGAGGTCTCGGTGCACGACCGCACGATCCCGGGTCCCGCCGGCGATCTCCCGATCCGCCTCTACCACCCGGCCAAGACCAGCGGCCGAGCCGACGCCATCGTCTGGTTCCACCAGGGCGGTGGGGTGGTCGGCGATCTCGACACCGACCACACCCTGTGCTCGATGCTGGCCGAGTCGTGCCAGGCCGTGGTGATCTCGGTCGACTACCGGCTCGGGCCCGAGCATCCGTTCCCCGCCGACGTCGTCGATTCGCTGGCGGCCTACCAGTGGGTCGTCGACCACGCCGACGGCCTCGGTGTCGACCCGGCGCGGGTTGGCGTCGGGGGCACGTCGCAGGGCGGCAAGATCTCTGCGGCGATCTCCCAGCAACGCCGTCGGGACGGGCTCGCGGTCCCGCTGGCCCAACTGCTGCTGTACCCGGGCATCGACGCCACGTGGGAGGGCGGCTCGCGGGAGTCGATGGCGGAGGCATGGCCGCTGGGCGAGGCGACGTTGCAGTTCTTCGCCGCCGCCGCCGGGATCGACGAGCAGGCGGCGACCGATCGACGGGCCAGCCCGGGGCTCGAGGAGAATCTCGCCGGTCAACCGCCTGCGCTGGTGGTCACCGCCGGCTTCGATCCACTCCGTTCCCAGGGCGACGACTACGCCGCTCGGCTGGCCGACGCCGGTGTCACGGTGATCCATCGGTGCGAGGAGGACCTGCCCCACTCGTTCACGATCATGGGCGCGGTGTCGAGGGCGGCCGACGCCGCGACCCAGCGGATCGTGCAGGATGCGGCGGCGCTGCTCGCCGACGCCTGATGCCCGAGGGCGACACGCTCTACAACACGGCGCTGCAGCTGCGGCCGGCCCTGCTCGGCGAACCCCTGACCGCGGTCTCGGTTCGTGCACGCGGCATGTACCGCCTGCGCTCGGGTGATGTCGTACGGTCGGTCGAGGCGGTCGGCAAGTTCCTGGAGATCGTCGTCGAACGCGGCCTGGCGCTGCGCACCCACCTTCACATGACCGGCGTGTGGCACCTCTACGAACAGGGCGAACGGTGGCGTCGACCCAAGCACCTGGCTCGTGCCGTGCTCGAGACCGACGCGCACGTGGCGGTGTGTTTCGCTGCGCCGACCGTCGAGATCGGCCCGGTGAACGACGATCGCCTCGCCCACCTCGGCCCCGATCTGTGCCACGCCGATGTCGACCTCGATGCCGTACTCGCCCGCGTCGCCGAGAGCGACCCGGCGGTCGAGATCGCCGAGGTCCTGCTCGACCAGCGACTCGCCGCCGGCATCGGCAACGTCTACAAGAACGAAGCCCTGTGGGCGTGTGAGGTCAGCCCGTTCCGTCCGCTGGCAGAGGTCGACGAGCCGACTCGGCGCCGGCTCTACGAGACCGCGGCGGAGCAACTCCAGGCGAACCTCGGTCGATGGAGGCGTCAAACCCACCCCAAGGGCCTCGCCGTCTACGACCGCGCCGGCCAGGGGTGCTACCGGTGCTTCGCTCGCATCCGCACGGTCGAGCACGGCGCGATCGGCCGACGCACCTGGTGGTGCCCCGACTGTCAGGTCTGAACGACCGCGGCCGCCACGATCACTCGTGGCTGATGGCGTCGAGGACGTTGAGTCGAGCGGCGCGGCGTGCCGGCAGAATGGCGGCCAAGATGCCGGCGATCGCCGCGATGATCACATAGACGACCAACTGGCCGTAAGGCACGGCGATCGCGCTCACGAACGTGTCGGGGATGGCGACGACGGCAGCGACGCCGAAGATGACGCCGAGCGTCAACCCCAGGATCGCGCCGAAGACCGCGATGATGACCGCTTCCCATCGGATCGCCCGGCGAAGCTGGCGACGGGTCATGCCCACGGCGCGAAGCAAGCCGATCTCCCGGGTGCGCTCGAAGACCGAGAGCGCCAGCGTGTTGGCGATGCCGATGAGGGCGATGACCAGCGACAGCGCCAGCAGCACGAAGATCACCGCCAGGAAGGAGTTGAGCTGGTCCTGCTGACTCTGGCGGAACTCGACTCGGTTCTCGGCGGTCACCGTCGGGAACTTCTCGATCACCGGGGCGATCGCCTCGGCGGCCCCGGCGAGCAGCGTGTCCTGTTCGGCTTGGGGCAGGTCGTCCGAGAAGCCGGTGACCGTCGCACTGACGAACCCGAGACCCGACCGGCTGAAGTGGGCCTCCCATGTCTGGTTGTCGATCAGCCAGTTCCCGAAGATCGACGAGTCGGTGTAGATCGCCGCCACGGTGAGCGTCTCGGTCTCGTTGTCGGGGAAGCGAACGTCGAGCGTGTCGCCCACGCCGACCGCAAGGTCCTCGGCCGGGTCCTCGTGGAGGGCGATCGAGGTCGCACCGTCCGCATCGGCGAGCCCGCCGCTCACGATGTCGGCGTCGAGGTGATCCTCGACCAGCGCGAAGTCCGTCGCGAACACGTCCTTGTTCTGTCCGTCGACCTGGATCGAGCCGAGCGCGAAGCGATACCGGACGACGCTGTCGAATTCCGGCAGCGCGTCGATGTCGGTGGCGACCTCCTCGGAAAAGGTGACCGAAGGGTCGAAGCCCCCGGCGGTCGACTGCACGAAGTAGTCGGCTTCGACCGCGTTGTCGAGGGTGTTGAGGAAGGTCTTGGTGAGCGATGCGCCGACGACGCCGGCCATGCCCACGAGCGCCAGGCCGATCATCAAGGCGCCGGCGGTCGAGGCGGTGCGGCGCGGGGACCGGGCTGCGTTGCCCTGCGCGATCTGACCGGGGATGCCGAACAGGCGGGCGAAGGGCCGACCGAGCACGTTGGCGACCGGGCGGGCGAAGGACGGTGCGAGGGTGTTGACGCCGATGAACACCAGGAGGGCGCCGAGGGCGATCAGCGTCAGCACGCTCACCGTCGACGACGCGACGAACAGGCCCATCACCAGCAGGAACGCACCGACACCGGTCAGCACGCCACCGACGTAGAGGCGCCGGGTGAGGCTCGCACCGGCCAGGCGTTGATCGGCCTGGATGGCGGCGATCGGTGAGATCGTGCGTGCCCGGCGGGCCGGAACGATGGCGGACAGCATCGTCACGCCGACACCGATCGCGATCGCCCAGACGATCGTGCGCGGAGCCAGCACGACCGGCCCGGCCGGCAGCGAGAAGCCCAGGCTGTTGAGCAGGCTGCGCAGAACGGTGCCGAGCCCGAGCCCCAGGATCACACCCACGATCGTCGAGAAGACGCCGACCAGGAGTGCCTCGAAGTAGACGCTGCGACTGACCTGACGGCCGGTCGCTCCGATCGCACGGAGCAGACCGAGTTCGCGGATGCGCTGGCTCACGACGATCTGGAACGTGTTGTTGATGATGAATGTGGCGACGAAGACGATGATGAAGGCGAACGCCAGCAAGATGTTGTTGAAGATCGAGATGAACTCGTCGAAGTCGGCCGCGTTCTCCTCCTCGATCACCTCGGAGGTGACGACCTCGAGTTCGGTGCCGACGGCCTGCTGGATCGCGGTCTGGACCTCGGTGAGGTCGGCGTCGGCGGCGACCTGGACGGCGACCGCGTCGTACTGCCCGGGACGGCCCAGGAAGTCCTGCGCTTGCTCGAGCTCGAAGGCCGACATCGTCTGGCCGAGGCTCCGGTGTTCGTCGGGCGAGCCGAAACGGAACGTACCGACGAGGCGGAAGGGCTCCTGGCGCAGCGCAGCTTCGACGATGTAGGTCTCGCCGATCACCAGGTCGTTGTCGGCGACGGTCTGGACGTCGGCCGCGAACTCCCCCGGGCCGTCGGGGATCTCGCCGTTCGCGATGAAGAGCGTGCTGGGGTCCCAGCTCAGGCCGATGGCCGGCGGACCCTGCGGGCGGATCGCCTCGCCGTCGGCGTCGATGATGACGGTGTCGTTGAACGAGAACACCCCGGGGATGATCTCGGCCACGCCGTCGACCGCGGCGATGTCGGCTGCGATCGCCTCGTCGAAGGGCGGACGGTCGAAGTCTTCGCCGATCTCCTGGGCGACGCGGACCGTGAGGTCGCTGCCGCCGGCGATGTCCTCGGCGAGACCGTTGAAGCTGTCGCGGAGGCTGTCGGTCAGGACGAAGACGCCGACGACCATCGCGACGCTGGCGACGACCGCCAGTGTCGTGAGCGCGAAGCGGATCTTCTTGTCGAGGAGGTTCTTGATCGTGAGGCGCAGCATCGATCAGTCGCCCAGGCTCTTCATCATGTCGAGCACGCCGTCGGGGGTCGGGTCGCTGAGCTCGTCGACGATCTTGCCGTCGACGAGGAAGATCACCCGGTTGGCGTAGGACGCGGCGACGGGGTCGTGGGTGACCATCACGATGGTCTGGCCGAAGTCGTCGACCGCGCTGCGCATGAACGACAGGATCTCGTTGCCGGTGGTGGAGTCGAGGTTGCCGGTCGGCTCGTCGGCGAAGATGATCTCGGGCCGTGTCGCCAACGCCCGGCTGACCGCGACGCGCTGCTGCTGACCGCCGGAGAGCTCGTTGGGTCGGTGGGTGGTGCGGTCGGCGAGGCCCACCGTCTCGATGACCTGGTCGACCCATCCCTGGTCGGGGGTGCGGCCGGCGAGATCCATCGGCAGGGTGATGTTCTCCATCGCCGAGAGGGTGGGGACGAGGTTGAAGGCCTGGAAGATGAAGCCGACGTTGTCGCGGCGAAGCAGGGTGAGGTCCTTCTCCGAGAGGGTCGAGAGGGCGGTGTCGCCGATGTAGACCTCGCCACCGGTGAGGTCGTCGAGGCCGGCCATGCAGTGCATCAGGGTCGACTTGCCCGACCCGGACGGGCCCATGATGGCGGTGAACTCGCCCTTGGGGAAGCTGACGTCGACGCCGTCGAGCGCTCGGACCTCGGTGTCGCCCGATCCGTAGATCTTGGTGGCGCCGACAGCGTGGGCGGCGACCGCGGCGGCGGTGGTGGGGGCGTCGGTCATGGGTACTCCGATGAAGGGGGATGTCCGGTCTCTGACCACGCTAATGCGCCGGTGAGACAGATGAATCGTCCTTTGGGAGGAGGGGCGCGGCGGAGCCGCAGGTGCATCCGAGCGCACCTGCGGCTCCGGGGATCGGCGTCGGGCGGTTCCGCCGATCGGCGGTGGCAGGGAGTTGCCACCAGGGTTGGGGGGGTTCCGGTGGCG
>JBCCWI010000026.1:0-48638 GCA_039193795.1 Actinomycetota bacterium | reverse complement strand
GCCTCGACCTCCCAAAGCGGGAGGTCGTTTCGTTTTTCGGGCTACGGCCCGAGATCGGCCCAACCAGCACGATCGGCCGGTAGTTTTTGTCCGTCGCTTTGCGTCTCACATCCTGGAAACCACATCTCATGACGAGCCCGAATCCCGACAACGGTGGCGAAGCCCTGGTGAAGGCCCTCGAGTACGAGGGTGTCGACGTGATGTTCGGCCTGCCCGGCGGGGCGATCCTGCCGGTCTACGACCCGATCCGTGACTCGTCGATCCGCCACGTGCTCGTGCGCCACGAACAGGGTGCGGGCCACATGGCCGAGGGCTACGCCCATGCGACCGGCAAGCCCGGTGTCTGCATGGTGACCAGCGGCCCGGCCGCCACCAACGTCGTCACGCCGCTCGCCGACGCCATGCTCGACTCGGTTCCGATGGTCTGCATCACCGGCCAGGTCCCGCTCGCTGCGATCGGCACCGACGCCTTCCAGGAGTGCGACACCACCGGCATCACGATGGCGGTCACCAAGCACAACTTCCTCGTCACCAGCGCCCAGGACATCCCCCGGATCATCCACGAGGCGTTCCACATCGCCACGACCGGCCGGCCCGGTCCGGTGCTGGTCGACATCCCCAAAGACATCGTCGACCCGGTCAACCCGCGGTCTGCGATGACCTGGTACGAACCCGACTCGGTGCCGATGGAACTGCCCGGCTACCACCCGGTGATGGACGGCGATCCCGACCTGATCGAGGAAGCCGCCGCCCTGATCGCCCAGGCCGAGCGTCCCGTCCTCTACGTCGGTGGTGGCGTGCTCAAGGCACGCGCCGCGGAGCCGCTGCTCGAACTCGCCGAACTGCTGCAGATCCCGGTCGTGACGACCCTGATGGCCCGCGGTGCCTTCCCCGACAGCCACGAACTGTGCCTGGGCATGCCGGGCATGCACGGCAACTACACCGCCGTCACCGCCATGCAGAAGAGCGACCTGTTGATCTCGCTCGGCGCCCGCTTCGACGACCGGGTCACCGGCAAGCTCGACGGGTTCGCCCCCGACGCCAAGATCGTCCACGTCGACATCGACCCCGCAGAGCTCGGCAAGGTCCGTCAGTACAACGTCGGCATCCAGGGCGACTGCCGCCTGGTCATCGAAGGGCTCGTCGCCGCCACCGAGAAGCTCGGCGGCTCCGCCCAGGCCGATCGCTCGGCGTGGCGATCGACCGTGTCGGGATGGCAGGAGAAGTTCCCCCTCACCTATGAGCAGTCGCAGCCGGGCGAGAAGCTCAAGCCCCAGTTCGTGATGGAACAGCTGCGCGACGGCAACCCCGGCGACACGATCCTGTGCTCGGGTGTCGGGCAGCACCAGATGCACGCCAGCCAGTTCTGGCAGTTCGATCACCCCTACACGTGGATCAACTCCGGCGGCCTCGGCACGATGGGGTTCTCCATCCCGGCGGCCATCGGCGCCAAGGCCGGTATGCCCGACCGTCGGGTCTGGGCGGTCGACGGCGACGGCAACTTCCAGATGACGGCGCAGGAGCTGGTCACCGCCACCGTCGAGGACATCCCGATCAAGGTCGCCCTGTTCAACAACAGCTACCTGGGCATGGTCCGCCAGTGGCAGGAGATGTTCTACGACGAGCGTTTCTCCGAGGTGCACCTGAGCGACCACGTGCCCGACTACGTCAAGTGGGCGGAGTCGATGGGCGCCGTCGGCATCCGCGTCGAGTCGCCCGAGGAGGTCGCGCCGGCGATCGCCAAGGCGAACGAGATCGACGACCGGTCCGTCGTCGTCGAGTTCGTCACCGACGCCCGCGAGAACGTCTTCCCGATGGTTCCGGCCGGTGCCACCAACTCCGAGGTCGTCGTCGACCCGAGCCAGCAAGCCCTGCTCGATCAGGAGCGCGGATCGTGAACGTCTCGCCCGCTAGCCCGAAGTGGCACACGCTCGTCGCCACGGTCGAGAACAAGCCGGGTGTGCTCGCCCGCGTCGCCGGGCTGTTCTCGCGTCGCGGCTTCAACATCCACTCGCTCGCCGTGGCGCCCACCGACGACGAGCGCTTCAGCCGCATCACGTTCACCGTCGACATCGAGGGCACGCCGCTCGATCAGGTCGTGAAGCAGCTGGACAAGCTCATCAACGTGGTCGACATCTCCGAGCTCAACCCGGCCGACTCGGTCGAGCGGGAACTGATGCTGATCACCGTCGAGATCGGTGCGTCCCGCAGGGAGCTCATGGAGATCGTCGACGACTACCGGGCCTACGTCCTGTCCGAGGGCGACGATCGGATGATGATGTCGTGGTCGGCCCGCCCGGCCCGCCTCGACGAACTGGAAGCACGCCTGCGGCCCTTCGGGATCGTGGAACTGCAGCGGACGGGGCGTGTCGCGCTCCCGGCCCTCGACAACTGACCGTACAAGAGCAAGACCTCGTGCGGTTCTGCCGCATGGCAGCAACAAGCAACTGCCGCATGGCAGCAACAAGCAACTGCCCCATGGCAGCAACAAGCAAGGAACCCCAATGGCAGCCAACATCTACTACGAGAAGGACGTCGACCGGTCGGCGATCGCCGACAAGAAGGTCGCGATCCTGGGCTACGGCTCGCAGGGCCACGCCCATGCGCTGAACCTCAAGGAGAGCGGCGTCGACGTGCGGGTCGGCCTGCGCGAGGGTTCCGGCTCGGTCGCCAAGGCCGAGGCTGCGGGCCTGAAGGTCGCGTCGATCGCGGACGCGACCGCCGAGGCCGACGTCGTGATGATGCTGATGCCCGACACCGAGATGGCGGCCATCTACGAGGAGCACGTCGCGCCGAACATGAACGCAGGCGACGCCCTGTTCTTCGCCCACGGTTTCAACATCCGCTTCGACCTGATCAACCCGGCCGACGATCTCGACGTGTGCATGGTGGCCCCGAAGGGTCCCGGTCACCTCGTGCGCCGTACCTACACCGAGGGCGGCGGCGTGCCGGGCCTGATGGCCGTCGAGCAGGACGCCTCTGGCAACGCCAAGGCGGTCGCGCTCGCCTACGCCGACGCGATCGGCTGCTCCCGCGGCGGTGTCATCGAGACCACCTTCACCGAGGAGACCGAGACCGACCTCTTCGGTGAGCAGGCGGTGCTCTGCGGCGGCACCACCCGCCTGGTGCAGGCCGGCTTCGAGACCCTGATCGAAGCGGGCTATCAGCCCGAGGTCGCCTACTTCGAGTGCCTCCACGAGCTGAAGCTCATCGTCGATCTCATGTACGAAGAGGGCATCGCCGGCATGCGCTACAGCGTCTCCGACACCGCTGAGTGGGGCGATCTCGTCACCGGCCCGCGCATCGTCAACGACGACACCAAGGCCGAGATGAAGCAGGTCCTCACCGAGATCCAGGACGGCACCTTCGCCCGCAACTGGGTCGAGGAGAGCCGTTCGGGCCGGGCGAAGTTCCGCGAGCTCGAGGAAGCCGGCTTCGATCATCCGATCGAGAAGATCGGCAAGGAGCTTCGCGCCATGATGCCGTGGATCTCCGCCGGCAAGGAGTCCGTCGCCGAGGCGTCGGGCGGCCAGGGTCTCGACTGATTCCACCCGGCACGGCCCGGGCCGCCTCGGCCCGGCCAGCCACCGGTCGATCCATCGGAGATCGGGGTCGCTGAGGCGGCCCCGATCGCTGTTTCGGCGCGCGGCGGCGCGGGCCGGTGCCGTCAGAGCATCCGCGAGAAGTACACCCGGTCGTACCCGTTGCCGAACGCCCGGTGGGTCTCGACGAATCCGAGGCGGGGGTAGTAGGTCAGGTTCTCCGTCATCGCCTCGTTGGTGTAAAGCCGAAGCTCGGTGTGGCCGACCGCGCGGGCCTGCTCGACGGCGAGATCGATCAGGCGGCGGCCGAGTCCCCGGCCCTGCGCCTGCGGCGACACGGCGATGTTGTCGATGAAGACGTGGTCCGGTTCGGCCCACATCACGATCAGCCCGACGATCTCGTCCTGGCTGATGGCGACGGTGACGACTCCACGTTCGATCAACGCGTCGTAGTCGTCGAGCAGCGGAGCGGGGGCGACGGGCATGCGATCGAGGTAGGGGCGGTAGGCCGCGTCGACACAGCGGACGACCGCGTCGACGTCGTGCGAGGTGGCGGGTCGGAGGGCGACCGGGCTCATGTCGACGCAACGCTAGCGATCGGTCGCGAGCCGGCGTCCGATCTGTCCTAGCGTCGTCGCATGGACCTGGGCGACGACTACCGCCATCTCGCGGTCGCCAGCGAGGGTCGTGCCGTGTGGGCGACGATCGACAACCCTCCCGTCAACCTGATCACCCGGGAGTTGCTGATCGACCTGCTGAAGTTCTCCGAGCGCGTCGCGGCCGACCCGGAGTCGACCGTCGTGGTCCTCCAGAGCGCCAACCCCGACTTCTTCATGGCCCACTTCGACGTCACCTTGCTCCAGCGCGAGCCGGGGGAAGCGCCGGACCCGGCCGTCGAGCTGAACGCGTTCGACGCGATGGTCGAGCGCCTCCGCACCATGCCCAAGGCGACCATCTGCAAGATCGCCGGACGGGTCGGCGGCGGTGGGAGTGAGATCGCGATGGGCTGCGACATGCGCTTCGCGGCCTCGGGTCGCGCCGTGATGAACCAGATGGAGGTTCCGATCGGGATCATCCCCGGAGCCGGCGGAACCCAGCGGCTCCCCGGGCTCGTCGGCCGGCATCGCGCCGCCGAACTGATCCTCGGCGGCGTCGATCTCGACGCCGAGACCGGCGCGGCCTGGGGCTACTTCAATCGGGCGCTTCCCGCCGACCGACTCGACGGGTACGTCGACGACCTCGCCCGGCGCATCGCCTCGTTCGATCCCCAGGCGGTGCGGGGGGCCAAGGAGGCCTTGCTGATCGCCCAACCCGACCCGGTCCCTGGATTGATCGACGAGACCCGCATCTTCGATCGCCTCGTCAGCGGAGCGCCCGCCCAGGCCCTGATGCAGCGGTTCCTCGACCACGGCGGCCAGACCCCCGACGTCGAACGACGCATCGAGACGGTTGGCGAGGCGATCAACCGCGACGACCGCTGAGCGCTCAGGCCAGCGCGGAACCCATTGCAGCCGTCCGCTCGACCGCTTCGTCGAGCATCGCGACCATGTCGTCGGCGGCGATCCCGGCGGCGGCGGCGCGGTCGATCACGGCCGCATCGCCACGATCGTCCGCCTCGCGGATCGGGGCGACCAGATGGGCCGGGAGCAGGTGGGGACCGGCGTCGTCGGCGTGATGGTCGGTGAGGAGCTGCAGATAGTGCTCCGGGAAGTCCCAGCGCCCGCCGAGCCACGCAGCGACCTCGCCGTGATGCCAGCCGAAGACCTCGACCTCGAGCGAAGCCAGATTGCTGTCCTCGGCGTGCCACTGCGCCAACACGTCGGGATAGCGGGCCTCGCGGCTCATCAGCACAGGGATGCCCATGTCCTGGAGCAGCGCCGCGGTGAAGTTCTCGGACTGGCGGGTCGGATCGATGCGGGCGGCGATCAGCGATGCCAGCGTGGCCCGTTTCGATGCGGTCGCCCAGAATCGCTCGTGATCGAACCCGTTGCCGTCCGCCGGCGACGGCACCGCGGCGCGCGCCCCGATCGAGATCAGGATCCCCTCGAGCTGATTGCGGCCGAGCAGGGTGGCGGCCTGCTGCACGTTGGTGGCTGCGGTGCGCAGCCCGAAGCCGGCGGAGTTCACGACCTGCAGCACCTTCGCCGACGCGCCGGGGTCCTGTTGCACGATCGTGGCCACCGCACCCATGTCGACGTCGGGGTCGGCGAGCGCATCGAGCGCCTGGGTGATGAACGTCGGGAAGCTCGGCGGTTCGTAGTCGCCCAGGATCTTCGTGAAGTCCGGCGTGCGGTCGCGTCGAAGGAGGCCCATCAGTCGGCCCGCCTTCCCATCCGGTTGGCGAAGATGCTCAGCACCCCGCCCAACATGACGTAGCCGATGATCACCTCGAAGAGCACCACGACCTGTGCCGATGTCGAGGCGGGGAGCGCATCGCCGTAGCCGAGTGTCGTCAAGGTGACGACCGAGAAGTAGAGCGGCGAGAGACCGGTCTCGTAGTCGCCGTAGTCGATGGCGACGAAGCGGTAGATGACCGAGAAGAGCACGGCGGTCAACGCCGTCATCAGGCCCCACCGGGCGAAGCTGCGCCCACAGTCGGACGTCGCCTTCCATACCGCGTAGATGACGGCGTGCATGCGGTCCCGGTTGCGGAACTCGTGGAGGTAGTTCTGGTCGAGGATCACCCGCCGGGTCAGGTGGGCGCCCTCGAACGTGGTGGCGCCGACGACGACGTCGATCCAGTCGACGGAGTCGAACCCACTGGCCGAGCGCAGATGCACGCCGCGGATGTCGGCTCCCCGGAACGTCGCTCCGGCCAGCGTGGCCCCGGCCAGGTCCGCACCGACCAGCGACGCCTTGCTGAGGTCGGCCCCGTCGAGGCGCACCTGGAGCAGGCGGGCGTCGTCCAGCGTCGCTGCACGGAAGTCGGTGTCGCGCAGATCGGCGTCGGTCAGGCTCGACTCGCTGAGGTCGGCGTCGAAGAAGACGGCGCCGACGAGGGAGGCGCGGCCGAGCACCACCCGTCGGATGCGGCCGTTGCTCAGGTCCGCGCCGTCGAGGGTCGCGCCGATGAGTTCGGCGTCGTCGAGATCGACGTCTCGCAGCGACGCGCCCGTCAGGTCGGCGCCGTTGAGCTTCGCGTCGCGCAGGTCGGCGCGATCGAACACCAGCCCTCGAAGATCCGCCCCCCGGAGGTCGATGCCGCGCAGGTCCGCGCCGACGAGCACCTCGGGGAGGTGGGCGGGACGGTCGGAGGCCGCGCCGGGAGGGATGACGGAAGCCACGTTCGCAGTCTCGGTCGCTGCCGCTCGCTCATGAGCGGTCGGGCGGGCCGACCGTCTACGGGAAGACGCCGTCGACCAGCCACTCGACCTGCAGGAGCAGGGCCAACAGGACCGGCCCGGCCATCGCCGCCAACACGGCGATCGTGCCCCACCGGATCCAGGTCGGCCGATCTCGGAACCGGCGGCTGTGGTAGATCGCGTCGAGCTCGTCGACCTCGGCCGTGGCCGAGGGATCCTCGCCCAGCAGCACCGTCGAGGCGTCCTCGGCGATCTCGTCGCGGACCGCGATCCGGTAGCCCCGAGCACCCAACGACAGGTTGCCGGTCTCGGGGTTGGTGTCGCTCAAGATGACGGCCTCGATCCCGGCCGACTCGAGGCGGGCGACGGCGAGATCGGCGTCGAAGCGACGAGGGAAGATCCCGACGACGCGCATGCCCGGCATGAGGCTCATACCCAAGTCTGCCGCGCTGGAGCGGGGGAGCGCACCCGCCGGCGACACCCTCCGATAGGTTTCGGCCACATGACCAGCGCGATCGAGGTGTCCGAGCTCACCAAGACCTACGGCGAGAACCGTGCCGTCGACGGGGTGTCGTTCGCCGTCGAGCCGGGCGAGGTGTTCGCCATCCTCGGGCCCAACGGCGCAGGGAAGTCGACCACGGTCGAGATCCTCGAGGGGCACCGCCGTCGCGACGGTGGGTCGGTGTCGGTGTTGGGCGTCGATCCCGACCGCGGCGGCCGGGCCTTCCGCGATCGCATCGGCATCGTCCTCCAGGAGGCCGGGGTCGACAAGGAGCTGACCGTTCGCGAGACCCTCGATCTCTACAGCGCGGCCTATTCGCGGCGGCGCGCCATCGACGAGGTGATCGAACTCGTCGAACTGGGCGAGAAGCTCGACGATCGCATCTCCCGCCTCTCCGGTGGCCAGCAGCGCCGCGTCGATCTTGCCCTGGGCATCATCGGCTCGCCCGAGCTGTTGTTCCTCGACGAGCCGACGACCGGCTTCGACCCGGCGGCGCGCCGCCGCAGCTGGGAACTCGTGCGCGGCCTCACCGCCGACGGCACCACGGTCGTGCTCACCACCCACTACCTCGAGGAAGCCGAGGAACTCGCCGATCGCCTGATCGTGATGGCGGGGGGCCGGATCGTCGCCGAGGGGACCCCCGAGCAGCTGCGGAGCCAGGCGGGGACTGAGACGGTGATCCGGTTCGCGCTGCCGCGCATCGATGCGCCGCTCGCCGGGCTCCTCGATCCGCTCCACGGAGACGCGAGCGGCCGCGATCGGCGGATCGAGATCGCCACGACCAGACCGACCGCCGACCTCGCCCACATCACCGGATGGGCGCTCGAGCACGGCATGGAACTCGACGGTCTGGTGGTCGAGAGCGTCACCCTCGAAGACGTCTACCTGCGGTTGGTCGGGGAGGACGCATGAGCGACGTCGCGCTGCTCTGGCGCTCCATCCGCGCCGAGAACCGGCTGTTTTGGCGGTCGCCCATCGGCGCCTTCTTCACCATCGGTCTTCCGCTGGTGATGCTCGTGCTCTTCGTCGCCCTGTTCGGCAACGACCCGATCGGCACCAGCTACGGCGACATCGCCACCGCCCAGTTCTACGCCGCCGGGCTCGGTGTGTTCGCGGCGGCGTCGGCGACGTACACGAACCTGGCGATCAACATCACCATGCGGCGCGACGACGGCGTCCTGAAGCGGGTCCGGGGCACCCCGATCCCGCCGTGGTTGTTCCTCGCCGGCAGTGTGCTGTCGGGCATGTGGATCGCCGCCTTCGCCACGACCCTCATGGTGGCGGTCGGCGTGGTGTTCTACGGCGTCGAGGTCGAGCTCGCCCAGCTGCCGGCGATGATCGTCGCCTTCCTCGTCGGGACGGCGTGCTTCGCCACCCTCGGTGTGGCCCTGGCCGCCGTGTCGAAGACGGCGTCGGCCGCTCCGGCGATCGCCAACGCCACGATCCTCCCGCTCGGCTTCATGTCGAACGTGTTCGTCCCGCTCGAGGATCCGCCGCGATGGCTGACACTGGTCGGCGACATCTTTCCGCTGAAGCCGTTCGCCGTCGCCTTCACCGAGGCCATGTCGCCGTTCAGCGAGGCGCCGGCGTTCGAGTGGGACCGCATCGCCGTGATGCTGGCCTGGACGGCGGTCGGTGTCGTGGTCGCGGTTCGTCGGTTCCGCTGGGAGCCGGTGCCGAACGCCAGATCGAGTCGCGGTCGGCGGAATCGACGGGGCGACACCTAGCGGTCACACTTCGGGGATGCTCTCGAGGTTCGACGACTTCCCGATCCACCAGACCCCCGAGCCCGTCGCCCACCCGGCGACGAGCGACAAGGACGTCTACGAGCGCTACTGGTTCAACGGCTACTCGACCGACGGCGACTTCTTCGTCGGCGCCGGCGCGGCGCTGTATCAGCACCTCGGCGTGAAGGACGCACACGTCTCGTTCATCCACGAGGGCCGCCAGTACGCCTTCCACGTGTCGGGTCGGCGAAGCGATGAGCCCAGCGACCTCACCATCGGGCCGTACTCGCTCGAGATCATCGAGCCGATGCGGTCGTGTCGCATCGTGGTCACCGACAACGACACCGAGTTCACGTGCGATCTGCGGTGGGAGGGACGCACCGGCAACGTCGAAGAGCCCCGTCACCATCTCGGTCGAGGGCTCCGCAAGATCATGGACACGACCCGGTTCACCCAACTCGGGCGCTGGACGGGGTGGATCCGGTTCGGCGAGACCACGATCGAACTCGATCCGTCGCGCATCGTCGGCACCAAGGACCGTTCTTGGGGCGTGCGGCCCCTCATCGGCGGCGACACCCGCGGCGCGCCGGCCGCATCGCAGATGGGAGGGATCTTCTTCCTCTGGGCGCCGCTGAACTTCGAGGATCTGTGTCTGCACTATCAGCTGTTCGACGACACGGTCGGCCGCCCGCTGTTCCAGGTCGGCGCCCGTCTGCCGGTCTACGCCTCGGCGGCCGAGCTCCCGGGGGTGGAGGATCCGGCGGTCGAGCACATGCGCAATCTGGAACACGACGTCACGTTCGCCTCCGGCAACCGGATGATCACCGGTGCGACGATCGCCATGACGTCGGTCGGTGACGGCAGTCGCCACGAGGTCCGGCTCGATCCGATCTTCACGTTCCGGATGAAGGGGATCGGCTACAGCCATCCCGAGTGGGTGCACGGCAGATGGCACGACGAGCTCGCTGTCGCGGCGGAGTCGTGGGCGCTCGACGACGTCGACGACACCGCGTACGAGAATCAGCACTGTCAGCACCTCATGCGGGCGACCTATGTCGACGGTGGCGGGATCGAACGGGTCGGCATCGGCGTGCTGGAGCAGAACATCCTCGGGCCGTACGCGCCGTACGGCCTCGAGGGCTTCTTCGACGCGCCGACCTACGACTGAGCGAATCCGGGTGCCGGTGTCATAGACCGGGGCCCGCTGCGCATCTGTGAGGGTGTCGGGCCGAGCCCGACCCGATGCCCGGATGGTCCGGGGTGGGCGTTCATCGGTCGATTCCAGGAGTCCTCCCATGCTCTCCCGCTTGGCCATCGTCCGCAGCTGTGCCGTCGTCGGTCTCGGTGCCGCCCTCGCCGTCGCGATCTCCGGCGTGCCCGCCCGGCCGGGCACCGTGCCCCCGGTCGCCACCGTGGACGGGCCGCTCGCCCCGGAAGTCACCGTGCCATCGGTCGATGCCGCCGCGGCACGCGTCGTCGAGCCTCGCTCGGCCGGCGCATCCCCGACGACCACGGCACCGGCGGCGACGCCCGGTGATGGCGCGGGTGGGATCGCCCCGGTCGCCACCGTTCCCGCCGAACCCGACCATCTCGTTCCCGTCGCCGACGACGCACCCGCACCGCAGCCGGTCGTGACCACCACGACCACCATCGCCGCGCCGAGCACCAGCGCCGCGCCCGCGCCGGTCGCGACCGTCGCCTTCACCGCCGAACAGGCCTACGGTTCGTGCGGCGAGGCCGTTCCCTACGACGTCTTCTCGGGGACGGCCACGCCGGGTTCGGCGGTGTCGATCACCTCGCCCCACGGCTCCGCCACGGCGGTGGCCGATCCGCAGGGTCACTGGTCGGCGACGGTGGAGTTCCCCTCCGCTCCCCGCGGCGACACGTTCACCGTGTCGGTGACGGGCCTCGGTGGCTCGACGTCTTTCGCCTTCACGGCGACCGGCGAGTCGCACACGTGAGGGCTCGGCCCGAGCGGTCATCTGCCGGTCAGGCCGGGCCACACGGCCCAGGTTCGACGGATCGGGTGCGGCTACGCTGGGTGGTCGTTGCGCGCACTTGGAGTGGACATGGCGATCTTCCCCCGAGCGACCGTCCGGTCGCTCAGCATCACGGCGGCCCTGGTCGGCCTGGCGGCGGCCCTCGCCCTGGCGGCCGGCCCTGTTCAGGCACAGGACGACATCGCGGTCGTCATCGAGACGCTGGATCCCGAACCCGTCGCCACCGACGGGGTGATCGGATTCACCCAGCCCGAGGTCGCGTCGCAGAACTGGCGGGTCCGGGGCTTCGCCCAGATCGGCGACACCATGTACGTCGCCGGCTCGTTCCTGCAGGTGCGCCAGCAGGGCGGCGGCGTCAGCGACCAGCCATACCTGGCCGCCTTCGACGTCGACACTGGCGAGTGGATCTCCGGTTTCCGCCCGACGCTGGACGACGTCGTGTGGGACATCGCCGCGACCGACGACGGCCGGCTGCTCGTCGGCGGTGAGTTCGACACCGTCAACGGCGAGGCCCGCACCGGCATCGTGTTGCTCGACACCGACGGCCAGATCGACGACACGTTCGTCACCACCGTGGCCAACGTCGGAAGCGACTACGAGCCGATGGTCCGCACGATCGCCGTCGAGGGCACCTCGGTCTACCTGGCCGGCGACTTCAACCGCATCGTCGACGATCAGTTCAACCACGGCGTCTACCGGGTGGGCCGCGTCAACCTCGGGAACGGCCGCCTCCAGGGGTCGTGGCGACCCCTCGTCAGCGGTGGCGGCATCTTCGACATCGCACCGGACCCCGCCAGCGGCGCCGTCCATCTGGCCGGCACCTTCACGTCGGTGTCGGCGACCCCCAGCACGACCGGTGCGGCAGCGGTGAGCATCGACGACGGTGCGGTGATGCCGTGGTCGCAGTTCGAGTTCAACAACCTCGGATCCAACTACCAGTACGGCGTCGGGGTCCTCGACGGCAGCGCGTGGGTCGCCGGCAGTCAGCACATGCTCCAGCGACTCGACGCCGACACCTATGAACGACTCGGCTTCTACATCACCAGTGGCCAGCCGGGGACGATCGATCCCGTCGTGGGCAACTATGTGTCGACCGGTGCGGGCGGCGACTACCAGTTCCTCGCCGTCGTCGACGGTCACGTGATCTCGGGATGCCACTGTCACGCCGGGCACCACGCCGCCGACATCGTCGAGGACATCAACGTCGGCAACCGGCCGATCCACACCTACCGGCCCGACGGCGAGCGCATCGACTGGTTCCCGAGCCTCTACACGTGGAGCGAGGGCCCCTACGGCGCCGCCGGCGACTCGAACGGTTGTCTGTGGCTCGGCGGTGACTTCACCGGCAACGTCGACGGCTTCGCCCGCCACTGTCCCTTCGACACGACCACGGCCGAGATCACCCGACCGTTCTCGTCGGTCGTCGGCGACGACCAGGCCATCCGCTTCGACGCCCGCGTCAGCGACCCGTCCGGCGCCGGCAGCATCGAACTTCGGGTGCTGAACGCCGGAGGCCAGTACCTCCAGCCCGACAGCACCTTCACCGCCGATGCGAGCCCCCTGCCTGCGACCGTGTCGGGTGCGGGCAGTCGGGTGGTGCGTGCGAGCTACGCCCTGCCGGTTCTGCCGGCAGGCGACTACCAGCTGCAGGTGTCGGGCTCGGGTGGGTCCGGCTCCGACACCGCCACCCTCGGCCTGCGCGTGGCCGCCCTCGACGACCTCGTCGTCGGCACCGGTCAGCCGTCGAACAACAGCTGGGACGTCTTCGACCAGAACGGCGGCAAGTGGGTGCGGGGCCAGCTGAACGACCCCGCCATGTTCGGGCCGCAGGGGTTCGTGCCGGTCGCCTCGACGACCCTGCTCGATCACGAGACCACCCTCGATGCCGCCGACCTCGCCGGCGTCGACATCATGTGGATGCCCCCGACGAGCGGCTCGGAGTACTCCAGCGCCGAACTCGGGGTGCTCGAGGACTGGGTCGACGCCGGCGGTGTGATGGTCGCGTACGCCACCGCGACCAGCAACGACACGGTGCTCGACCACTTCGGCCTGCCCCTGATCGGCGACAACGCGAGCGGTCAGATGTTCGCGGTCGGCGCCAACGGCGATCACCCGGTGCTCGACGGGGTCTACGGCCCGGTGACCCTCACCGGGTACAGCGGCCGGCGCTTCGACGCCGCCGACGTCCCGGCCAACTGGACGACACTGTTCCGGAACTCGGCGGGCGAGCCGACGATGGTCGTCGGGCCCTATGGCGACGGCTACATCGTCGCCCTGTCGACGCGCAACGTACTCCAGTCCCAGACCGGCGTCGCCA
Source organism: Actinomycetota bacterium (assembly GCA_039193795.1). Taxonomy (GTDB): domain Bacteria; phylum Actinomycetota; class Acidimicrobiia; order Acidimicrobiales; family Aldehydirespiratoraceae; genus UBA11606. Next base: position 35,248 of record JBCCWI010000026.1, on the reverse strand, counting down.
TGCTCGGCAACATGATGGCCCACATCACCGACGTCGCTCTCGGACTCGGCGACGCCGTCGGTTCGCCGCCGGTCGCCGCACCGGTCGACCCGCAGACGACCCCGGCATTCCAGCCGGTCGAGCTCCAGATCACCGCCTCGGACCCCGATGGTGGAAGCGTCGGCTTCAGCGCCGCCGGCCTGCCGGCCGGACTCGCGATCGATGCGGGCACCGGGCTGATCTCCGGTACGCCGATCACCGCGGTGGAGAACGCTGCCGTCGTCGTGACCGTCCAAGACGACGAGGGCGACACCGTCGACGTCGCCTTCACCTGGACCATCGAGGCGGCCGAGCTCGTCGCCCCCGAGGTCACCGAGCTGTCGACCAACGGCACCGACGAGGTCACGATCTCGTGGGATCCGGTCCCCGGTGTCTCGGGGTACCTGATCCATCGTGACTTCGTGTTCGCCATGTGGGTGCCGGCCGGCACCCTGACCTGGACCGACACCACCGTCGTCGAAGGCGAGACCTACCGCTACCAGGTCCGTTCCCAGGTCTCGAACGGTGACTTCTCGGCGCCGTCACCGATCCAGTCGATCACCGTCTTCGACGACGGTGGTCTGCCGCCCTTCGGAACGCCGCCCGACGTCGTGGTGGAGACGAACGGCGTCGACCAGGTCTCGATCGAGTGGGGGCAGGTCGACGGCGCCACCGGCTACCTGATCCACCGCGACTTCGTGTTCCTGAAGTGGGTGCCGTTCACCGAGTCGTCCTATGTCGATGCCGCCGTCGTCCAGGGCGAGTCGTACCGATACCAGGTACGGGCGCAGTCGGCCGACGGCAGCTTCTCGGCGCCGAGTCCGACGATCCGGGTCACCGTGGCCGACGACGGCCCGGACAACACCCCACCCGAGACCCCGCCCAACGCCGCCGCGGCGCTCAATGGCGATGAGGTCGACGTGACCTGGGATCCGGCGGTCGACGACCAGGGGGTCACCGGCTACCTGATCCACCGCAACTGGCAGTTCTACGCGTTCGTCACTGGCGACATCACCACTTACACCGACACCGAACTCGAGGCGGGCAACCGCTACCGGTACCAGGTGCGGTCCCAGGACGCCGCCGGCAACGTGTCGCCCCCGACCGAGCTGCTGGTCGTCGACGTGCCGTAGACGCCGGCTCCGGCGCCTCACGGCGCCGACGACGAAAGCGGTGGTCGCTCGAGCCCCCGCCTACGATCGCCGCGTGAGCACCTATGACGAGTTCGCGCTGTTCCACGAGAACGCCGCCGAGTACGACCTTCCCTTCGACCGGCCCCCGACGGTTCGCCGGGAGACGGTGCCGCTGCCGTCCGGGTTGTCGATCAGCGCGCTGCGCTGGGGCGACGAGGACCCCGAACTCGTGCTGGTCCACGGCGGGGCCCAGAACGCCCACACCTGGGACACGGTCGCGCTCGCACTCGGCCGTCCACTGCTCGCGGTCGACCTCCCGGGTCACGGCCACAGCGACCATCGGCCCGCCCACGACTACACGCCGACCTCGATGGCCGCCGATGTCGCCGTGGCGGTGGAGACGCTCGCCCCCGGGGCGCAGGCCGTCGTCGGCATGTCGCTCGGTGGCATGACCTCGATCTGCCTCGCAGCCGACCACCCCCACCTCGTTCGCCGGCTCGGTGTCGTCGATGTCACCCCCGGCACCGATCACGCCAAGGCCGAGCCCATCATCACCTTCGTCGACGGCCCCGAGGAGTTCGACAGCTTCCAGACGATCCTCGACCGCACGATCGAACACAACCCCGGCCGGAGCGAGGCGAGCCTGCGACGCGGCGTGCTGCACAACGCCAAGGCGCTCCCGGACGGCCGTTGGACCTGGCGCTATGACCGCATGCGGGACTGGAAGGTCAGCGGCGCCGATGCGCCGTCGTTTCAGGATCTGTGGGGCAAGGTCGATCTCGTCCGGGTGCCGATCACCCTCTGGCAGGGTGGGAAGTGGAGCGTCATCGGCGACGAGGACGTCGCCGAGTGGATGTCGCGCCGCCCCGACACGGTGCACATCGTCGTCGACGGTGCGGGGCACTCGATCCAGGGTGACCGGCCCCTCGAGATGGCTCGGCTGATCGAGGAGCTGCTCGAACGGTGAGCGGCGCCCCGGCCGACCTGCTGGCACCGGCCCGCTTCGGCCGGCTCCAGCTCCGCAACCGGGTGGTGATGGCGCCGATGACCAGATCGCGGGCCACAGCCGACGGCCGGGTCAGCGACATCATGATCGAGTACTACCGGCAACGGGCCAGCGCCGGGCTGATCATCACCGAAGGGGTGTACCCCACCGACGCCGGGAAGGGGTACTGCCGAACCCCGGGCCTCGTCGATGCCGCCGACGTGGCGGGGTGGCGACGGGTGACCGATGCCGTGCACGAACTCGGCGGCTCGATCGTGATGCAGGTGATGCACGTCGGACGCATCGCCGCCGCCGCCAACAAGGCGACCGGAGCGGAGACGATCGCGCCGTCGGCGGTCACCGCTCGAGCGAAGCTCTACACCGACCTGGGCGGTGGCACGATGCAACCCTGCGATCCGCCCCGGGCGGTCACCGCCGACGAGATCCGCGGCCTCGTGGCCGACTACGCCCGCTGCACCGAACGCGCCTTCGACGCAGGCTTCGACGGTGTCGAACTGCACGGGACGAGCGGCTATCTGCCGGCTCAATTCCTGTCGACCGGGACCAATCGACGCACCGACGAGTGGGGTGGATCGCTCGCCGGGCGGCTCCGCTTCTTCGTCGAGGTGACGCGTGCGATGGCGGCGGTGGACGGCGCGGACCGCGTCGGCTTCCGGATCTGCCCCGGAAACCCCTACAACGACCTCCACGACGATGATCCCGAGGAGACCTTCACCGGCCTGCTCGAGGCCCTCGACCCGCTCGGCCTCGCCTACTGCCACACGATCCGCATGCCGAGCACCGGGATCGACACCGAATCGCTGTGCCGGCGCGGCTTCGCCGGTCCACTGATCGTCAACGACTCCTACAGCCCCGACGAGGCGGACGGCGCCATCGCGGCCGGCCGGGCCGACGCCGTGTCGTTCGGCCGGCTCCACATCACCAACCCGGACCTCGCCGAGCGGATCGCCGCCGGGGCCGAACTCGCCTCGACCGACGCCGCCCACATCTACAGCCCCGGCCCGGTCGGCTACATCGACTTCCCGGCCGCCAGCCGCTGACCGTCCCGGTCACTCGACCCGTCGTTTGACCGCACAGACGTCGTCGAGCATGGCCGCCTCGAGCGCCTCGGCCACCGGCTCGGGGTGAGCTGCCGCCCGGATCCGGACCCTGGCTCCGGCTCCCTCCGGCCGCACCGTGATCGCGGTCGACCAGTGTGAGCCCTGCAGGGCGGCGGCGACCGTGGCGGGGGGTGCCTGGATGAAGACCTCTCGTTCGATGGTGGACACGTCGTGCTCCGAATTGCTGGGGGTGCGATCATCGTCGAGGCATCCCGGGGGAGTTCCGATCCCCCAAAGAGGGGAACGCAGCGTCGACAGGGTTCCTACAGTGGTCGGGTGCTCGTCAACAGCCCGTCCGGAGGTTCGATCGTCGGCCGCGCCGACGCCGTGCGCGGTCTCACCGAGCTGGTGGCGGGTTCTCGTCTGGTCACCCTGATCGGTCCGGGTGGTGTGGGGAAGTCGACCCTGGCCGCCGAGGTGATCGACGAGGTCGAGCCCGAGTTCGGGCAGATCGTCGTCGTTCCGCTCGCCGATGCCGACGACGACTCCGAGGTGCTGCGGGTGGCCGCCGCGGCCCTGGCGGAGGAAGCCGAGCTGTCCCTCGACGGCTTCGTCGCGTCGGTCTCGGCGATGCCGACCCTGCTCGTGCTCGACAACTGCGAACACGTCGTCGACGCCGCGGCGACGCTGGTGGGCGCGGTGATCCGTGGCGCCGACGAGGTGCGGGTGCTGGCGACCAGTCGCCGTCCGCTCGATCTCAGCGGTGAGGCGATCTGGCCGGTGTGGCCCCTCGCCGTGCCGGCCGAGGACACCACGGTCGACCTCGCCCTCGGTACCGCGTCGGTGCAGCTCTTCGTCGAGCGAGCGCGCAACGTCGCGCCGACCTTCGACCTCGACGAGGACAATCTCGGAGCGGTCGTCGACATCTGCCGGCTGGCCGACGGTGTTCCGCTCGTGCTCGAACTCGCGGCTGCGCTCGTCCGTACCCAGCCCCTGGCTGCGATCCGCACCGTCATGACCGAGAGCGGGGTGGAGACCGCGAGTCGCGATGTCCTCGACCACCATCGCTCGGTGGCTGCGTCGCTCGACTGGAGCCGGCGATTCCTGCCCGGTACCGACCTCGATCTGTTCGACCGGTTGGCCGTGTTCGTCGGTGGGTTCCGGGCCGACGCCGTCGAGGCGGTCGCGCCGGACAGCGATCTGGGCGCGTTGCGCCGCCTCGTCGACCACTCGCTCGTGCAGTTCGACCCCCGATCGGGCCGGTACCGGATCCTCGAGCCGGTCCGCCGAGACTCCCTGGCCCGGCTCGCAGCCGACGAGCTGGCGGCGGCGCAGGCGGCACACGTCACTTACTGCGTGCGGGTCGTCGACCAGATCCATCGGGCCCGACACGCGCCCGATCCCGAGAACGAGTTCCCGCGCTTCTGGGCCGAAGCGGCGAACATCCGTGCTGCGCTCCGCCGGTTGCGCGGCGACGACGACATCGAGGGCTACTTCTCGCTCGTCGGTCCGATCGCTCCGTGGATCGTGCACTACGTCCCCTCGGAGCGGCCGTCGGAGTGGGAGGCGTTGCTCGATCGGCCCGGGGTCGAGATCCCGTCCGCCTGGCGGGCCAACATCTCCCTCGCGCTCGCCTTCCACGCCAGCCATCGCGCCCGGCACCAGGACGCCCTCCGCTATGCGGAGGCCGCCCAGCTGCACGTCCCCGACGACGACATCCACGTCGCGCTGGCCGAACTGGCGAGCGGCAACGCCCACGTCGAGTTGGGCGCCACCGACGCCGCTCGCTCGTCGTATCGACGCACGATCGAGCTGGCGACCGACACCGGAGAGACCTACCCCGGCATGCTCGGTCGGATCGCCCTGGCTCGCCTGGATCCCGACGATCCCGAGACCACCGCCTACCTCGAGGACGCCCTCGAGATGGCCCGTGACGGTTTCGCCGCGATGCACTCGATGATCGCGGCCGAGCTCGCCGGACGGAGTCACCGGCAACAGCGCCACCTCGACGCGATCCGGCTGGCCGACGAGGCGATCGAGCAGGCCCGCCGAACCACCGCCGGCGAGATCTTGGCGTCGGCGTTGACGACCCGCGCCGAGCTTGCGATCGCCGACGGCGAACGCACGATGGCCGGGGAGCTCCTCGACGAAGCGGGAGCGGTCGGTCGGATCATCGGGCATCAGCCGTTGCTCGCTCGGATCGACGACGCCTGGCAGGCGCTCGACGCCGGCGCGTCGAGTCTCCATGACGGGTCGGTGAGCGCGAACGGCGGGCTGATCGAGCCGCTCAGCGAGCGCGAACTCGGCGTGCTCCGGCTCCTGCGCGGCGACCTGACCCAACGCGAGATCGGGGACGAGCTCTACATCGCCGCGTCGACCGTGAAGAGCCACATCAAGTCGATCTACCGCAAGCTCGGCGTGGGAAAGCGCAGCCACGCCATCACCCGGGCAGGGGAGCTCGGTCTGTTCGACTGACCCGTCCCCATAGGGTGGCCCGATGGCGCAGACACCACCGGCGGAGTTCGCCATCGACGAAGCCCTCGTCCGGTCCTTGCTCGACGATCAGGCGCCGACGTTCGCCGACCTGGAGCTGCGACTCGTGGCGTCGGGGTGGGACAACGAGATGTGGCGGGTCGGCCCCGACCACGTCGTCCGAATCCCACGCCGGTCGATCGCTGTCGCATCGCTCGAACACGAGCAACGATGGCTGCCGGAGCTGGGGGCGCGGCTCCCGGTCACGATCCCCGTGCCGGTGATCGCCGGGCAGCCGACCGACGCCCACCCGCGCCCGTGGAACCTCGTGCCGTGGCTGCCGGGCTCACCGCTCGCCGATCGGGCCGGCTCGATGGCCTTCGCCTCGTCGCTCGCCGAGGTCCTGCGTGCGCTCCACCGTCCGGCGCCGGTCGACGCACCCGAGAACGACTGGCGTGGCGTCCCGCTCTCGTCTCGTGCCGAGCGGGTGGTCGACAGCATCGACGCGCTCGGCGCGAGCAGAGCGACGACCTCGGCCCTCCGTCGCCGCTGGGACGTGTTGGTCGAGACCCCCGAGTGGACGGGGCCGCCGGTGTGGCTGCACGGCGATCTCCATCCCCTCAACCTGCTGGAGCTCGACGGGCGGTTGGCGGCGGTGATCGACTTCGGCGACCTCACCTCCGGTGATCCCGCCTCGGACCTCGCGGTCGCTTGGATGGCGGTCGAACCCGACGAGCGTGCGCACCTGCGTTCGCAGCTGCCGGACGTCGACTCGGCGACGTGGGCCCGGGCGCAGGGTTGGGCGCTCGCGCTCGGCGTGCTCGTGCTTCGCAACACCGACGACGACCCGGTCCTCGAGGCGGTCGGTCGCGTGGCACTCGAGCGAGTGCTGGCCGACGAGGTGCCGTCGGTCTAGAGGCGCCCCTCGTGGAGCAACCGGGTGACCTCGCTCGCCCGTTCGCGGGTCGCGTCGAGATCGGCGAGGCGTCGCATGCCGCCGAGCTGATTGCCCATGCGGTGGTTGTGGCGCAGGCGCTCCTCGTTTCGAGCGAGGAAGTCCCAGTACAGCGACGTGTAGGGGCAGGCGTCGGGGCCGGTGCGTTTCTTCGGGTTGAACCGGCAGTCGCGACAGTGGTCGCTCATCTTGTTGATGTAGGCCCCACCGGAGGCGTAGGGCTTGGTGGCCATCCGGCCGCCGTCGGCGTGCAGCGCCATGCCGACGACGTTCGGCGCCATGACCCAGTCGGCGCCATCGATGAACGACGCCCCCATCCACTCGGTCATCGCCCGAGGGTCGATACCGGTGGAGAGGGCGAGGTTGCCGAGCACCATCAGGCGCTCGATGTGATGGGTGTAGGCGCGTTCGTGGAGGGAGTCGAGGGTGTGGGAGACACACGCCATCTCGGTCGGCGCATCGCCGGTGAACGCCGGCGGGATCGGCGCATGGGCGTCGAGCGCGTTGGAGTCGACATAGTCGGGGCCCCACAACCAGTAGACGCCCCAGACGTACTCACGCCAGCCGATGATCTGACGGATGAAGCCCTCGACGGAGTTGAGGGGGAGGTCGTGGCGGCGGTAGGCGTCCTCGGCGGCATAGACGACCTCACCGGGGTGGAGGAGTCCGAGGTTGAGCGAGCTGCTGAGGGTGCTGTGCGCCAGCTTCCAGTCGGACTGCAGCATCGCATCCTCATGCGTGCCGAACACGGGCAGGGCGTGGTCGATGAACTCGCTGAGCCGGATCAGCGCCTGTTCCCGGGTGACGGGCCACCAGCCGGTGGGATCGGCTCCCCACAGTTCGATCGTCGGTTCGTCGTCGAGGTCGGCCAGGACCCGCTCGTCGATCGCGTCGAGCGCGAAGGTGGTGATGGCCGGCCATGCTCGTCCGTCCTTGGGCGGCGGCTCGCGATTGTCGGCGTCGAAGTTCCACCGCCCACCGGCGGGTTCGCCGTCGTCCATCAGTACGTGGAGGCGACGACGCTGCCACCGGTAGAAGTCCTCCATGCGCAGCGAGGGCCGCTCCTCGGCCCACGCGGTGAACTCGTCGGGCGGCGTCAGGAACAGCCGGTTGCGGAGGAGGTCCACGCCGAGGGCTTCGAGGCGGGCGGTGGCTCGATGACTGTTCGGCTGGGTCGCCACCAGCTCGGAGACCTCGAACGCTCGACGATGTTCGGCGATGCCCTGTTCGAGGCTGTCCGACCGGCGGTAGTCGACTTCGAACCCCTCCTCTCGCAGGTCGGCGGCGAAGTGACGCATGGCCGAGATCACGAGATGCGCGCGCTGGCGGTGCCACCGTCGGCTGGCGAGGGCCGCCACGCTCTCGACGAGCAACACGCGGCACGTCGACGGCGATCGGCCGCGCAGGGCGCCGTTGTCGCGACTCAGCTGGTCGCCGAGCACGAGCACGGTCGGGAGTGCGGTCATGTCGCCATCTCCACCATGACGAGAGCGAGCACCCCGCGCACCGACCATCCGATGGTTCGGATCCAGTTCGTGCGGACGAGTCGGGTGGCGTCGACGGCGTCCCATCGTTCCGCAAGTCGGCCGTGGAGCGGCACCTGGAGCAGCACCGTCGACGCGGTCACGCCACCGAGGAGCACGAGGGCGACGAGCGCCAACCCGACCGGGACGCCGTCGGGCGGCGCCGCGACGAGGAGCAGCGCGGTCGCCCCTTCGACGGCCATCGGTGGGCCCACCACCCAGGCGGTGCGTTGGGTGTGGCGGGCCTCGTAGGCGACGAAGCCGTCGACCGGCACGGCGGCGAACAGCGGATAGTGGACCACCTGCACGAACCAGATGACACCGACCATGGTCAGCGTGGCCGCCGCATGGAGCAGGAGGGCGGTCGTCATCGTCGGACCGCCTCGGCGGCTCGGACGAGGTCGGGGAGCCGCATGCCCGCCTCGTTGGTGATCGCAACGATGCCGTGATCGGCGAGTTCGGCGATCATCGTCTGTGCCGTGCGGCGGCCGTCCTCGGAACCGGCGCTCAACACGACGACGCCGATGTCGTTCTGTTCGACGAACTCGACGAGCTCCGGGGTGGGCATGTCGGGGCCGAGGTGGTGGACCTTCCAACCCGCTTCCTTGAGCGCCGCGGTGGCCATGATGGCGGAGAGGCCGTGCTGATCGCCGGTCGGGGTCGTCACCGCCGCCCGACCGCGGGGGCGGCCCCGTTTGCGGGGCAGGTTGATCGCGAGCACGCGCTCGGCGATGGCGGTGGCACGGTGTTCCTCCGCGATCGTGACCTCACCCGTGTGCCACTCCTCGCCGATCCGGCGCAGGGCGGGGGCGAAGAGCCCGTCGATCACGGCACTGATTCCGGTCCCGGTCTCGGTGTAGTCGGCGGTGATGCGGCGCACCGTCGCCTCGTCGCCGTCGACGAGCGCGGTGTAGAAGCGCGGCAAGGCGCTGGTGAACCCCTCGCGGGGGATACGTGATGCGGGCTGCGCCGGGGCTTCGCGTGCGCGGCGGAAGTCGAGCAGATCGGCTCGGGCGATCACGTATTGGCGCCCGACCTGGTGTGCCGGGAGGTCGCCCCGGCGCACCCACTGGTACGCGGTCTGGTAGTGCACGCCCAGCTCGTCGGCTGCCGCCTGCAGCCCGATGGTCTCGTCCGAGCCCACGACGCGACGGTAACAGACTAAATAAGACTAAATCGCACTAAGAAGGCGAAGATGTCGCGGATCCGCCGGTCTGGGCCGCCGTCAACTCGACCCAGGTGTCGTGGAACGCTGCGGATCCCCGGTCGTCGGCGGGCACCGATGCGTTGGTGAGCGCATTGACGGCCCGACCCTCCGGCGTACCCCGATGCCACCAGCCGAAGGGCACGGCGACCAGGCCCGGCTGCAGCCGGTCGCTCCGGGCGAGCGGAAGGGTGAGGCGACCGCGCTCGTTGTGCACGACCACGGGTGACCCGTCGGCGAGACCGAGACGATCGGCGTCGTCGGGGTGGACCTCGAGGTGGGGCTCGGGCGGACGGGGCAGATGGGCCGGGAACTGGGCGTAGTTGGCGTTCAGGAACTTGACGTGCTGTTTGAGCGAGATCAGCTGGAACGAGCCGGTCGGGTGCGCCCGTTCGACGTCGAGGGCGCCGAGCCGGAAGACCGTCTCGTCGTGGGGGCGGTGACCGGCGTCGAGGGCGAAGCGGGTCCATCCGTCGGCGACGAGGGTCTCCCAGGTGACCGAGTCGAGGAGTGGATGGGGGCGATCGAGCAGGTCGCGGATCAGCGCTTCATCGGTCACGTGGAGGGCCGGATCGTCGAGCGCCATCTCCCGAGCGAGCGCCCGGAAGATGTCGTTGTTCGACCGGGCGTCACCGCGCGGTGCGATCGCCGGCTGGTTCAGCGCGATGTTGAGATGTCCCCACGCAGGTGCGAGGTCGAGCTGCTCGATCTGGGTCGTCGCCGGCAGGACGAGGTCGGCGTACCGGGCGGTGTCGGTGAGGAACTGTTCGGCCACGACCGTGAAGAGGTCCGGGCGCGCGAGGCCCTCGATGATCCGGTTCTGGTCGGGAGCGATGACGGCCGGGTTGCTGTTGTGGACGAACAGTGCGGTGACCGGCGGGTCGAGGGTGGGGTCGGTCAGGACCTCGCCCAACCGCGCCATGTTGAAGCTCCGCGGCGGCGGGGCCAGGTCGTCGTCGTCGAACCCGAAGGCTTCCTCCCACCAGACCTGGGTCGAGCGGGCCAGCCCACCACCCGCGTCGCGCCACGCGCCGGTGAGCGACGGGAGCATCGTGATCGCCCGCATGATCTCGATGCCGTTCTCGCGGTGTTCGGGGCCGACGAGTGTGCGGATCGCGGCGGGGCGCCGGGTGGCGAAGGTGTGCGCCAACCACTCGATGTCGGCGGCGGCCACGCCGGTCTCGGCCTCGGTCCGCCCGGGTGTCCACGGACGCGACGAGGTGAGGAGGTCGTCGCTCCCCGTCGTGCGCGTCGCGAGCCACTCGTCGTCGAGCAGACCGTCGCGTTGCAGCACGTGGACGAGGCCCAGCACGAGTGCGACGTCGGTGCCGGGCCGGGGCTGCAGGAATCGGTCGGCCCGCTCGGCCGTCGTGGTTCGCACCGGGTCGATGACCACGACCACCGCGCCGTCGGCGCGCGCCGCCTCGATCGTGGCCCACAGATGCCGGTTGGTCACCAAGGTGTTGGTGCCCCAGAGCACGATCGTGCGGGCGAGCCGGAGGTCCTCGGGGTCGATGCCCTTGGGCGAGCCGAGCACCTGCGCGGCCCCGAGCCAGGCGCTGACGCCGCAGAGGTGGCGTTTGATGTCGGAGGCGCCGAGCGCGGCGAAGAACCGGCGGGCCAGGATGCCCTTCTGGATGACCCCCTGCGTGCCGTCGAAGGAGTACGGCAGGATCGCGGCGGGGCCGTGCTCGCCGATCGTCTGGCGGAACCGCTCACCGATCTCGCCGATCGCTTCCTCCCACGAGACCGGAGCGAACGTTCCCGAGCCCTTCGGCCCGGTCCGGCGCAGCGGCTGGAGCACGCGTTCGGGGTGGTAGACGCGGTCGAGGAAGCGGTTCACCTTCGGGCACAGCTGGCCCTGGGTCGTGGGATGGTCGTCGACCCCGCGAAGCGAGATCGCCTCGCCGTCCTCGACCGTGACCTCCCAGACGCACGTGTCGGGGCAGTCGTGATGACAGGCGCCTCGAACGACGCCCACGTCAGCCGTCGGCGGGCTCGGCCCGCTCGATCCCCATCACCGAATCGAGCAACGCCGAGTAGGGGACCAGCACCCGCTCGCCCCCGTCGGTCTCGATCTCGGCCTGGACGCCGTGGAGCTCGACGATGGTTCCGGTCGCGAGGTCGGTGGTGATGCGGTCGCCGGCGTGGAGGACCCGCCGCAGCGCCCGGCTGGCGGCGATCTCGCTCGAGACCGCACCGGCGCCGCTGTAGGCCACCAGCGCCACCGACAGGGCGACGCTGAAGAACAGTGCGCCTGCGGCGAGGGTGAGGATCGTGGTGTCGATGCCCAGTTGGTTGGCGGCGATCAGACCGCCGGCGAAGAGGATCGCGCCCCGCACGATCGGCGGAACCCGCCGGCGGATGCCCGCCGAGACGTGGCCCAGCGATCGCTCGAGGGCCGCCACGATGAAGGTCGCGGCGATGTTGGCGATGATGAGGACGATGGCGGCCGACAACGCCCGTGGCACATAGTCGACCAGGTCCTCGGGGAGCTGGTCGAGCGCCTCCTCGTTGACGAGGCCGAGCGCCGTGATCAGGCCGATGATGACCGCGACGGAGAAGAACAGGCTGGCGATCGCGCCGGCGCTGCGTTGTAGGGCCTCGGGTCGTCGCTCCTTCATCAGCAGGCCGCGGACGATCCGGGCGAGCAGGCTGCCGATCACGACGCCTCCGGCCACGGCGATCGCGGCGGCGATCCATTCGTTCATGCGTCGTCCTCCATCAGATTGCGAACGGTAGCGAACGGGACGCCCATCAGCTCGAAGACCAGCGAGAGGTCCTCTCGATTGCGGATGGTCTCGTTCATCCGGACGCCGAGTCGTGCCACGAGGTCGTCGGGCCCGGCGAGGCTCTGACGCAGCGCGGTTCCGAGCTCGGGGAGTGGCTGGGCCAGCTCCTCGAGCCGGTTGGCGCAGCGGTCCGAGGTCGCGAGGTAGGCATCGAGGGCCGGGTCGGCACCGTCGCCGTGTTCGAGCCATCGCAGCAGACGCTTGTCGCTCGGACGGAAACCGAATCGCCAGAACCAGCTCATGGGCGCCACCCCTCCAGCGCCGTCGACAGCAGCCGTCGGGCCCGCAGCAGGCGGGTCTTCACGGTCGGGAGCGGAACCTCGAGCACGGTCGCGATCTCGTCGTAGGACATCCCCTCGACCTCGCGCAGCACCACCACCGACCGGCTCAGTTCGTCGAGTTGGTCGAGGGCGGCCTCGAACGCATCGAAGGAGATCGCGTCCTCGACCCGCTCCTCCACGCTGGCCTGCGGTGCGAGATGGGCCGACGGCGCGTCCTCGGGGAACTCCGACGGGTCGAGATGGACGTCGCGGCGCCGCCGCAGGGCCGAGATCGCCGTGTTGTGGGTGATCCGCAGCAGCCAGTTCTTGAGGGGTGCGTCGCCTCGGTAGGCGGGCAGCGCCTGCCAGGCCTTGAGGAGAGCGTCCTGGGCGACGTCCTCGGCGAGGTCGGGGTTGCGGGTCACCGACAGCGCGACGCGGTAGACCGCGTCGGCGTGGCGCCGGGTGAGCGCCGCGAGCTGTTCGGCCGGCTCGAGACCGAGCAGGTCGGCATCGGGACGTTCACCCGTGGGGCGAGGGCGCCCGTCGTTGGTGGGCGCGGCGATCGTCGCGTCCGGGGCGCGGGTGATCTCGGCCTCCTCGAGCCCCGCCATCGCCAACAGGCCGTCCCACCAACGGGTTCGGGGGCGAAGCAGGGCGACCATGGCCGTCCCGACGCTCGGGCACCCGAAGATGTCGCGAATCGGCGAGGTCGGGATTTCTCGCGACAAACCGGCGACCCCGCTCGTCGGGAGGCCCGGAACGTTGACTGCGGGCACCACCCAACCCGCCTCCGCAGTCAGCCAGTCGAGGGCGCTCTCCCCGGAGGGCGCCTTCGGCGCGCCACGGCGCATCCGCAGCCGTGGCAGCGGACTCACGATGCGGGATCCATCAGGCGGAACGCCTCGCCGAGGCCGATGCCGGCGAGGCGGCCGTGGTCGCGCGCCTCGCGAAGGGTGCGGTCGGCGAAGGCCTGGGCCTGGCGACCGTCGTCGTCTTCGTCGATCGCCATCGTCGTCTCGAACTGGCTCTCGTGGGCGAGCAGGGCGTCGACCTTGGCGTCGAGGTGGACGGGCGCGATCGATTCGACGTGATCGGGCTCCTCGCACTCGAACAACAACAGTGCGCTCGGCCGGTGGTGCGCGAGGCCCTCGCCCATGTGTTCGCGGTGGTAGTGGGGATCGCGGGCGGCGACGACGGCGTCGACGGTGAGAAACCCGGCGGCGCGGTGATCGGGGTGCATCCGCCAGCGGCGCCACGGATCGTGGCCGAGCACGATGTCGGGAGTGGTGCGCCGGATCACCCGAGCCACGTCGCCGCGGCGCTCGACGGTGTTGGTCAACTCGCCGTCGACCGCCCGGAGGAAGTGCACCTCGGCGCCGGGGTGGATGCGCTGGGCGGCGATGGCCTGCTCGGCTTCGCGCCGGGCGATCAGTTCGTCCTTGTCGGCGTCGACGTCCCACGTGCCCTTCGACCCGTCGGTGCACACGAGGAAGTGGATCGCCGCACCTGCGGCGCCCCACTTGGCGAGGCTGGCCCCACACTCGAACTCGATGTCGTCGGGGTGGGCGCCGATCGCCAGCACGCTCGACGGGGAGGGCAGGTCCACACGCATGCTCAGGTCCCCTCCTGCTGGAGGCGGATCAGGTCGGCGGGCTCGTCGACGTCGAGCGCGAGACCGGGCTCGACGACGACGGTGAAGTCGAGCCCCCGCTCGGCGGCCTCGGTCCGGTGCGCTGCGAACGACCCCGGCCCGTAGTGGAACGTGAACGCCGCTCCGGTCGGCAACGAGAGCACATTGCTGCCGTCGCGGGGTCCGTCGGGGGCGATCGCGACGCCTGGTCCGGTCACCACGCGCAGGTCCTCGGCGAGGGGCAGGTCGGCGTGGGCGATGATCACCCGTTGGGGCGGGTCGGCCACCGATGCGACGGTCGACACCGCCGCGGTGACGCTGGCGTTCAGGCCCGACACGCCCGGCGCGATGACGTCGGCGCCGACGCCGGTCGCCCACCGGCCGACCTCGGGATCGTCGCTGACCACGTGAACCGGGAGTCCGTGGGCGGCGTGCACGACCCGTTCGGCCATGGCCTTGGCCAGCCGGGTTCGGTCGGCGGGCGTCAGCACGCCCGACAGCCGGGTCTTGGCGTCGTCGAAGGACCGGATCGGGATCAGCACGGCGGCGTCGGTGGCGCGCACCCGGCGAGTCTAGGGTGGGCCCATGACCATGCGTGTCGCCGTCCTCGGTGCCGGTTCGTGGGGGACCACGGTCGCTCATCTCACCGCGCACAACGCGCCCACCACGATCTACGCCCGTCGTCCCGAGATCGCCGAGGCGATCAACGAGCGGCACGAGAACCCGGCGTACCTCGAGGGCTACCAGCTCCACCCGGAACTCCGGGCGTCCGACGATCTCCCGTCGGTCGTCGCCGAGGCCGACCTGTTGGTGATGGGCGTGCCGTCGGGGAGCTTTCGTCAGACACTGCAGGACCTCCGCCCCCACCTCCGGCCCTGGGTGCCCGTCGTCTCGCTGGCGAAGGGGCTCGAACTCGGCACCGGGCGCCGCATGACCGAGCTGGTCGAGGAGGAACTCGACGGCCATCCCGTCGGTGTGCTGACCGGCCCGAACCTGGCGAAGGAGATCCTCGCCGGCGGTGCTGCTGCCGCGGTGATCGCCTTCACCGACCTCACGATCGCCGAACGGCTCCAGGGCGTGTTCAACCACCAGCTGTTCCGCGTCTACACGAGCTCCGACGT
Organism: Actinomycetota bacterium; assembly: GCA_039193795.1. Taxonomy (GTDB): domain Bacteria; phylum Actinomycetota; class Acidimicrobiia; order Acidimicrobiales; family Aldehydirespiratoraceae; genus UBA11606. The sequence goes on along the minus strand of JBCCWI010000026.1, from coordinate 20,091 downwards.
GATCGGCTGCGAACTCGGCGGTGCGCTCAAGAACGTCATCGCCCTGGCCGCCGGCATGGCCGACGGTCTCGACACCGGCGACAACACCCGCGCCGCGGTGATGACCCGGGGCCTCGCCGAACTCACCCGCCTCGGCGTCGCCCTCGGCGGCGAGCCGGCGACCTTCGCCGGGCTGGCCGGCATGGGTGATCTGCTCGCCACCTGCATGAGCCCGCAGAGCCGCAACCGCCATGTCGGCGAGCAGCTGGGCCGGGGTCGCTCGCTCGACGAGATCCGAGCCGAGATGAACCAGGTCGCCGAAGGGGTCAAGTCGGCACCGATCGTGTGCGAGCTCGCCGCCCGACACGGCGTCTACATGCCGATCGCAGAGCAGATGCGGGCCTGTGTGCAAGAGGGGCGAACCGCGATGCAGGCGTACCGAGGTCTGGTGCGCAACCCCGCCGCCCGCGAGATCGACCCCGACTGACCATGGGCTTGCTCGATCGCTTCCGGCGGCGACCCGCGCCGCTCGACCCGTCGTTCGGTCAGCTGATCGGCGACCTCTCCGGCCCGGTCGCCCGCATCAGCAAGCACGGTTCGGTGGCCACCCTCGACGGTTCGTGGCGCGTCGAGTGGGGCGTGCTCGCGGGCCCGGAGTGGAAGCAGGCCGCCGAGGAGAAGGCCGTGCGTCAGGGCCGGGTCGACGACGCGCCCGTCTACGAGACCTGGATGCGGGTGCCCGGCGGCGACGTCATCCAGCGGGTGGGGGTTCTCAACGACGGCAGCGGTCGGGCGCTGCTCATCGAATACGAGAACGCGTCGCCCAACGCGGTCGTCGTCGCGACGGTCGGGCGAGGGGCCGGCGCCGTGCAGGCGGAGCTGTCCGGCGTGCGCATCGACGGTGTCTGCTGGATCCGGCCCAGTGTCGACGGCGGTGCCGTCGCGGTCGGCGAGGACATCTGGTCCGAGGTCGAGGCCGGTCCGACGGCTGCGTCCGCGTCCGGTCCCGGCGACGTCGCCATGCTCGTCCCCGTCCCGCACCGTCAGTCGGTCTCGATGACCGTCACGATCGACGGCGATGGTCGGATGCGGCCCGCCTCGCCGAGCGACATCGCAGCCGGGTGGCGGGCGGTGACCGCCGACGCGCTCACCGTCGAGGTGCCCGACGTCGATCTCGCCGCCGCGTGGCGGCGGGTGGTGGGTGACCTCGTGCTCGCCGCCGGCTCCGACGACCCGGTTCTGGCCGGCGAGGCAGCCTGGTGGCTCGATCTCGCCGGGCTGCCCGGCGAAGGTGACCGGGCCCGGCAACGTCTCCTCGACGCCGCCGACCGGGGTCGCCTCGATCGCGACGGCGCGGTCGTCGCCCTGCGTGCGCTCGCCTCGCGTCATCTCCGTCACGGTGGCCCGACCGCCCTGGCCGAGACCGCCGGCCCGCTCGTCCGGCTCGCCGGCGACGACCTCGACCGCACGACCGCGGCGTTGGTCGCGCACGCGTTGGCCGACGATGCACCGAACGCGGCCGCCGAGGCGGCTGCGCTCGCCGATCGACTGCCGGCCGCGACGCGCCGACCGCGGTCACCGGTGGCGGCCGGCGCCGAGCGTGTCCTCGGCCACCTGTTCCGCGATGCCGAACTCGCCGACCGGATCGAGATGCTGCCGGAGGTGCCCGAGACCTGGTTCGGCCAGTCGATCGACGTCCGCGGGATGGTCACCGGCCTCGGCACCCTGTCGTTCAGCGTGCGTTGGCACGGCGACCGCCCGGCCGTGCTCTGGGAGCGCACCGGCGGGCCCGACGACGCCGAGCTGACCTGTCCGGGTCTCGACCCCTCGTGGTCGAGCACGGCCCGTTCGGGCGAAGCACTGCTCGCTGCACCATGAGTCGCGCGACGGCTCCGCAGCTGCGGGGTTCGCTGAAGAAGAAGGCACCCGGTCTTCGGGTCGAACGCGAGTTGTGGGAGCACGGTGCGGCCGTCGTGGCGGGGATCGACGAGGTCGGGCGTGGGGCGTGGGCGGGCCCCCTCACGCTCGCAGCCGTGGTCGTCCCCCGGGATCGACGGCTCTACAAGGTCCGCGACTCCAAGATGTTGACCGCGGCCGAGCGCGAGGTCATGCACGACCGGATCCTCGGCTGGGCCGACCGGGTCAGCGTGGCCCACGCGACCCAGGTCGAATGCGACGAGCTCGGGATGTCGGCGGCGCAGAAGCTCGCTGCGCAACGAGCGCTCGCCGGCCTCGGCGTCACCGTCGATCACGTCCTGGTCGACGGCAACTGGGATTTCGTCGAGACGGTGCCGACCACGACCCTGGTCAAGGGCGACGCGGTGTCGCTGTCGATCGCGGCGGCGTCGATCGTGGCCAAGGTCACCCGGGACCGCCTGATGGCGCGCTGGCACGAGACCTATCCGGCCTACGCGTTCGCCGGCAACAAGGGCTATCCGTGTCCTCGGCACAAGGCCGCGCTCGCCGGGTTCGGCCCCTCGGCGATCCACCGACGACGATGGGCGTTCATGGACGACCTTCGCTGGACCGGCCAGCCCCGGATCCTCGACCCCGAGCCCCAACTCGAACTCTTCTGATGACCACGACACAGACCCGAGCCGGAGCCGGGGTGATCGCCCGGCTGCGGGCCTGGCCGGCGCTCGGCGTGCTGGTCGGCTGGACGGTGTTCCTGTGGGTGTCTCGGCTCCGCAACGTGCTCGGCAACGACGAACTCGACGATCTCGGGATCGCCTGGCGCGTCGCCGTCGTCGTCGTGTTCGTGCTGCTGACCGCCGCAGCGGCGGGCGGGCGGGCGATCGCCGTGCTCGTCTGGTGGACGATCGGCTACTGGCTGGTGCGGGGTGGCGGGATCCTGCTCGACGACCACGACGCGGCGTTCACGGCGATCCACACCGCGTTGATGGCGGTGTCGATCGGGGCGGCCATGTGGGTCTGGCGCACCCGGACTCGCTAACCTCGAAGCGCTATGGGACAGCCCGTCACGCTCATCAAGACGTCGTCGCCCCGCCCGGGAATCCTGCGGTTCGAGCTCAACCGCAGCCTCACCGGGATGGGTCACGTTCGCTACACGGTCGACGACGAGATCATCGCCGACGACCCGGCCGCCGAGCTCGCCGGTCGCCTCTTCGAGGCGGGTGGGGTCGAGGCCGTGCACGTGTACGGCTCGATGGTCACCGTGACCCTCGCCTCGACCGAGGTGGGCGACCTCGAAGCCGTCATCGGCGGGCTGTACACCTATTACCTCCCCGGCGTGGAGATCCCCTCCGACGAGGAACTCATCGCCATGGTCGAGTAGCCGGCGTCACGCCGCCCAGCGCCGCACCCAGGCGTGCATGGCGATGCCGGCCGCCACCCCGGCGTTGATGCTGCGGGTCGAGCCGAACTGAGCGATCGAACACACGCGGCTCGCCGCCGCCCGGGCCGCGGGGGAGAGGCCCGGTCCCTCCTGGCCGAACAGCAACACGCACGCCTCGGGCAGATCGGTCGACTCGATCGGGACCGAACCGGGGAGGTTGTCGATGCCGATCACCGGGAGTCCCGACGCCCCGGCCCAGTCGACCAGTTCGTCGATCGAACCGTGGTGGCGGACGTGCTGGTAGACGTCGGTCATCATCGCGCCCCGGCGATTCCACTTCCGCTTGCCGACGATGTGCACCTCTGCGGCGAGGAAGGCGTTGGCGGTCCGGACGACGGTGCCGATGTTGCGGTCGTGCTCCCAGTTCTCGATGGCGATGTGGAACGGGTGCCGCCTCGGGTCGAGGTCGGCGACGATCGACTCGACGGTCCAGTAGCGGTACCGATCGAGCACGTTTCGTCGGTCGCCCTCGGCGAGCAGGAGCGGATCGAGCCGGGGGTCGTCGGGCCACGGTTCGGGGTGGGGCCCCACCCCGACCTCCGGCCCGGCCCCGTCGTCGGGGGTGGTCATCGCACGCCGCGGCCCCGCCCTCGGCGCCCTCGGGCGCGGCTGACGCGGGCGTCGGGGTCGCGCAGGTCGTTGCCGCCCGGGATCTGGTGGTAGTGGTCGGTCCAGGCCGAGCCGTTCCAGTACCGCAGGGTCGCCGGCGCGCCCGACGGGTCGGCGTACCAGCCGGCGTGGGCGTGGTCGGGATCGGTGTCGTCCTCGGCGACCTCGCCGGCACCATCCAGGATCGCGTCGAGGTCCACCGACGACGCCGCCGCCCCCTCGACGAGGGCGCGGTGGCCGGGGGTCTCGACGGCCGCGGCGAGCGACTCGGGGTGGTTGCGATCGTCCTGCATCGTGCGCAGCGCTTCGGACACGACCGGATCGGGCCCCTCGTAGGGCGGGAGCCCCTCCATCTCCCGGAGGATGTTGATCCGCTCGGCCAGCGGCGGGTGGGTCGAGAACATGTCGTTGAAGCGACGGCCGCGATCGTCGGTCTCGTGATCGTCGGGCGATTCGATCCACAGGTGGGAGGTCGCGTGGGAGGTGCGCTTCAGCACCGTGATGTCGGCGTCCAGCTTCTCGAGGGCGGAGCGGATCCCGCCCGGGTAGCGGGTGATCTCGACCGCCGTGGCGTCGGCGAGCGACTCCCGGCTGCGCGAGACCGCCGCCTTGAGGAGGGCGGCGGCCAACGGGGCGAGCACCGCCACGAAGACCATCGCGCCCACGATGAGCAGGGCCTGGGCGCCCCCGCCGTTGTTGTTGCCGCCGCGGCGCCGGTGGGAGGCGCCACCGCCGGTGAGGGCGCCCCAGTACAGCATCCGGAAGAAGATGTCGGAGATGATCGCGATCGCCCCGGCGGTGCCGACCGCGACGGTCATCACCAAGATGTCGCCGTTGCGGATGTGCGCGACCTCGTGGGCGATGACGCCCTCGAGTTCGGCGCGGTTCATCTTGTCCATCAGGCCCGTGGTCACCGCCACGGCGGCGTTGTCGACGTTGCGTCCGGTCGCGAAGGCGTTGGGGGAGGGGTCGTGGACGACGTAGACCTTGGGTTTGGGGATCCCCGCCGCGATCGAGACCTCCTCGACGAGGTTGTGGAGCCGACCGAACTCCTCGCGCGATGCGGGCTGAGCGCGCGTTGAGCTGATCGCCAACGACGCGGAGGACCAGTACGAGCTGAAGGCGATCCCGAACGAGATGACGACGGCGAACACCACACCGACGATCCCGCCGCCGAGGGCGAGGCTGACGGCGACGCCGACGAGCGCCAGGAGCACGAAGAAGGCGAACATCAGCAGCCAGGTGCGGCGCCGGTTCTGGGCGATCAGTTCGTAGAAGTCGGGACGCTCGCTCGCCATGGGGCCACGGTACCGGCGCGGCCCGCCGGCACCCGGTCATCGGCCGATACGGGGAATAGGTGACCTATTGGGTAAGGTTTTGTCGTGGGGCGCCCCCGATCGCCCCGCGAGGATCGATGAAACCCGGCAACACCCCCCTGGTCGAACTCCGCAACATGGCGCCCGCCGGCACCCGTCTGTTCGCCAAGCTCGAGTGGTACAACCCCACCGGCTCGGTGAAGGATCGGCCGGCCTGGAACATGTTCCACGAGGACAGACGGCTCGGGAAGATCCGCGACGGCATGCCGCTGATCGAGGCCACCTCGGGCAACACCGGGATCGGGCTCAGCCGAGTCGCCCTCCTGGAGGGTCACCCGATCTCGATCTGCCTGCCGACCAACGCCTCCGAGGAGCGCCGTCAGCTCCTGCGCGCCTACGGGGCCGATCTGATCGACGTGGAGGGCGGCCCCAACGACGCGATCGAACACGCGCGTCGGCTCGTCGCCGAGGGGGAGGGCCACATGTGCTACCAGTACGGCAACGAGGCCAACCCGGCCGCCCACGAGTTCGGCACGGCGCTGGAGATCGTGCGCGACTGGCCCCTCGACACCCCTCCGGACCACTTCCTGTGCGCCTACGGCACCGGCGGCACGATCACCGGCAACAGTCGCGGGCTGCGCACGCACTTCCCCGACATCGCCGTGCACTCCGTCGAGGAGGATCTCGACGACACCATCGGCGGGATGCGCAACCAGGAGGACCCGTTCCAGCCGCCGATCGCCGACTTCGGTCTGGTCAAGGACCGCCATGTCGTCAGCCGCACCACCGCCGAGGCGAAGGTCCAGGAGTTGATGCACGAAGAGGGTCACTTCGCCGGCACGTCGTCGGGGGCGGTCGTCGAGGCGGCGCAACGCGAACTCGACACCCACGGCGGCACCGCGGTCGTGATCCTGCCGGACGCCGGCTGGAAGTACCTCTCGGGCAATCCCTGGCAGTAGCGCGCACGCTCCCGCCGTCGGACGCGGCGTGGTTAGGGTGACGAACCGATGGACGCCGCCATTGCGCTCTACGCTTCCGCCGCCGTGTTGTTGGTGCTCGCCGGCGCGATGAAGGTCCTGCGCCCGGCGACCACCGCGGCCCTGCTCGACGATCTCGGCCTCCCGACCCTCGGCCCGATCGACGCCGTCCGCCTGGCGGTCGGACTCGGGGCGGTGGAGATCTCGCTCGGGGTCGTTGCCCTGGTCGGAGAGATCGGTGCGATCGCCGTCGGGGTCGGGACCTTGTACGTCGTGTTCGCCGTCACCGTGCTGCGAGCGATGCGAGTCGGCGCCGGTTCGTGCGGGTGCTTCGGGCGCGTCGACGCACCGCCGTCGTGGTGGCACGTCGGCGACAACCTCGCCCTCGCGGCCGCCGCCTTCGTCGCCGCGTCGGGCCGGTCACCGCTGGAGGTGATGGAAGGCCAGCCCGCCGGCGGCCTGGGATTCGTCGTGGTGGTCGGCGTGCTCGCCGGGGTCGAGTTGATCGTCTTCACCACCGCCGCCGGCGGCGGTCAGCGCGCCTGACAGTTCGGGCAAAAGGTCGTCGTCCGGGCGTCGATGACGCGGGTCCGGAGTTCGGTCCCGCAGCGCAGGCACGGCTCACCGCCGCGGCCGTAGCACGCCAGCTCGTGCTGGTTGCCGCCGCTCTCGCCCTCGCCGTCGACATAGTCCCGCAAGGTGGTGCCGCCGTGTCGGAGCCCGGATTCGAGCGCGCGTCGGATCGCCACCACCAGCCGTTCGGCGCGCTCCGGCGAGAGCCGCCGGGTCGCGGGGTTGATCTCCGCGTCCCACAGCGCCTCGTCGGCGTAGATGTTGCCGACCCCGGCGACGGCACGCTGCGCGAGCAGGATCGTCTTCAGGTGCCGGTCGCTGCGCTTGACGAACCGAGCGAGGTGGCGGCCGGTGAACGCCGGATCCCACGGCTCGGGCCCGAGCGCGTGAAGGGTGGGGATGGTTCGGTGGTCGCCTTGGTCGACGACGTGGATGCGTCCGAACCGGCGGATGTCGTGGAACGTGACCATCCGGTCGTCGTCGAGGCGCCACCACGCCCGGAGATGGGGATGCTCGAGATCCACTGCGTCGGCGTCGGGTTCGACCGCCAACCGGCCGGTCATCCCGAGATGCACGACCAGTTCCCGTCGAGTCGGGGCGGCGTCGTCGAACGCGTCGATGTCGAACAGCAGGTACTTGCCCCGCCGCCGGGCGCCGGTGAACTCGGTGCCGATCGCGTCGACCGCGGGAGCGAACTTGGCCGACCAGTGGGCACCGGCATCGACGATCGTCGCCCCCACGAGGTGGGGCTCGAGTTGGCGGCGGATCGTCTCGACCTCGGGGAGTTCGGGCACCGCACGACTGTAGGCACGAGTGGCCGCGAGTCGACCGGTAGGCTCCCCGTCCCGTGGCCGACCTCCTCACCTCGATCATCGACGATGCCCTCGCCCAGGCCGACGAGCTGCTCGATCTCGATGCGGTCCGAGCGGAGGTGTGGGCATCGGATCTCGTGGCCCTCGCCGCCGAGGCCGGTCCCGACGGACCCGATGCGGTGATCCGCGCGCTCGCCGAGGTCGGCGGCCCGGGTCCTGCCGCCGCCCTGTGGGCCATCGACGCCGTCGCCGACGGTGTGGATCTCGGCGATCCCGCCCTCGAGCCCGCGCCGAGCTGGGCGCCGGACCTGCTGACCTCCACCTGTGAGGCGGCATGGGTCGTGGGCGACTGGCGCGGCGCGTCGGCCGCGTTTCGCTTCGTGGATGCCTCCGACGAGCGCCACGTGGTGCTCGTCGATCTCGAACCGGGAGGCGCCGGGGTGCCCGAGCGCGCCGGCGAGGCGACCGTCGGTCCCGCCGAACTCCTCGACGCGATCGCCGACGACGACACCAAACTGCGCTCCGAACCGGTACCGGCCGGCGACCTCGCCCAGCGGGTGGGCGCCGCCGTGGGGGCCACCGACGAGCCCGCCTCATCGCTGGTCGCGATCGGCCGCGTCCTCGCCGCGCGGCTCTCGACGCTCGGGGTCGAGGATCTCGTGCCACCGGTGTGGGTCGAGCCCGACGTACCCGACCTCCCCGCCCGCGACCCCGACGACGACGCCTGGGCCGCTGCGGTCGTGACGCGCGCCTTCGGCACCGATCCCGACCTGTCCGAGCACACCGTCGCCGTCGGGGCCGCCGCCGCCTCTCTCCGGGCGGCCGCGAGCGAGGATGCGCCGCTCGCCCGGTGGCTGGCGGCCTCGGCCGGACCGGTCGATCTCGACGCCGAGGACCTCACCGTGGTGCTCGCCGCGCTGGCGGCCGTGGTGGCACCCGCCTCGCTCGTCCCCCTGGCGCCGGACGCCCGCCGGGCGGTCCTCGAACTCGAGTTCGCCGACTGGCTCGGCGCGGTGCTCGGCCTCGCTCGTGCCGGCGCCGACACCTCGGCCGACCCGATGGCCCTTGTCGACCACGTCAACCGTTGCCCCGAGGTCACGACCGACATCGCCAAGACCGACCGGGCGCGGGTCGCGTGGGCGTTCGCAGTCGCCACCGAGCCCTGGGAAGCGTTGGGGATCGTGGCCGACGGGCGCGTCACCGCGTTCGGCGCTGCGATCCTGCCGATGGTGCTGCTCGACGCGTGGACGGCGGCCTGACGATCCCTCGCACCGCGAGGCCGGCGGGGTGATTCGTCCGGATCCGTCCGACGGGGGATGCCAAGATCGGGTCATGCCGATCGACTTCGACACCGCATCCGCCCGAGCCCGCCGATTCCAGCAGCTGCACGAGGCGGGCACCTTCGTGATGGCCAACGTCGCCGACGCAGGGACCGCCGCGGCGGTGACCGAGGTCGGGATCGACGCGATCGCGACCACGAGCTCCGGGCACGCCACCACGATCGGCCGGGCCGACGCGGCGGGCGATGTCAGCATGGAGGAGCACGCCGAGCACACCGAGATCCTGGTCTCGGCCGCCGGGGTGCCGTGCAACGTCGACGCCGAGAACGGGTACGGCCACGAGCCCGAGGACATGGCGGCCGCCGTGGAGCGGTTCGCCGCGGCCGGCGCGGCCGGTATGGGCATCGAGGACTGGTCCGGCGATCGCGAGATCGGGCTCTACGACCGGGCCAAGGCGATCGCCCGGATCGAGGCTGCGGTCGAGGCGGCCGAAGGCCTCGGCCGACCCTTCGTCATCACCGGCCGCACGGAGATCCTGCTGTACGGACTCGACGGCGGGCTGCCCGAAGCCGTCGCCCGCCTCCAGGGCATGGCGGCGGTGGGCGCCCACTGTCTCTACGCACCGGGAACCTGGGATCTCGACACGATCCGCACGGTCGTCGACGAGGCGGGCGGCCCGGTCAACGTGCTGCTCCCCCTGGGACGGCCGGCGTTCATCCCCGCATCCTCCCCGAGCCTCGGGTTCGACGAACTCGCCCAGGCGGGCGTGCGCCGGATCAGCATCGGAGGTTCGCTCTACAGCGCCCAGGTGAACTTCGCCGCCGACCTGATGCGGCGAACCCTCGCCGGCGGCGTGTTCGCCACCCCGGTGATCTCCGGCCCCTGATCGGGGTCGTCCTCCGCAGCTGCCCTCCCCCTCCGTGACACAGGCTGTGACTACGGTCGGCGACATGTCTCGACAGCTCGAATTCGACGGCGGGTTCGCCCGCGAAGTCGTTGAGGTTCCCGTCGCCGACGAGATGAGCGAGAGCTTCCTCGCCTACTCGCTCTCGGTCATCACGTCGCGTGCGATCCCCGACGTCCGCGACGGCCTCAAGCCCGTCCAGCGGCGCATCCTGTGGTCGATGCTGCAGATGGGGGTGCGGCCCGGAACCCCCTTCCGCAAGTCGGCCCGCATCGTCGGCGACACGATGGGCCGCTACCACCCCCACGGCGACGGCGCGATCTACGACACCCTCGTCCGCATGGGCCAGGACTTCTCGCGGATGGTCCCGTTCATCGATCCGCAGGGCAACTTCGGATCCCTCGACGACCCGCCCGCCGCCGCCCGCTACACCGAGTGTCGCCTCGCCGAGCCGGCGATGGACATGGTCCGCGAGCTCGACGAGGACACGGTCGACTTCCGGGCGACGTACGACGGCGAGGGCGACGAGCCGATCGTGTTGCCCGCTGCGTTGCCCAACATCCTCGTCAACGGCACGAGCGGCATCGCCGTCGGCATGGCGACCAACATGGCGCCCCACAACCTGCGCGAGGTCGAGAAGGCCATCGAGTTGGTCATGACCAAGCGCCGGCCCAAGCCGACCATCGACGAACTGATGGCTGTGCTGCCGGGCCCCGACTTCCCCTCGGGTGGCATCGTGGTCGACGACGGGCTGCGCGAGGCCTACGAGACCGGCCGTGGCACGTTCCGCATCCGGGCCAAGGCCCATGTCGAGCAGACGAGCCGCAACCGACAGTCGATCATCGTCACCGAACTGCCGTACCTCGTCGGGCCCGAGCGGGTGATCGCCAAGGTCCAGGAACTCGCCAACAACGGCAAGCTCGTGGGCATCGAGGGCATCGCCGACCTCAGCGACATCAACGGCCTCACCATCCAGATCGACGTCAAGCCGGCGGTCAATCCCCAGGCGGTGCTCCAGGAGCTCTACCGGCTCACCCCGCTCGAGGAGTCATTCGGCATCAACAATGTCGTGCTCGTCGACGGTGTCCCCACGACCCTCGGCCTCTACGACCTCTGCAAGGCCTACATCGACCATCGCCTCGAGGTCGTCGTGCGGCGCACGCAGTACCGCCTCGAGCGCGCCCAGGAGCGCCTGCACATCCTCGAGGGCCTGCTCACGGCGCTCGACGCGATCGACGAGGTCGTGGCCATCATCCGTTCCTCCCAGAACGCCCCCGAGGCTCGCGAGCGGCTGATGGAGCGCTTCGACCTCTCCGACATCCAGGCGACCCACATCCTCGACATGCCGCTGCGGCGGCTGACCGCACTCGCCAAGCTCGAGCTCGAGGAGGAGGCCCAGGAGAAGCGCGATGCGATCGCCGAGTACGAGCGTCTGCTCAAGAGCGAGGACCGCCGCCGCACGCTCGTGATGAAGGAACTCGGCGAGCTCGTCGAGAAGCACGGTCAGGACCGCAAGGCCGAGATCGTCAACGCCGACGACATTCCCGTGTTCGAGGCGCCCACGGAGAGCGATGCCTCCTTCGATCCCGACGACGACGAAGCGTGTGTCGTGACGCTGTCGACCTCGGGGAACCTGGGGCGGGTCGCCACCGGAGGGGCCAAGAAGGGCGTCGCCGGCCGCCACGACCTGGTCGCGTCGGCGGTCGTCACCTCCACCGGCCAACCGATGGCCGCCATCACCTCCGAGGGTCGGGCGTTCGTCTTCCACGCCGGCGAAGCCGCCGACGCAGGCGGCCGGACCCGCGGCAATGCTGCAGCCCAACAGCTCGGCCTCAACAAGGGCGAGCATGCGCTGGCGTTGGTGACGGCGGGGGAGGAGCACCTCGTCCTGGTCACCGCCCGCGGTGTCGTGAAGCAGCTCACCGCCGAAGAGGCGCTCGGGACCAAGTCGGGCAAGGCCGTCATCGGTCTCAAGGACGGCGACGCGGTCGTCGCGGCCTTCCGGGCGCCGGCCGGCGTCGACGTGATCCTCGTCGCCTCCGACGGCCAGACCCTGCGAATGCCCGTCGACGCCATCTCGGTCCAGGGCCGCGGCGCCGGAGGCGTCGCCGGTATGAAGCTCAAGGGCGACGCGACCGTCGTCGGGGCCGGCCCGGTGATCGGCGACGGTGTCGTCGTGACGATCACGTCCGGCGCAGCAGCGAAGGCGACCCCCTACGAGGAGTTCGAGAGCAAGGGCCGCGGTGGGCAGGGCGTGCGGGCCGCCAAGCTCGGCTCGGGCGAGACGGTCACGCTCGCCTGGTTCGGTGCGATCGGGTCGCTCGGCGGGGCCGGCGACCTGCTCGCCCAGATGGCCGACGACGACGACCCCAAGAAGCTCGACCCCAATCCGGTGCCGTTCACGATCGAGCCGTCCAAGCGCGATCTCGTCCCGACCTCGACCGAGCGTCAGGTGATGGTGCTCGGCCCCAGCCGCTGGTGAGCGAGCGCCCGGCTCGGGCTAGCGGCCCGAACCTCGCACCGAGCCGGTCAGCTTGTTCGGCGGCTCGAGGAAGGCGATGCAGATCACCTCGTCGGCGCCCTGGGACAGGCCGTCGGCGGTCGGGGTGATGTAGCTCAAGAAGATCTCCGAGGTCGCGTAGTCCGACCCGACATAGCCCTCGAATTCCGCGAGGCAGTCCTCGAAGTACTGGTCGTCGGTGCGCAGCGAGCTGATCGCGTAGACGTGGTACACCTCGTTGTCGTGGGGCTCGGCGCAGTCGACCATGTCGACGTTGGAGATCAGGGTCGTCCCCTCGTCCGGGTCGTCGAAGCAGTCGCCCACCTCGAGATCGGTCACATTGTTGCTGCTGCAGGCGGAGGCCGCGATCGCGAGGATCGCGAGCAGTGAGGTCAGGTGGGCGCGCATCGACATGTGCGTCATTCTCCTTGAAACGGGGACTCCGTCAAAGGATCGGTGCGCAGGCGGCGGCCTTGAGCGAACGCGCAACGGCCGCCCGGGCGGGAACCGGGCGGCCGTTGGTGCGCTCGTTCAGCTGAACTGTTCGAGCGAGTCCAGGATCATCTGCTGTTCGTCGGGACCGAAGCCGAAGAAGATGTTGCTCGAGCTGGCGAGATCGCCGCGCAGGATCGCCATCGACGAGTTGGCACGGACCCCGAACGCCTGCCAGGTGGAGAAGCTCGGGTCCCAGAGGAACGTGAGATCGTCGCCGGTCAGCTGACCGCTGTCGACGAACTCCTGGGCGTAGGCGAAGTCGTCCTGGGTCCCGAGACCGATGACCTGGACCTTGTCTGCGTGCGTCTGGGCGAACTGCCCGACTTCGGCGCGTTCACGCCGGCACGTCGGTCAATGCGGTGCGTAGAACCACAGCAGCACCGGGCGGTCGCCGTCCACCGCGTCGCGGAGGGTGGAGGCCGAGCCGGACGCGACATCGAGGACTTCGATGTCGAGCACGTTGTCGCTCTGCTGGAGGTCGTCGATGTTCTGCGCGGCCGCTTCGCCGGCGGCGTTGGCCTCGGCGGTGTCGGGCGCGTTGCCCTCGGATCCGCAAGCGGAAGCGAGGAGTCCGAGCCCGACGACCGCGACGGTCAGGCCGCGTCGGAGGGGGCGTGTTCGTGGCATCGAGAGGTGAACGGCGCGGCGGCGAAAATGATTCCCCGAAATCGGGATTTTTCTCCGGAAGCGTCTCGTTGGCGACCCGACGGCGCGCCGGGCGATACTGCGCCGATGCGCACCGATCTCGATCTCGATCAGCTCGCCCTCACGGTGTTCGGGCTCTTCAAACTGAAGGAGGGCGAGGTCGCCAGTGCGGTCATCCACATCGGCACCGAGCTCGGGCTGTTCGGCGCCCTGGCCGATGCGGGCGTCTCGACCTCGCAGGAACTGGCCGACGCGACCGGCCTGCACGAGCGGTGGGTGCGCGAATGGCTCCACCTGATGGTGTCGTTGCAGCTCGCCCAGCACGACGGGGGGCGGTTCGCCCTGACCCCCGAGGCGGCCATCGTGTTGGCGGACGAGGATCATCCGCAGTACCAGGCCGGGGTGTTCGGACCGCCGATCACCCATCGGGAGATCGCCCGCACGATCGAGGCGTTCTCGACCGGGATCGGGATGACCTGGGACGAACACGGCCCCGACACGTGCCACTTCCAGGCGGCGATGGGCGCCGGGGGGCAGCGCACCCACCTGGTGCCCGTCATCCTCGATTCGATCGACGGCATGACCGCCCGGTTGACCGCAGGGGCCACCGTGGTCGACATCGGGTGCGGCGCCGGTGTCGCCGCCACCGCGATCGCCGAGGCGTACCCCGACAGCACCGTCATCGGCGTGGATCCGTCCGAGCACGCGATCGCCGCCGCGAACGATCGGGCCGCCGAGGCCGGCCTCACGAACCTGTCGTTCCGTGCGGGGAGCTTCGACGATCTCGATCGGTTCGACACCGTCGATCTCCTGCTCACGCTCGACGTGATCCACGACCTGCCCCGACCGGGGGCCGCGGTGCGTTCGGCTCGTTCGTGCCTGGCCGACGACGGCGTGTGGATGGTCGCCGACATCAAGGCCAACGAGTCCCTCGAGGACAACCAGCGCAACCCGGTCGTCGGGCTCTTCTACGCGATGTCGATCATGTACTGCATGTCGTCGGCGATGTCGGAGCCCGGCGGTGCCGGCCTCGGCACCCTCGGCCTCACCGCCGGGGTCTTCGAGGAGATGGTGCAGGCGGCCGGCTTCACCGGATTCGAACCGCGCGAGTTCGACGTCGACCCGGTCAACCGGTTCTACGAAGTCCGGCCCTGACCCCGGCGCGGGCCCTGTCCCTTGCCTCGGCCGCTGCCTTGGGACCCGCCGCCGCCCTTGCCGCGACGCGCACCGCTGGAGCCCGAGGGTCGACCACCGCCGGGACGACCGCCCGCCGTCGAGCCGGGCCGTCGCTGCTGGCCGGGCGGACCCGAACGCTTTCCCGCCTTCTTCGCCCGCTTCCCGACCGGTTTGCCCGGTCGGCCGGACCCGCCGCGGTGATCGGCGCCTCGGCGATCGTCGCGACCCGTCTGGCCCTGCTTCTTCCTGGCCTTCTCGGCCGCCCGTTTCGCCGCCCGTTTCCCGGGCTTCTTCTTGGAGCCGGGCCGAGCCTGCTTGGGTCGCTTGGCCTTCTGGCCCTGGCGCGGACCGTCGTGTCGATCGTCGCGGCGGCGATCGTCGGTCCGGCGCGGGGGTCGGTCGTCGAACACGGGCTCCTCGCCGGTGTCGATGGGTTCGCCGTCGATCTGCGGTGGCGGCGTGATCTCCTGGGGCAGGTCGAGGCGACGCTTCATCGCCGTGACGAGCCGGGTCTGGGTGGGGTCGACGAACGACACGACCGTGCCGCGGGCGCCGGCCCGAGCGGTGCGGCCCGAGCGGTGGACGTAGGCGGAGTCCTCGTCGGGGGGATCGAAGTGCACGACGCACTCCACCGCGTCGACGTGGATCCCCCGGGCGGCGACGTCGGTCGCGACGAGGGCGGCCGCTCGGCCGTTGGCGAAGTCGTCGAGCGCCCGCTGGCGTTGGTTCTGGGATCGGTTGCCGTGGATCGGCACGGCCGGCACGCCGGCTCGCGAGAGCTGACGGGCGGCGCGGTCGGCGCCGTGGCGGGTGCGGGTGAAGACGATCGTGCGGCCGAACGTCGCGATCACCGACGCACACAGCGGGATGCGGTCACCGCGCTGGAGCTCCCAGAAGTAGTGGGTCATGTTGTCGAGGTCGGGGGTCGGGTCGCCGACCTCGTGGCGGACGGGATCGTGCTGGTACCGAGCCGTGAGCTTCGCGACCTCGCCGTCGAGCGTGGCGGAGTAGAGGATCGTCTGCTCGCAGGCCGCGGTCTGGTCGAGCAGGCGCCGGACCGCGGGCATGAAGCCCATGTCGGCCATGCGGTCGGCCTCGTCGAGCACCACCGCCTCGACTTCGGCCAACGACACCACTCGTTGACCGATCAGGTCCTCGAGGCGACCGGGGGTCGCGACGAGGAGGTCGACGCCCTTGGCGAGGCGGTTGATCTGGGGCCGCAGCCCGACGCCGCCGTAGACGGCCAGGCCGTGTCGCTCGACCGCCGCGAGCAGCGGCGCCAGCTCGTCGGCGATCTGGCCGGCGAGTTCACGGGTCGGCGCGAGCACCAGGGCGCGAGGCCGTTTCTTGCGGGCTGGACCGGCGTCGAGCACGCGGGCGACCAGCGGGATCCCGAAGGCGAGCGTCTTGCCGGAGCCCGTCGGGGCGCGGCCGATGACGTCGCGGCCGGCGAGGAGGTCCGGGATGGTCTGGGCCTGGATCGGGAAGGGCTCGGTGATGCCGGAGGACTCGAGCGTGTCGACGATCGCCGCCGGGACACCGAGCTCGGCGAACGATGTCGGGCGAGGCACCGATCCAGGGTAGCGGCGCGACCGCCGGGTGCTCGCCGCCTCAGGCGGTGCGGCGGGCGCCGATCACGACGATCGCCAGTTGGGCGACGGTCAGCGCGAACGCGATCCAGGTGACGAACACGTTCACTCCGCTCTGGGCGCCGGCGTTGACGTCGCCCATCTGCATCGTGACGAGCATGGCGATCGCGGTCAGGACGAGCACGCGGAGTCGGGTGACGGTGGCGATGACGAGGCCCAGGAGCACGGCGGTGTTCTTGCCCGCCCAGCTGTAGAGCAGGAACTCGTTGCTCGGCACCGGGATGTCCATCGAGTCGTAGAACGACGCCTGATCGAAGAAGCCGATGTAGCTCAGCATCGTGTAGATCGCGATCAGCACGACGGCGGGGACGAGCATCGGCCAGGTGAGGCGGACGTTCGGGTCGAGGAGGCCCTCGGGCGCCGCGATCGCTGGCGAGGGGTCGGTGGTGGTCATGGTGTCTCCGTTCGGATCGGCGAGCCGAACGAGCGGACCCGGGGGCGAGGCCGTCGACGATCGTGTTCGCCTCAGGTGATAATCGCTACATAGTGAAGCGCTACGAACTGTAGCGATATGGCGGCCCGGGTCAAGCGATCCGCTCGGATTTCCGCTACGAGGCGAAGCGCTCCGTCGCGGAGCGCACGACGCCGCCCGTGGTACCGTCCGCGGCATGGCCGCTCCCAGCCCCGCCGGCGACGCCGGGTCCCCCCGGCCGGCCGGCCGGCCGCGTGGGCCGTCCTCGGCGACCGAGTACGCCGTGCTCAGCGCGGCGTGGCGGATCCTCACCGACGAGGGCATCACCGCGCTCACGCCCACGAGACTCCACGCCGAGACCGGGGTGGCGCGCACGACGATCTACCGGCACTGGCCCGACGCGTCCGCCGTCGTCGCCGACATCGTTGCCGGCGCCTCCCGACGACGGGTGCCCGCCGAGCTGACCGGCGATCTGCGCGCCGACCTGTCGGCTGCCCTCGAGACGCTCACCTTCCGCCTTCGTCACCGTCCCGTCGGCTCGCTGCTCGGTGCGCTGCTCGCGGCCGATGCCCGCCCCGGAACCGGGGGTCCCGCGACCTCGGACTATGTCCGTGCCCTCCTCGCCCCGATCCGGGAGGTGATCGTCGCGGGGCTGGAGCGCGGAGCGCTGTCGTCGCCTGGTCGTCTCGACGCCGATGCGCTGCTCCACGAGTTCGTCGGACCGTTGCTGCTCGACGTCGTCTTGCTCGGCGGCGATGCCGACCGTCTCGACGACGCAGCGATCGTCGACGCATTCCTCCGTCGTCACGCGGTCGCCGACGACGCACCGCCGGTTGCGGATGCGCCCGCTGCAGATGGGCCCGCCGACCCCGCCTCGTCCCCGGGGACGGACGGTCGCTGACACCGCGCTCAGCGCAGCCGGCACTCCAGGAATCGGTCGACCACCGCTGCGCCCCGTGCGTCGTCGACCGGGAAGCCCATCACGATGTGTTGCAGGATCACCGGGCCGGTGACCTCGGCCACGAGCTCGTGCTCGACGCCCTCCAGGTCCCCGCGTTCGAGCGCCTCGGCGATCGCCAGATGGAACGGTTGCAAGATGCCCGCGATGAACGCCGTCGCCGCGCTCGCCACCCGCTCGTTTCGGCGGCCGTACTCCAGACAGGCGGCGAAGAACGCGCGCGCCGGCCGGTTCTCGAACCGGTCGAGCAGCGTCGCCATCGCCGCGTGGAGATCGATGCGTGTGTCGCCGACACAGGTCATGGTGTCCGGGAACCGCGTCGCCGTCTGCAACATGATCTCGATCAGGTCGGCCGGCTCGGGCCAGTTGCGGTAGATCGTCGCCCGCGACACACCGGTCTCCTTGTGGAGCCGGGTCGGGGTGAGCGCCGCGCCGCCCTCGTCGAGGAACAGCTGCAGCGCCCGGGGCAGCAACTTGGCCAGGGTGTCGTCGTGGGGGCCGGGTGGCCGACCGACCGGGCGGCTCTCGGTCATGGCGTCACCGTACCGCCGGTGTCGCAGCCCGGGGCCGGGTCGTCGGGCCCGGTCCGGAGGTGCCGTTCGCCACTGGCCGTCGACCGGTCTCGGTCGGTACTCCTGGAGTCATGTTCACGTTGTTCGCCCTGAGCCGGATGGTCATCCGTGCGGGTGTGCTCGCCGCGTTGATCGCCACCGTCATCTCGGTGGCGTCGGCGTTCGCGGTCCAGGGCGAATGGGATGCCATCGAATCCCACGCCGAGACCGCCTTCGACTGGCTCGCCGACCTGGTCGGTCGGCTCGGCGACGTCGACCCGTCCGTCGGGGACATCACGCTCGCAGACCTGATGTCCCCGAGCGGCTGGATCGACCTCGGTGCCGGTCTGTTCGGGGGTGGAGAACAACCGGCCGAGGTCGACCCGGTCGAACTCGCTCGTCTCGTCGACGGGTCCGTGGTCGATCTGAGCGTCGAGGAACTCGCCGACCTGCGGGGGGTGACCGCCGACCCCGCGCGACTCGGCGTCGATCTCGAGGGGATCGATCTCGGCGACATCGACGTCCCCGCCCTGGGCGGCGATTAGACCGCAGACGGCTGACCGAGACGCGGTCCGCCCGAGGGTGGGCCGCGCTCGTCGCCGGCGGCCGGCCGTGTCAGTCGTCGTCGCCGACGACCATGTCGCGATCGAGGCGCATGGCGGCGGAGTTCATGCAGTACCGCTGGCCGGTGGGGGCCGGGCCGTCGGGGAACCGGTGGCCGAGGTGGGCGCCGCAGTTGGCACAGATCGCCTCCTCGCGGATCATGCCGTGGCTGGTGTCGGTGCGGATCGACACCACGTCGGGGCCGACCGTGTCGAAGAACGACGGCCATCCCGAGCCCGACTCGAACTTGGTGTCGGACGTGAACAGCGCGATGTCACACACGATGCAGCGATAGGTGCCGTCGTCGTGGCAGTCCCAGTACTCGCCGGTGAACGCACGCTCGGTTCCGGCCTGCTGGGTGACGGCGTACTGCTCGGGCGTCAGGCGCTCGCGGAGCTCGGCGTCGGTGTGCTGGGTGTCAGCCATGGGGCCTCCTGGGTCGTTCCCTCGGGGGAGGGGTGGGAAGAGTCTCGCAGTTGTGGACTCGCTACAGGAAACGTCGCGAGCCTGGCTTTTGGTCCCGATGCGGCACGGATTTTCTTCGTGTTCGGTCCTTGACCGAACAGCTGTTCGCAATTACGTTGCTGTCATTCGTTCCCCGGCCCGGGCGTGTCACACCCCCTCCGTAGGTTCGAGCCCATCAACCCACACCCCCCGAACATGCCCGCACGCCGGGTCGAGGAGATCCGGCCAACGCCGGTGAGAGCAGGAGACAGGAACATGGTGGAACGAGACGACAAGGCCGACAAGGCGCTGGAGATGGCCCTCGGCCAGATCGAGAAGCAGTACGGCAAGGGCTCGGTCATGAAGATGGGCGACAAGTCGACGATGGCGATCGAGTCGGTCCCCACCGGTGCCCTCGCACTCGATCTCGCGCTCGGCATCGGCGGCCTGCCTCGGGGCCGTGTCACCGAGATCTACGGGCCGGAGTCCTCCGGCAAGACCACCCTCGCCACCCACGTCGTGGCCGAGGCGCAGCGCAACGGCGGTGTCTGCGCCTACATCGATGCCGAGCACGCGATGGATCCCGTCTACGCCAAGGCGATCGGTGTCGACATCGACGAGCTGTTGATCTCCCAGCCCGACACCGGTGAGCAGGCGCTCGAGATCGCCGACATGTTGATCCGCTCCGGTGCGCTCGACGTCGTCGTGATCGACTCGGTGGCCGCCCTCACGCCCCGCGCCGAGATCGAGGGCGAGATGGGCGACACCCACGTCGGTCTCCAGGCCCGCCTCATGTCCCAGGCGCTGCGCAAGCTGACCGGCAACCTCAACAAGTCCAAGACGATCTGCATCT
>JBCCWI010000025.1:0-49136 GCA_039193795.1 Actinomycetota bacterium | reverse complement strand
CCGGCCGCCCCGGCCGACGTGAACCCCTGCGACGCGCCGATCCTGCCCACCGTCGCCCAGCCGGCGCCTGCCGCGCCGGCCCCGGCTGCCCCGGCACCGACCCCCGGGGTGCCCGCCATGCCCGCCGCCCCGACACCGTCCCCTGCGGCGCCCACCATGCCCGCCGCCCCGACACCGACCCCTGCGGCGCCCCCCATGCCCGCCGCCCCGACACCGACTCCCGCGGCGCCCGCCACGCCCGCAACACCCGTCGCGGCGCCTGCGGCACCGACGCCCACCGCACCCGTGCCCGCCCCGACCTCGATCGGGACCGTCGATCAGGCCGTCACCAGCGCCGGTCTGATCCGGCGGACGCCCAAGCAGGTCGACGTGCCCGAGGAGTCCAAGTACGCACCGACCGCCACCCCGGCCCAGCCGGCGATGGCGTCGGGCAACCGTTCCCCTGAGGAGGTCCGACAGATGCTCTCGCGCTATCGGGCGGGTCTCCGCAAGGGCCGTGGCCCCGAGCAGGGCCAGACCGATCCCAAGCAAGGGAGCTGAGGAACCACCATGACCATGAGTACCGCAGCCAACAACGTCAACTGGCTCGTCGCCAACTTCGTCGAGCGAGTCCCGGGCGTCAGTGAGGCCGTCGTGGTCTCGTCCGACGGTCTCCCGATGGCGCTGTCCGGCGGCCTGGATCGAGACGCGGCCGACCGGTTCGCCGCCGTCGCCTCCGGCCTCATCGGCCTCGCGTACGGTGCCGCCGGCCGGTTCGGCGGCGGCCAGGTGAACGAGATCATCATCGAGATGGAGCACGCCTTCCTGTTCGTCACCGGCGTCAGCGACGGCTCCTGTCTCGCGGTGGTTGCCGACGCCGACTGCGACGTCGGACTGGTCGGCTACGAGATGGCGGTCCTGGTCGACAAGACCGGCCCCTTCCTCACCCCTGAACTGCGCGCCGAACTCCAGAGCGCCCTGCCCCGATGAACGAACGGCCCCGTGAAGAGCGGCTGCGGATCCGGCCCTACGCCCTCACGGGCGGCCGGGTCCGATCGTCGACCGAGCTCGCGCTCGAGGCGATCGTCCGCGTCACGGATCGGGGCCTGACCAGCGCACCTGCGCTGGCAACCGAAAAGCGGGAGATCTGCGAGATCTGCGTGGCTCCCGCCTCGATCGCCGAGGTGTCAGCACACCTCAAGCTCCCGCTGGGCGTCGCACGCGTCCTGGTGGGTGACATGGTCACGGAGGGCTTCCTCGACTGCAACGACAATGCGGTCACCGAGGACAGCCGTCCGGATCTCCGACTCCTGGAAAGGGTCCTCGATGGTCTTCAAGCGCTCTGAACCGAAGGCACCGGCGGCGACGGCGAGCGTCCCCGTCCCGGTCAAGATCGTGGTCGCCGGCGGGTACGCCGTCGGCAAGACGACGTTCGTCGGGTCGATCAGCGAGATCGAACCGCTCACGACCGAGGCGTCGCTCACGAGTCACAGCCAAGGGGTCGACATCGCCGGTGAGGCGGCCAAGAAGTCGACGACCGTGGCCATGGACTTCGGCCGCATCAGCCTGGGCGACGATCTGATCCTCTACCTCTTCGGCACGCCCGGGCAGGACCGCTTCCACTTCATGTGGGACGACCTCGTGCGCGGGGCGATCGGCGCCGTCGTCCTCGTCGACACGAGCCGCCTCGAGGACTGCTTCGCCGCAGTCGACTACTTCGAGTCCGCCGGCATCCCCTTCGTCGTGGCGGTCAACGCCTTCTTCGGACGGATCCATCACTCGCTCGAGGACGTGCGCGAGGCGCTGGCCATCCCGGCCGACGTCCCGATGATGATCACCGACGCCCGCGATCGCGCCGCCACCAAGGCGACGCTGCTCGAGCTGGTGCAGCACGCGCTGACCCGCGCGTCGGTCGGTACACCCGCCTGATCACCCGTCGTCGGCGCCGACCGACGAGGAGACGTACTCACCGGCCAGGAGCAGCACGGCGATCACGCCGAGCACGTGGTACGCATCGAACTGCTGCGGCCAGATGAAGTCCGGCGGATGCCGCTCGAGGGTCTGTTCGACCATGATCAGCAGGCTCGTCACCCCGAACACGGCGGCGGCGAGGGCCGAACCGAGCCGCCGCAGTCCCGGGCGGACGATCTCGACGACGGCGACCGCGCCGATCACGAGCGCGACGAGGCGCCACTCGGGGAGGTTGACGGTCGCGAACCCGGCCACGGCCAGGCCGACCGCGGCGAGGCGGCGCCTCGGCGCGTCGGCCCGCGCTCGCCAGTCGGGTGGCTGCACCAGGACCGGAGCCGACAGGGCGACCGGGTCGTCGGCGCCGTCGCGGCGCAGCGCCAGCAGGAGCACGGCGACGGCGGCGACCAACGAGGCCCAGAGGGCCAGCGTGACCAACCGCTGCGGCGTCCACCGCAAGACCATGTCGCCGCCCTCCGCCGGCAGGCGCCAGCCGTTGGCGAAACCGTCGATCAGCTGCGGCTCGCCGAGGTCCACGCCGTCGAGCGAGGCCGTCCACCCGAGGTTGTGCGACTGGCCGAGCACGAGCCACCGATCCGGGTCACCGGCGGGCACCGAGACTTCGACATGGACGTCGCTGTGCCACTGGGGCCGGAGGGTGGGGAGCTCGTCGGGTGCTGGGATCGTCCGCTCGCTCTCCAGGATCAGCTGATCGATCGTGATCGGCAGGGCGGCGGTCGGTCGGGCGGTCACGATCTCGACGTCTCCGATCGCAGTCGTCGCGGCGGTGCAGCCGACCAACTCGAGGGCGCCGCCGGAGCGGACGGCGGCGGTCGAGCCGGTCACCCGAACGGGGATGCGTTGCCCGTCGATCGAGAGGAGGGAGTCGGTGCATCCCGTGTCGACCGGCCCATCGGCCTCGATACGCAAGCCGCCCGCCCGCATCTCGGCGACGGCGAAGGGCATGGCGACCATGGCGTTGCTGTACCAGTCGCGGGTCAGACGGTCGGCGCTGGCCGCGACCTCGATCCGGATCGAGGTGACGCCGCTCGCGGCGATGTCGAGTCGGAGGGTCCGGCGGCTCCCGAGCTCGTCGTCGACCAGGGCCAGGCCGGTGTCGACGAGCTGCGGGGCACCGTCGTCGAGCGACACCGCGAGCCGGGTCGGCACCGAGTGGTGACGATCGACGACGAAGTCGAGTTCGATCCCGTCGAGGTCGACGGGATCGGTCGTCCGGACCCGCCAGGCCTGCCCGACCTGTTGGTCGAAACGGCCGGTGAACGCGGTCGCGGGATCGCCGTCGAGGAGCGCGCTGGGGGAGAAGGCGATGTTGCCCTCGAGTGCTCCCGTCGAGGTGACCGTCACCGTCGGATCGGCGCGCAGGAAGGTGTCCAGCACCTCGGGGGCGACCGTGGTGTCGATGCGAGCCACGCCTCGGATCTCGAACGTGCGCTCGACCGGCAACGGGACCAGCCGGCGCATGAACGACTCCGGTGTGTCGCGCACGGGCTCCTGGGGGTCGCTCCGCTCGCGGGTGAGGACCACCGTGAGGTCGTGGGCGTCGAGATCGGAGCCGATCCGGTCGACGAGAGCGCGTGGGGTGCGGATCCACTCGGTGGTCGGTGCCGCCTCACCGAGACGGACCTCGGCGAATCCGACCGGCGAGATGCCCACCGGGTAGGTGTCGGAGACCGGGAAGTCGAGATCGGTGATGACGAGATCGAACGAGTGCCCGCTCAGCGGCTCGAAGGTGACGGTCTCGCCGTCTCGTTGCCACGAGGTCGGCGTCAGCGCCAGAACGCGTCGTTCGCCGGCGTCGGACACCACGGCGACCTCGGTGATGTGTCGGTTGGCGGCCGTGAGGGGCTGGACCGCGTGAATGCGGTCGATGGTGGTCTCCGCGCCGAAGTCGAAGCGGAGGAACTCCCCGCGGGCTTCGGCGAAGTCGGCGACCGTCCACGCCGTGCGCAGGTCGCCGTCGGAGGCATGGACCGGCTTGTCGTCGAGCGTGTGGGTGACCGGATTCCCGAACCGTGAAGCGGTGATCTCGGGGCCGTCGCGGTGCACGGCGACCGTGCGGGTGTCGTCGACGTCGAGCCCCGGCGTGTCCTCGGCGGCGGGGAAGATCGGGAGGCGGTTGTCCTGGGGATCGAAGACCAACGGTTCGTGGCCGGCGAGCTCGGTGTAGCCGACGTTCTCCCGCAGCGTCCCCCAGCGCCGGGACCGTCGGCGGTTGGAATCCGTGACCACGATTTCGGTGGGGGAGCCGACGACCTCCGCGAGCAGTTCGGGGTCAGCCGCCAGATCGGCCCCGAAGAACACCGTCTGCGTCGTGTCGAGATGACCGGCGGCGGCGGCGTCGACCAGGCCTTCGCCGTCACCTACGATCACCTGCGCACCCGTCGTCGAGCGGAGGCGGATGACATCGAGCGGGTCGGGCACCGGGTAGGCGGTGACGGGGGAGGGCACCGGCAGGTCGGGGTCGATCGAGAGCTCGACCTCGTCGAGCAGGGTCTGCTCCGGGCCGGCGACGTTGGGCTCGGCCGGCCCGAACCCGACGGCGTCGCCGAGTCCCTCGACCCCGTCGAGGAAGGCGGCGAGGGGCACCGGGCGCGGGGTTCGGAACCGTTCGTAGGTGAGGTCGGCACGATGGACCAGATCACCCGTCGAGAGCAGCTGGGCGATGGGCACGACCGATGCCGGTTCGAGGCTGCCCTCCTGGAGCTTGCGGTCGAATGCGGTGAGCAGATCGGTGGACTCGGCGGAGCCGAAGGGCACCAGCTCGCGAGCGACGTAGCCGCGCTCGATCAGACCGGGGGTGATCGGGTCGACCGTATTGCCCCAGCGGTACGACGCGAAATCGCTTCCGGGAACCTCCCACACCCGGGTGCCGTCGTCGGCGCGATCGAACGCGTCGGCCGCCTCCAGCCAGTACTCCGGCAGCTCTTCGGGACGGTGCAGGTGTTCCTCGATCATCCGGACCCGCCACATGGCCGGGTTGGCGAGCATGATCGCCACCAACGTGAGGGTACCGAACACCCGGCCGGGTCGAGGCACACGGGTCTGCACCGCACCCACCACCGCGCCGAGCAGGACCGAGGTCGCGAGCACGACGAGGGGCACCGCTCGCGGGGTCGATCGGAGCGCCAGGCCCGCATCGGTACGGGTGAAGTCCTTGAACAACGAGCCGAGGAAGGACGGGGAGTCGAAGGGGTGGGAGCCGATGCCGATCAGCGCACCCACGACGAGAAGGAGAACGAAGTAGGAGCGATGGCGCCACCGAACCACGGCGGTGGCGACCAGGGCGAGAACCACCAGACCGAACGTCAGGAACAGCAGCCAGACACCCTGGGTGTATTCGACGCTCGGCTGGATCCAGGGACCGAACTTGTCGTTGCCGTAGAAGAACCAGTAGCCGAGGCCACGCAGGATCTCCGGCGCCGTCGAGGCGTCGGCCACGACCTCATAGGTCTCGGTGTAGCGCGTCACCGGGAGGCTGTAGCGGCCCTGCAGGACCAGCCCGGCGATCCACCACAGGGAGACGACCAGCGACAGCACACCGATCCGCAGCGCGGCGGTGACCGCCCGCCGAATCTCGAGGCTTCGCTCGACCACGGCGGCGTGCACCAACCACAGCACCGGAGCGAGACCCACCAGCAGCAACGAGGTGGCGTTCACGCTCCCGACCGTGACCGTCACCAGGGCGAACCGGGCCGGGTCCCGCCACCCACCACGGCGCGCCGCCAGGATCGTCAGCGCGATCATCCAGGGGAGACCGGCCCACGGGAGCAGCACCGCGGAGATCCGCGCCGAGTAGTCGAGCAGGTACGGGCTGAGCATGTACGCGAAGCTCGCCACGGCGAGCCCCGGACCCTGCCAACCGAGCGTGCGGAGCAGGAAGCGGACACCCATGCCGGCGGCGAACAGCAAGGCACCGAGCCACAGACGCTGGGCGACCCAGTCGGGCAGGCCGACCGTGTCGAGCAGCCAGTAGAACGGCCCCATCGGCCACAGATACCCGATGTTTTGGTGGGTCACCGTGCCGAGTGCGACGTCGCTGTCCCACAGCGAGGGTGCATCGGCCAGCAGACCACCGGGGTCGAGGTACAGATACGTCTTCGTGTCGGCCCCGACCGTGCCCGGGCGCGAGGCCAGGATCGGCACGAACGCGACGAAGGCCAGCGCGAGTTCGAGGCGGCGACGGGCGACGGCCCCTCGCAGTCGAGTCACCGGGCCGAGCGACCGGCGAGCACGGCGAGCGTCTCGTAGGCGGTGCGGTCCCAACGGAACAGATCGCTGCGGGCCGCGGCCGCGTCGCTCATGCGCTCGCGCCGGCCGTGATCGGTCAGCAGCGCCGTGATCGCGCCGCTCAGCTCGTCGTCGCGGTCGACCAGGATTCCCGTGTCGCCGTCGGCCACTGCGTCGATGTGGCCCGGGATCCTCGTCGCGACCGCAGGTGTCCCGCACGCGGCGGCTTCGGTGAGGGTCATGCCCCACCCCTCGGCTCGTGAGGTCGACGCCACGACCCAGGCTCGCCGGTAGAGGTCGAGGAGGTCTGCGTCGTCGATCCGGCCTGCGAGCGTGATCCACGCCTCGGCATCGGCGGCGGCGATCTCACGCTCGATGGTCTCGCGCTCGTACCCCTCGCCGACGATGACGAGCTCGACGTCGGGCACGGCCTCGCGCACCGGGACCATCGCTCGGACGAGGGCCGGGAAGTCCTTCGCCGGCATCAACCGCCCGATGGCGATGACCAGTGGAGTCTCGGCGCTCCGTCCCGGCGTGAACACGGCGTCGACCCCGGGGTTCACGACGTGGAGTCGGTCGGGCGGGAGGCCCATGCGATCGATGATGTGCTGCCGGGACGACTCCGACAGCGTGACGACCGGGGTGTGTCGGTAGAACGGGGGAGCGAGGCGGCGTTCGAGCACCTGCCCGAAGCGCGCCAACCGTGGCGGCAGGACCATGGGCCACATGTCCTCGTGGACGTGATGCAGCCAGGTCGCTCGCGGGCCCCGAGCCCACAGCGGCGAGAAGAACGGCACCCCGTTCCAGATCTCGACCAGCGCGTCGCGGCGTCCGTGGCGACCGAATAGTTCGGCGAGCACCGCCCGCGGGAAGATCGCGTACCGGCCGGCCCGCCGTACGACCTCGTAGCCGTCGCGGACCGACTCGGGCGGCGAGCCCTGGGCGTAGGACGTGCGCATCACGACGTCGATCCCGGCCTCAGCCCAATGGCCGGCGACGGTGCTGGCGTGCAGCTCGGACCCGCCCGCCTCCATGTCCGCGAGATCGCGCCACGCGAGCATGTGCACCCGTTGGATCCCGGCCTCGGCGGCGAGGTCGCCGATCTTGCCCCGGCGATCCATGCCCCGTGCGTCGTCGCCGGTCGCCGCGCTCACGTCGTCGGGCACCGAACCCCCTCACTCCCATCGGTTGCCGCCCGGCGAGCCTACCGTCCGTGAGGCGCGCCACCCCTCTTCGTGTTTGGGTTCGGATCGTCCCCGGGCAAGCTGCCCGAACATGTCCTCCGCCGTCGTGACCGTCGTCATCATCCACCGCAACCGTCCCGATGCGATCGGCCGGACGGTCGCCGCGTTCGCCGGACAGACGGTGCCGACCTCGATCATCGTGGTCGACAACGGCTCCGACGACGATGCCCTCGCCATCCTGCCCGGCGAGATCGGTGCCGCCGACCTGATCATCACCGGCGCCAACCTCGGGTTCGGCCCCGGGGGCAACGTCGGCCTGCGCCGGTGGCTGCGCGACCACTCGACCGACTGGGTGGCGATCGCGCCCCACGACGCGCTCCCCGAACCCGACACGCTCGAACGGATGTTGGACGAGCTCGACGGCCGCGACCGCGTCGGGCTGGCCAGCGCCGACGTCGGCGACGGTGCCGTGCCGGTGATCGATCCCTTCCTGGGCACGATCGACGCGGCGCCGACGGTCGACACGGGCTACGAACCGTCGGGGTATCCCCACGGCACGCTCATGCTGGCGCGGCGGGCCTGCATCGACGACGTCGGCCTGTTCGACGAGCGGTACTTCGCCTACTGCGAGGAGTCCGAGCTGGCCCTCCGAGCGGCCGCTCGGGGATGGACATGCGGCCTGATCCGGGGCGCGATGGTCCGCAATCCGGGCATGAGTGCCAGCATCGAGCGAGTGGCCTACCTGCAGCTGCGCAACACCTTGTTGATGTTGCGCGAGCACTTCGGCCGGCGCCATGCGGCGTTCCGGATCGTCGTCGCCCTCATCCAGATTCCGATGGGGCTGGTCCATGCGCCCGCTCGCGGGCTGCACTGGTCACCGCGAGGCCGACTCCTGGCGATCCGAGATCACCTGCGCAAGCGGTACGGGCCACCGCCCGCCGACGTGCGGGTCTGATCAGCGTCCGACGGTCACCGACCGAAGGGTCGGCAGCACCGGTGTGGCGGTCTCGGGAGCCTCCGGTTGGCGGGCCGGCGCACCGGCGTTCAGGCTCTGACCGCTGCGCACCATCTGCTCGAGGACGTTCGCCGGCTGCGGCTCGGCGAAGTGGAAGCCCTGACCGAGCTCGCATCCGAGCTCGAGCAGCACCGGGATCTGCTTGGACTCGGTGATCCCTTCGGCGAGGGTCGCCAGACCAAGCGATCGCGACAGCGCGAAGACGTGGCGCACGATCGTGTCGTCCTTGCCGTCGCGCCCCAGGTGCTGGAGGAAGGACGCGTCCAGCTTCATCAGCTCGAGATCGAACGAGCGGAGGTGGTTGAGCGAGGAATAGCCGGTGCCGAAGTCGTCCAGGGCGAGCCCGACGCCCAACTCGCGCACCTTGGCGACCGACGCCCACGTGGCTCGGGGATCGTTGATGAGGGCGGCCTCGGTGAGTTCGATGTAGACGATCCGGGGGTCGACGCCGGAGGCTTCGACCGCTCGGCGCAGGTCGTCGACGAAGTCGGCCTGGGCCAACTGGCGGGGTGAGGCGTTGAGCGTGATGCGCAGCGGTGGCTGCCCCGCCGGCAGGAGCTGGCTCCAGTGCGCCGCCTGGCGCAGGGCCTCCTGCATCACCCAGCGGCCCACCGGCACGATGAGGCCGCTGTCCTCGAGCGCGTCCAGGAACTCGTGGGGCTGCAACACGCCCCGCTCGGGGTCGTCCCAGCGCAACAGCGCCTCGGCGCCGACGAGACGACCGGTGCGCAGGGCGACGATCGGCTGGTAGAGCAGCTGGAACTCGCCGTCGCTGAGGGCGCTGGCGAGCCGACGCTCGGCGGTGGCGGGGGTGAGCTGGCCACGCATCGCAGTGGTGAACACGGCCGTGCGCTGCGGGCCGGACTTCGCCGCGTACATGGCGATGTCGGCGTCGCGAAGCAGATCCTCGGCGTCGTCGGTCACGTCGCCGAAGGCGATGCCGACGCTGGCCGAGATCGAGATGCGGTCCTCGCCGATCTCGAACGGCTGCTCGATCAGGGTCACCAGTTCGGCGGCGAACCGCTTGGCCTGTTCGGGCGTGCGGGGGTCGGGGTCGAGGATGACGAACTCGTCGCCGGCGTAGCGCGCCACCCAGCGGTCCTCCCCGGCGGCGCGGAGCAGGCGTCCGCCGACGGCGATCATGAGATGGTCGCCGACCTCGTGGCCGTAGGTGTCGTTGACCCCCTTGAAGCCATCGAGGTCGATGAAGAACACCGCCGCCTTGGTGTTGTGACGGCTGGCGTGGACCAGCGCCGACGGCAGCACCTCGCGCAGGTGGCGGCGGTTCGGCAGGGTGGTCAGCCCGTCGTGGAGCGACAGGTGCTGCAGCTCCTTCTGGGCCCGGATGGCGTCGCGGTAGCGCCGGACGGCGAACGCGGTCGCGCCGAGCGGCACGACGACGACGAGGGCGAGCACACCGTTGACGTCGAGGTTCTCGACGTCCTCCAGCCGGTCGAGCAGCTGGTCTGGAACCGTGAAGGCGATCGCCACCACACACAACAGGACGGCGGCGACGACGATCCACGCGAGATCGACGCCTGCGCGGCGTTCGGATTCAACGAGGCGTTCGACCTCGAATGGGTTGTCGGGCTGACTTCGCCGAGCCACGGGCGGACCTCCACCGAATCGATGGTGTTCCCTTCGGCGTGTGAGCGTCAGGCTTGAGGACTGACCGCCGAGTCCTCGGTCGTGAGCTCCTCGTGGTACTCGGCCTCCACATTGACGTCCCAGACGTCGTGGCTCGTGCCGGAGACGATGTTCTCCACCGTCAACATGGCCGTGTACATCGAGTGGTCCTGGTTGTTGTAGCGGTGCATGCCGTTGCGACCGACGGGATGCACATTGGCCGTGTTGGCCTCCAGCCACGCACGCAACGTGTCGACGTTGGCTCGATACGTCGCGTCGTACATCGGGTAGGCCTTCGGCATCCGCACGACGAAACCCTGTTCGACCGAGCCCGGCTCGATCAGCCCGAGGCGCTCGAGCTCGACCCGCCCGAGCTCGACGAGGTCGTCGTCGGCGGAGGTCCAGAGTTCGTCGCCCTCGTCGACGAAGTACTCGAGGCCGAGGCACGTCTTGCCGTCCTCGGGCACCATCTGTGGCGACCAACTGCGGAAGTTCTGCACCCGACCGACCTCGACGTCGGGGGCGTGGATGTAGATCCAGTTGTCGGGGAAGCCGGCCGACTCGGGGACGACGAGGGCCACGGTGAGGAAGTCGCGGAAGCTCAGGCCCGCCGCCGCGGCGAGCACGTCGGGCGGGGGAGCGGGGTCCATCGCCTGCAGGAGCCGCGGGATCGGCATCGACGAGATGACCGAGTCGCACCCATACCGCACCGGCCCGGTCGGGGTCTCGGCTTCGACCGCCACCGCGCGGCCGTCGCGATGCTCGATCCGGGTGACGGGATGCTCGAAGTGGACGGCACCACCCTGCGACTCGACCAGCTCGTGGCAGCGCTCCCACATCATGCCCGGGCCGTGACGGGGGTACTCGAACTCCTCGATGAGGCTGGTGATCTCCTTCTGGTTTCGCTGCGGGGTCAAGGAGTTGAGCACCGCACGGAGGAGGTCGAGGTTCTTGATCCGCTGCGCGGCCCAGTCGGCCTGGAGCTGATCCCCGGGCACGCCCCAGACCTTCTCGGTGTAGGTCTTGAAGAAGGTGCGGTAGAGACGCCAGCCGAAACGCGCGGCGACATAGCCCTCGAAGGTGGTCTGATCCTTCGGCGGACGGACCCGGACCCACAGGTAGGACAGCACACAGCGCAGCGCTTCGATCGGGCCCAGGTTGCGAAGGGCGTTGAATGCCCGCAGCGGGTAGTCGTAGAACTTGCCGCCGTAGTAGATGCGGCTCATGCGCGGCCGCAACAGGAAATCCTCGTCGGGGAGGATCTCGTGCCACAGATCGCGCACGGGACGGACCTTGGTGAAGAAGCGGTGACCGCCGATGTCGAAGCGCCAGTCACCGACGCGAGCCGTGCGGCTGATTCCGCCGACGACCTCGTCGGCCTCGAGGACGACGGCGTGGCGGCCGGCCTTGCCGAGCTGATACGCCGCGGTCAGACCCGCGGGGCCGGCACCGATGATGACGACATCGTCGTTCGTTGTGGACTGCTCGCTCACCACTCGCCCTTCCGAAGCACGGCGAGCCTAACCGCGCCACCGTGCGTGACCTCACATCGGGGACGACTGTGGCATGCTCGGGCCATGACCACGCAGTCGATCATCTGCCCGCGCTGCGGGAACCCCGCGGCCGAGACCTTCTACGGTCCCTGCTCGGCTTGCCGCTCGGATCTGCGGGCCTCCCTCGGCGCCGACGCCAAGCAGATCGAGTCGGTCGAATACGAGCCCAAGATGAACGTCACGCCCAACGCGGTCGCGCTCAAGGACGACTGACGCCTCCGGCCGCCCCACGCGGTCTGCATGGCCGATGTTCGGGGCCGAAAACGGAACGAAGCCCCGAGTAGCCTCGTCCGATTGCTCGAACTCAACTCCTCGGGGCTCCGAAGCGACCCTGACCACCCGGCCCCGCCACCCGACGGTGACGGACCCACTCGGAAGCCACCCGTGTACGCAGGTGTCCTCTGACCGACCGCTCCGGAATCGTCTCCCGTTGCGATCGCCCTGAACCGGCCTCGGCGCCCGGCGGCACCGACGCTCCGCTCCGCTCTCCCCACCCGTCGGCGAGGTTCCCGGTTCGGACCGTCTGACCCCTCACCCCGGGAGCGCCCCCCGCCTCGGCCACCCGCTCCGCAGCGGGCACCTGACAGCCGGAGAGTTCACCGTGGTGTGGCCCCTCGGCGGTCCTGCCCCCGTTCCCCTCGTGAGGGCCCGGTTGCCGCACCGACCGCTGGACCAGCGGTGTCTCGGCCGATCCGCCGGCCCCCGAAGGCGCCAGCCTGATCGTGTCGTTGCCTCCACTCCCACGCCGTTGACGAGGTCTCGTTCCACCCTCCGAGGCTTGCGCTCCGACTGGCTTTCCGACGTCCCGTCGCTGGTGTGTTCGTGGCGACGTGGTGATCTTGCGACGCCGCCGCACCCGGTGCAAGGGGTCGGAGGGAAATCCCCAACGGTTTCGGGGATTCCCACCGTCAATCCCCAGACCGCCCGCGGTTATCCCCAGCGTCATCCACCGATCAGGCCGGTTCCACGCCGATTTCGGGGAGTTCCGTCTCGGCGTAGCGCGTCGCGTGACGCTCGACCAAGGTCACGTAGGCCGACGAGGTGTTGTACCCGAAGTACGCCGTGCGCAGGTTCTCGATGTCGCTCAGGTCGCCCCCGAGCCGGCAGAGGTACCGCCCGGCGGAGAGTGCCGCGTCGTAGAGGTTGTGGGGGTCGGCGATGCCGTCGCCGTTTCCGTCGCGCCCGCGGATCGACCAGGTCTCGGGGATGAACTGCATCGGGCCCACGGCCCGGTCCCACTCGTCGTCGCCGTCGAGGACCCCGCCGTCGGTGTCGTCGATCGCCTTCACCCCAGGCCCGCCGTCGAGCGCGATCCCGATGATCGGCCGGTTCGGGCGGCCGTCGGCGTCGAGCGACCGGCCGCCCAGCGTCCCGTGACGGCTCTCGACCCGACCCACGCCGGCCAACATCCACCACGTGATGCGACACGAGGGCTCCTCGTCGCCGAGCGCCACCTCGGTCCGCAGGTAGGCGTCGAGCGCGACCACCGACAGATCCAGCCCCGGGATCGACGCGCCTCGGCGGGCCGAACGGACCGCGTCGATCGCCGCCGGCAGATCCGCATCCGCACGCGTCAGGTCCGCGTCGGCGATCGCGAGGGACTGCTCGAGCGCCGCCACACTCGTCGTGAGGGCGAGCTCGCGGCCTTCGAGATCGGCGATCACGACCTCGAGCCCCTCCCGCTCGGCTTCGAGCTCATCGAGCAGCGCGAGCTGATGATCGTCGACCTCCGAGGCCAGCTGGCGATGGCGGGCGCCTTCGGTCGCATCGTCGACCGACTGCAGCTCGTCGAGCTGCTCCTCCTCGCCGTGACTGACGAACAGTTCGAGCGCTCGGGCCTGCAGGATCCGTCGGTGCTCGTCGATCCGACCCTCTGCCGCGTCGGCGGCACGAGCGGCGGTGGCGAGGTCACGCGCCACGACGGCGAGGTCGATCCGGGCCTCGGCGAGCGCGTCGGAGGTGGTCTCGAGGCGGCGCGTGGCGTCGCGCTGGGCGAACAGGACCGCCTCCAGTGCGGCGACCCGCTCGTCCCAGATCGTGCCATCGAGCTCCATGGCGACGATCCGAGGGTCGAGGGTGTCGTCGGCGACGAGCTCGGCGATCGGCACGAGCGCGGTGTCTTCGCGACCGTCCGCAGCATCGTCGGCGAAGCGGGCGCCCACGCCCATCGCGACGGCGCACGCGACGAGTGTGGCCGCACCGAGGCGGGTCCTCGTCGAGGTGGAGATGGGGGAGCGGAACACGGACAGGGCAAACCTCCGGGCGCGTGCGCCCGACAGTCCCGCTTCGACCGTCGCTCAGTGTACGGGCGGCCACACCCGGACCGGGGGACCGTCAGGTGAGGGTCAGGCCGCGTGCCTCGAACACCGTGCGCAACGTCTCGGGCTGGTCGGTCATGATGCCGTCCACCTCGAGGTCCAGCAGCCGCTCCATCTCGACGGGATCGTCGATCGTCCAGACATGGACGTGGATGCCCCACGCATGGGCACGCGCCACGAAGCGGCGGGTCACGATCGTCAGCCGGCCCACGCGGACCGGCACCTGGAGCACGTCGACCTCCCGGGTGAACAGGCGTCGTCCCACCCCCGCCAGCACGGCGAGGGTGGCGAGCGCGGCGCCGCCGGTGCACAGCCCCGGGCCGACCAGCGCCTTCACCCTGCGGGTCCGGCGCCGGCTGAACGCGGTGACACACACCCGATCCTCGAGTCCGAGTTCGCGGATCGCCTCGGCCAGCGCCTCGACCACCCGGTCGTCCTTGGGGTCGATGTTGATGCGAGCATCGGGGAAGGCCCCGACCAGTTCGTCGAACCGGGGAATCGGATCGGTTCCGTCGATCCTCGCCTCGGCCACCTCTGCCCATGACAGATCGGCGATCGCCCCCTCCCGATCGGTGACCCGATCGAGCGCGTCGTCGTGGAAGGCGACCAGCACCCCGTCGCGGGTGAGGTGCACGTCGGTTTCGAGGTAGCCGAACCCGAGCTCGACCGCGTGGCGGAAGGCCCGCATCGTGTTCTCGGGGTGCACACCGGCCCCGCCTCGGTGGGCGAACCCGACCGGCGGGGTGTGGCTCAGGTAGGGATGCACCGAGACGACGGTAGCCGCTGCCGTAGTCGCGTCCGGGCTCGATACCGTTTCGGGGGTGTCCGATCCCGGTCGCCTCCTCGACTTCTTCGCCGCCCCGAACCGGGTCGGCCTCGACGAGGCGCTCCTGACGCTCGCCGCATGTCGACCCGGCACCCACGTCGACGTCGGCGGCCGGCTCGCCGAACTCGATGCGTGGGCCGAGGCGATCGAGGCCCGCAGCGTCGACGCGCTGCGGGTACTGGTCTATGACCGGCTCGACTTCCGCGGCGACCTGCAGGACTACCACGATCCGGCGAACTCCGATCTCGATGCGGTGATGCGGCGACGCACCGGGATGCCGATCACGCTGGCGAGCGTCCTGCTCGCGATCGCCCGCCGCGCCGGCATCCCGCTCGAGGCGGTCGGCATGCCCGGCCACTTCCTGGTGCGCGACCCGATCGCCGGCGACTACCTCGACCCCTTCGACCGTGCCCGTCCCCAACCCGCCAGCGCCCTCCATGCCCGGATGCAGCACCTCGGCCTTCGCCTCGCACCGGACCAGCTCGCCGAGATCGACGACCGCCTCATCGTCACCCGAGTGGTCAACAACCTCACCAACTCCTACCTCCAGCGCGACACCCGGAGTCTCGACTGGCTGATCGACCTGCGCCTCGCGCTCCCGCTCGAGCACCAGGACGCCCGTGCGCTGGTGGCCCTGTGCGAGCAGCGTGGGCGCTTCGCCGCAGCGGCGGACATCCTCGAACGACTGGCGACCGCTGCGGAGGGTGACGGTTCGCGTCGGCGGGCCCACGCCCTGCGCGCTCGGCTCAACTGACGCCGTCGAAACTCCGGAATTCGCGCCGAAGTTACCCCAGACCGGCCTTGCCCTCGCACTAGCCTGTCGCTATATGAACCGCCGCACCAAGATCGTCGCCACCATCGGCCCCGCCAGCGAGGACGAAGCGACCCTGCGAGCCATGATCCGAGCCGGCATGGATGTCGCCCGACTCGGCCTCGCCCACAACAGTGTCGACGAGGCGCTCGTTCGGTACCACCGCATTCGTCAGGTCGCCGAAGACGAAGGCCGTCGCGTCGGCATCCTCGTCGACCTCCCGGGCCCCAAGGTGCGCGCCGGCAACTTCGGCGAGACCGGCATCGAGGTGGCGACGGGGTCCTCGATCGAGCTGCGCGTCGGTGAGGCGGGCTCGTCCGCCGACGTGATCGAGGTCGACTACGAGCATCTGATGCGCGACATCCAGATCGGCGACCGCGTCACCATCGGCGACGGCGGCGCCGTGCTGGAGGTCACCGACAAGCAGGTCGACAAGATGCTGGCCAACGTCGTCGCCGGCTCGAAGCTGCGCGGCCGGCCCGGCGTGCACATCCCGAGTGATCGTCTCCAGATCCCGACCCCCACGCCGGAGGACTTCATCGCCCTCGATGCATTCGTCGACGCCGGCGTGGACATGGTCGCAGTCAGCTTCGTCCGGTCGGCCCACGACATGCGTCGTGTCGGCACCGAACCGCACCCCCGAGGGCCGCTCCTCGTCGCCAAGATCGAGACCCGGGCCGCGGTCGACAACCTGCCCGGGATCATCGAGGCCTCGGGTGCGGTCATGGTCGCCCGAGGCGACCTCGGCAACGAGTGCAGCCTCGAGGATCTCCCGCACCTGCAAAAAGACATCATCCGTCAGTGCATCGCCGGTGGTCGTCCGGTGATCACCGCCACCCAGATGTTGGAGTCGATGGTCAGCAGCCCGGCGCCCACCCGCGCCGAGGCATCCGACGTCGCGAACGCCGTGTTCGACGGTTCGTCTGCGGTGATGCTCTCGGGCGAGACGGCGGTCGGCAACGACCCGACCAACGTCATCCGCACGATGAGCCGCATCGCCCGCCGCGCCGACGAGGAGATGGACTACGACGCCTGGGCCGGCCAACTCGCAGAGATGCGCATGACCGACGAGGGCGGCGCGCCCGCCTCGGTCACCGATGCGATGACCATGGCGGCGTGGCGCGCCGCACGGGAGCTCAACGTCGAGAACGTGCTGTGCATCTCGGGATCCGGCTTCACCGTCCGCTCGATGGCTCGCTTCCGCCCCGAGGCCAACATCCTCGGGTTCTCGACCAACGAGGCGGCGATCCAGCAGCTCACCCTCAGCTGGGGGACCACCCCGATGCTGATGGAGAAGGGCGGCTCGAACGAGGAGATGGTGCAGGAGGCGATCCGGCTGGCCAAGGGCGCCGGACTCGTCCGCCCCGGCGAACTCGTCGGGGTGCTGGCCGGCTCCGACAGCCGTTCGCAGGCCACCAACGTGCTGCGGATCGAACAGGTCCTCTGACCGGCTAGCCCTCCGGGCCGCACCGGGCCGGCCGGCGGTCCTCGGGGATCGCGACCGCTTCGCCGTACAGCGAGCACGCACACGTCTGGGCGCACTCCTCGAGGTCGGCTCGCTGGAGCCACAGCGACAGGCCCAGGCCGGCGAGCAGCAAGAACAGCAGGAACTTGGTGATCACCTTCCGCACGAAGCGGGTGACGAGGTACATCCCGTAGAGCAGCAGGGCGATGACCCCGAGGATGATCCACTGCAGGCGTTCGGCGTCGAGCCATTCGGGCAGCATCGCGGCACCCTAACCCCGGCCGTTCCAGCACGGGTTCACCCCCAAGCGGTCGCTAGCATCGACCCATGAGCGACCAGCCCGTCAACCTGTACAGCTCCGGTCCCCCCGAAACCGTGCTCGACCCCGAGCCCGACGAGGCCCTCGCCGCCCTCGACGCAGCCCTCGCCGCCCCGGACCCGGTGGCGGCGATCGGCGCCGTGTGTGCGCGCTGGCCGCGCTTCCTCGCCGCCTGGGCCAGCCTCGGCGACGCGGTCGACGAACCCGCGCTGCAGTACGCCGCCTATCGCACCGGCTACCACCGTGGCCTGGACCGTCTGCGAGCCAACGGGTGGCGGGGGAGTGGCTACGTGCGTTGGCGTTACGAGACGAACCGTGGCTTCCTGCGCGCCCTGGCCGGGTTGCAGGCGACCGCCGCCGCGATCGGTGAACACGACGAGGACGAACGCTGCGCGGTGTTCCTGCGACAGCTCGACCCGGAGTGGCCCCCGACGTGAGCCTCGGCGGGGCGGTGCTCGCCGGTGGTGCGAGCCGCCGGATGGGCGTCGACAAGGCGTTCATCGAGCTGGACGGCCAGACCCTGCTCGATCGGGCCGTCGATGCCCTCCGAGCAGCCGCAGCCGACCCGGTGGTGGTCGTCGGTGGAGACGAGGCGCGGATCCTCGACGCCGGCCACCGGTTCGTCGCCGACCGCCACCCGGGCGAGGGACCGCTCGGCGGGATCATCACCGCGCTCGAGGCGGTCGACACCGAGCTGGTGGTCGTGCTCGCCTGCGACCTGATCGAGGCCTCACCGGTGGCGGTGACGAGTCTGGTCGGCGCCGCCGGCGACGCCGATGTCGTCGTGCCCGTCGTCGAGGGGCGTGCCCAGTGGCTGCATGCGGCGTGGCGTCGCTCGGCGCTCCCCGCGCTCCAGGGGGCCTTCGCCGGTGGCGAGCGTGCGCCTCGACGCGCACTCGACGGGTTGCGGGTCGTGGAGATCCTCGACGGCTCACCGTGCTGGT
Source organism: Actinomycetota bacterium (assembly GCA_039193795.1). Lineage (GTDB taxonomy): Bacteria > Actinomycetota > Acidimicrobiia > Acidimicrobiales > Aldehydirespiratoraceae > UBA11606. The sequence goes on along the minus strand of JBCCWI010000025.1, from coordinate 30,880 downwards.
ACGCCGACGCCGACCGTCCCACCGACCTCCCCGATCGGGCGACGGTCACCGAGCCCGATGACGGCCCTCGCTAGCATCGGCGGCCCAGGAGGATTCATGTCGACGACCCGCTCCGCCCATCACCGCCACGTCGTGGCCCGCGGCTGATCCTCCGTGCGCGACCACCGCTTCATCGCGACCGCCGACGGGCTCGCCGACGTCGTCGACCAGCTCCTCGCCCAGGACCGCTACGCCCTCGACACCGAGTTCCACCGGGAGCGGACCTACTGGCCCAAGGTCGCCCTGGTCCAGATCGCCTGGCCCGGCGAGCTGGTGCTCATCGATCCGCTCGAGGTCGACCTGGCGCCGCTGCGGGCCGTGATGGAGAGCGACGCGCTGGCCGTGCTGCACGCCGCGTCGCAAGACCTCGAGGTGCTGGAGCTGTCGACCGGCGCGATCCCGCAACGCCTCTTCGACACCCAGATCGCCGCCGGCTTCCTGGGGATGTCGACCCCGTCGCTGGCATCGCTGCACGAGCGCGAGCTCGGCGTGCAGCTCCCGAAGGGCAACCGGCTGACCGACTGGCTGGAGCGGCCGCTCAAGGACGCCCAGCGGGACTACGCGGCGGCCGATGTCGATCGCCTGCTCGACATCCACGACCAGTTGACCGACCAGCTGGTCGGCCTCGGACGCCTGGCGTGGGCCGAGGAGGAGTGCGAGATCATGCGATCGCGTGACCGCGGGCCACGCGACCCGCTCGAGTCATGGCGCAAGATCAAGGAAGCCCGTCACCTCAAGGGGACGGCACTCAGCGTCGCCCGATCGGTCGCTGCCTGGCGTGAGCGGCGCGCCGCCGACATCGACCAGCCCGTCCGCTTCGTGCTCTCCGACATCGCGGTGGTCGCGGTCGCCCAGGCCGCCCCGACCTCGATCGAGGCCCTCGCCAGCGTGCGCGGGGTCGACAAGGGGGTCGCTCGGGGGGTGCTCGGCGAGCGCATCCTGGAGGCCGTCGCTGCGGGTGTGGAGGCCAACTGGCGTCCGCCCCGGCCCCAGAAGCGGCGCGACGACGGGCGGGACCTGCGCCCGGCGGTCGCACTGGTCGCCGCCTGGGTGAACCAGATCGCACGTGACCGGCAACTCGATCCGACCCTGTTGGCCACGCGAGCCGACGTCGAAGCGCTCGTTCGGGGCGACGACGATGCCCGGCTCGCACACGGGTGGCGGGCCGAGACCGCGGGCGGTCCGATCACCCGGCTCGTGTCCGGCGATGCCGCGCTGGCCTTCGACGGCGGCAACGTCGTGCTCGAGGAGCGCAGTCACACGCCGGTGGTGTGAGTCGGGCCGCGAGAATGGCGGGACCTGACGTGGGTGCACCCAACGGTGTGGGCTAACATGAGAGGCCTTGACGTAAACAACGAGGAGTTCCCACGGTGAAGAAGGGGCGACACCGGCGATACGAAGAGGCCCGAGCGCTGAAGCGCTCTCACGACGGCGACTTCGATGCCCTTCTCGACGACTTCAGCGATGAAGGCGACGAGGAGATGAAGCCGGAGCACGCCGCCTGGGCCGAGGAGTTCGAAGCCGGCGATCAGGGCGCCGACGACGACGAGTGAGCCTCCCGGTGGCCCCCGTCAGGCCCCGGTTTCGTCCAGAATCTCATCGAGCTTCACGATGTCTTCCTCGGCGACGATGCCGATGAACGTCCCGTCGTTGTCGGTGACCGCGAGCACGTCGACCCCGGCGTTGTCCATCGCCACGACGGCGTCACGCAGTGTCCACGACGGTCGTGCGGTCGGCAGCTCGGTGGCCATCACGTCGGCGATCGTGGTGTGCTCCCACCGCTCCCGGTCGAGTTCGGAGACGTCGTCGAGCCGGGCCATCCCGACATAGGTCCCGCCGTCGACGACGGGCACGATGCGCTCCCGGCGCGCCAACACGTGGAAGTACACGAACTCGCTCACGGTCGCATCCGGGGGCACGGTCAACACGTCGGTCGTGAGGGTCGACGAGAGCGGCAGGGTGAAGCGGCGTTCGAGATAGCCCAGGCGGTGTTGGTGCTGATGGTCAGCGACCGACGATGGTCCGGCGACGATCTGGGAGACGGCGGCGGCGACCAGCGCGGGCACCACGAACGAACCCACCCCACCCGTGGATTCGGCGACGAACATCACCGCAGCGATCGGGGCGCGGTACCCCGCACCGAGGAAGGCGGCGAGCCCGAGGATGGGGTACAGCGTCGTCTCGTCCTCGCCGAGCGCGGAGCCGACGAACTCGCCCATCACCACGCCGAGTGCGGCGAGGGGGATGAAGAGGCCACCGACCCCGCCCGCCAGCAGGGTGGCGGCGGTCGCCGCCACTCGCAGGACGAACAGGAGCGCGATGAGTTGGAGCGTGCGGTCATGCACCACCCACGCCATCGCATCGGTGCCCGGGCCGAGGGTGAGGCTCTCGCCGAAGGCCTCGTTCGAACCGACCGCGAGCGCCGCCATCGTCGCACCGCCGAGCACCAGCCGGCGGCCGACCGGCAGCTGCTTGCTCATGGCCTTCGAGCGCCGTACGAGCCAGGCGAACCCCCGACCGCCGAGGCCGGCACCGATGCCGAGGAGGAGCGCGCCGAGCAGGTCGACGGCCTGCACCGACAACACCGAGGCGGAGTCCTCCTCCAGCAACGGGACCACCGGTTCCGTGCCGACGAGGGCCACGAACGTGGCATAGCTCGACGCTGCCGCGAGCAACGAGGGCAGGAGGGCTTGGGGCGTCACGTCCTCGCGGTACGGCGCTTCCATGGCGAACATCACGCCGGTGGCCGGCGCCTTGAACACGGCGGCGACGCCGGCGGCGGCGCCGGCGGTCATGAGCACGCGTGCTTCCTCGCGCTGGAGCCACGAGCCGAGCCGGCTGTGCAGCGACAGGCCGAGCGAGGATCCGGCGTAGATCGACGGACCCTCGAGGCCGACCGCACCGCCGAGGCCGATGGTGGAGATGCCGGCGAGCAGCTTGCCCGGCACCTCTCGCAGCGGGATCGACGGGTTGCGTTCGTGGAAGGCCCGGACGTACTCGTCGGAGGTCGATGCCGACGCGCCGAAGGCGAGGTGGCGCAGGATGAGGGTCGCGAGGACGGCGCCCACGAAGGGCGCGACGGCCTGGATGCTCAGCGTCTGCTCGGCGAGCCAGTGGGCGACGACCTCGACGGTCACCGCATCGAACAGGGCGACCACGAGGGCCACCACCACACCGGTGAGGACGGACGCGGCGAGCACCCGGACGTCCGTGCCGCGGACGAGCGGCTCGATGCGCGATCTCACAGTGCTTTCCTACACCCCGTGTGCCGCCGCGCGGCTCACGGTGCCCGCATTTTCGCAGCTCAGCCCCCGCGGGCGGCGAGGATCGCGCGATCGACCGCGTGCACGATGTCCGAGGCCGCCAGGACCGGCACGGCGACCCGGCCATGCGCCCGCGCTCGGAGCGCCTCGAGCGTGGACTCCGGGGTCGCCGAGCGAAGCTCGTCGGGCACGTCGACGAGCACGTTGCCGATCAAGATGCCGTGCACCGGCGAGGGATCGCTGCGCCGCGGATTCACGTACTCGATCGGTCCGGCGAACAGCGATCCCGACTCCGCTCGCAGCGCCGGGACGCGCATGCCGCGCCGCTCCAACTCGTCCATGATCGCGAGCAACAGACCGTGCTGGACCCGGGTCCGCCGGTCGCAGAACGCCGCCATCTCGTCGAGGGAAAGCGGCTCGGCGGCCCGCTCCAGCATCGCCAGCGCCGGCCGGTACGCGCCGGCGGACTTGCCCGATCGCGTGCGCTTGATGGCGCGCGGGGTCGGGCGACCCTCGAGCCGGATGGCTTCGAGGGAGCGGTGGTCGAGAAACCGGCGGGCCTGGCGACCGTTGTGGCGGGCTCGCTGGACGTCGGCTTCGTGACCGTGCCCGTCGTCCTCGCGCTCCACCTGGGCGCCGGCCTGGGCGATCGCGCGGAGGGCGCCGACCAGGACACGGTTCTCGTCGATGTCGTAGGCGCGGCGGGTCGCCGCACAGATGTAGACGTCGCGGTTGCCGAGGCTCGACGCCTGGGCGGCGAGTGTCTCGGACCACTGCACCGGGCCGCGGAGTTCGCCGACACAGCGTTCGAGCTGGGCGTTCACCGACGTCTTCAGGTTCCGGAGCGTCTTGGGCATCGCAGCGAGCAGGGCCTCGGCCTCATCGCAGGTCGCCACGACGGTGCCCGACAGCTCGTGCACCACGTCGGGGGAGAGGCCGAGCACCGCATCGGCGGTGGCGGTGAGGTCGAACGGGCGCGCCAGTCGGCTCCAGATCTCGACCGTCGGCTGCAGGGTCGCCTCGAACGGATCGAGCCGGACCGCGGCGCTCACACCACGAGCTCGACCCCGAGCACGTCGGAGATCGTGCGCTGGGCTTCGAGCTGCTCGGGTGCGTCGAGATGGGCGGCGACACTGCGGTACAGCGTCATCGCCCGTCGCTCCTCCATGCCCTCGAACTGGGGCAGGAAGTAGGCGTAGAAGATCTCGTAGACGAGGCGGCTCTCGGTGATGCCGTCGCGGGCCCGCCGAGCCGCGTACTTGGCCGCATCGATGTAGACCGCGGGGCCGAGATCGGTGAAGGTCCGGAGCTCGAGGAGACGCTGGACGACCTCCCCCGGCCCCTGGAGCAGGTGGCGGTAGGCGTCGTCGGAAGGGGTTCCGACCTCGATGAAGGCAAAGCGGCGCATCAGCGCGTACGACATCTCGAACAGCAGGTTCTTGTCGAAGACGTTCATCGTGGCGATGATCCGCCAGTTGGCCGGCACCCGGATCACGTCGCTCTCCGGCGGCGCCTCCACGCCGCTCGGGACGAGCGAGAGCGGGTGCGGCTGACCCTGACGCTTGAAGGGCAGAACGACCGAGCTGCCGGAGAGCACGGTGAAGAGCTGGCCGAAGGCGCGGTCGAAGTTCGATCGATTCAGCTCGTCGATCACGAGCCAGCGACCGCTCTCGATCGCTTCGATGAACAGACCGGGCCGAAAGATCAGACCTTCGGCGGTCGGTTGCAGGCCGCCGATCGTCTCGAACGTCGTCCACTCGGTGGTCGCGGTCGTCGGGAGGTAGCCGGTGCAGAACATCGACCGGCGGGCCACGTCCGAGGCCAGGTAGGCGAGCGTGGTCTTGCCGGTACCCGGCGGGCCGGTGAGGATCACGTGTTTCCCCGAGTCGATGGCCGCGACCAGCTGGTCGATCACGTAGGCGGGGAAGATCATCCCCGCCTCCTGGGCCGCGGCGTTGAGCGAGTCGGAGTTGAAGCCGGTCATCGGTGGTCCTGTCGGCCAAACGGCCCATGACCTGAGGCCGGTGGGCCGTTCGACCTAGTCGCCGTGTCGGCGTCGGACCTGCGGGTGGGGAAGGAACACGGACCGGCCCTTCGGGGCCGCCTTCTCGCGGGCCGTGATGTAGTCGACGAGACGCTCGTAGGGCTCCTCGCCGACCAGTTCGATGATCTCGTCCCGAGACGACTTCCAGACCGGCCGATCCTCGTTGAACGCGAGCGGGTCGTCGGTGCACCACCAGGCGAACTCGGCCCCACCCTCGCCCCAGTCGCGGCGCTTCCACTCGCGCAGGATGAAGGTCGTGTGGCCGTTGTCGTCGGTGTGCTCGTCGAAGCGGATCGGCACCTGCCAACACACGTCCGGCTTCCAGTCGAGCGGTCGTTCGCCCCGTCGCACCGCGGCCTGGTGCAGCGCACATCCGGCCCCGTGCTCGAAGCCGGGCCGGTTCAGGAAGACACAGGCATCCTCGAACGTGCGGGTGACCCACTCGCCGTCGTCGTTCTTGTAGATCGGCCCGCCCATCTCCTCGGCCTGTTCCGCCAACTCCCACTCGCCGGGCTCGAGCCGGGCGATCTGTTTGCGGATCGACTGGCGGTCCTCCTTGTCGACGAAGTGCGCGCCGTAGGAGCAGCAACCGTGCTCGTACTCCGGCGCGTGCTCCGTGAACACGCCCAGGCAGCCGCGCCCGTAGATGCACCCGTAGTTCGACGTGAGGAAGCTGAGATCGAACTGCCAGGTGTCGCCGTCGTCGTCGTCGAAGGTGATCCACTCGTGGAGATCGCCCGGGATCGCGGTCATGCGGGGGACGGTATCGGCCGCCCGCTACCGTGCCCGTCATGGCCGGAGAATTCGACGAGATCAAGGGGCGGCTCGAGACGATCGCCGAGGACCTCGCCGATCTCGCGATCGTGCGGCTGCGCGAATCGATCGACGCGGGCGGTCACGAGTACCCGGTCGACGAGAAGCGGTTGACGCGGGCGCGTCGCGCCGTGGAGAAGGCGATCCACCTGCTCGAGGAACCCGACGACAACGATTTCGGCTGAGCCCTACTCGGGCGTGGCGTCGTTGAGGCGGTCGATCAGAAGCCGCAGCATCGACCACTTGTGCTTGTCGAACTCGAAGGCGATTCTCGGGAGATCGGGGTGATCGCGATCGCGAATCTCCTGGCGGGTCGCCTCGATCCGCTCGATCGGACCATGCATCATCGATGCGAACTCCTCGGAGAGCGCGGCGAGTTCGTCGTCACCGATCTCGCGCCGCAGCCGGAAGATCAGCTGATCGCCCACGAACCGCATCGAGTGGTACGTCCGGTAGAAGCGGCAGACCTCGTCGACCGCCTCGTCGACGGAGTGGGCGACCTTGACCAGGCACATGTCGTCGGGGGAGATCAGCCCGGGTGCTTCGAGTTCGGCGGTGACGAAATCGACCCAGTGATCCCAGTAGTTGCTGCCCGGCGGGTCGAGCAGGACGACCGGGGCGGGCGGGGTCTTCCCGGTCTGGATCAGCGTGAGCAACTCGAAGCTCTCGTCCATCGTGCCGAAGCCGCCGGGGAGCAGCACATAGGCGTGCGACTCCTTCATGAACATGACCTTGCGGGTGAAGAAGTACTTGAAGTTGATCAGCTTGGGGTCGTCGGCGATGAACGGGTTCGCGGCCGCCTCGAACGGCAGCACGATGTTCACGCCGAACGAGTTGGCGGCGCCGGCTCCCTCGTGGCCGGCCTCCATGATCCCGGGCCCGGCGCCGGTGATGACCATCCAGTCGCGCGCTGCGATCTGGGCGGCGAACTCCTTGGCGCACTCGTAGGCCGGGTCGCCCGCCTTGATCCGGGCGGAGCCGAAGATCGTGCACTTGAGGACGTCGGCGTAGGGCCGGAACACCTCGAAGCTGTACCGCAGCTCCTTCATCGCGTTGGTGACGAGCTTGAGGTCGCCCCGATCGTTCTGCTCGCGGCTGAGCCGCAGCGACGTGACGATCATCTCGAAGACCAGTCCCCGGTCTTCTTCGTCGACGTGCTGGAGCAGGGCCAGGATCTCGGCGTCGAGGGTTTCGTCGCCGGTGCGGTAGCGGGTGGAGAGTTCGGTCACGCTCCGACGCTACTGCTCAGGCGTCGCGTAGTTCCTTCCGAACGACGATCTTGAGGCCGGACCACGTCTCGTCGATCGCACACACCTTCACGTCGACCAGTCCGAGCGGCAACACGGCCGCCCGCACCTCGTCCTCGGTGAGGTCGACGAAGGCATCGCTCGACTTCTTCGGCCAGGCGATCCAGATCGAGCGGTCGGGGAAGGCTCGACCCCACAGCTGGCCGACGCGCCGACCGAGCGCCCGCCGATCGGCGCAGAAGACGACCGAGACGTCGGCGCGTCCCCGAGCCGAGAGGCGCAGCTCGACGTCGTCGGGAAGCGGTTCGAGCAGGCCCGCGACGTGGTCCGGCGCGTCGATCAACGCGACACGATGGCCGCTCCGGACACCGAGTTTCGTGGCGAGCGGGGTTGCGCTGTAGCCCGCCACCGCGGATCAGGCGCCGACGACCGGGATCGAGACCCGGGCGGCCGATGCCGGCTTGTTGGTCTGCAGCGGCAGGGCGGCGAGGTCCGGACGGCCGTAGAGCGTCGTGCGCTGCACGAGGGTGCGACCGAGCGGTTCGACGACCCGCCGGAAGTCCTCGGCGGTCACCTCTGTGCCATGGTCGGCGCCCGCGGCGCGCGAGATGTTCTCGTCCATCAGCGTGCCGCCGAGATCGTTGGCGCCGGCCTGCAGGAGTTGGGTGATGGAGTCGAAACCCAGCTTCACCCACGACCCCTGGATGTTGTCGATACGACCGCGGTAGGCGATGCGGGCGACCGCGTGCATCAGCACGACCTCGCGGAACGTCGGGCCCCGACGGGCCTTGCGCTGCAGATAGATCGGGCTGGCCATGTGCACGAACGGCAGGCCGACGAACTCGGTGAAGCCCCCGGTCTCCTCCTGCAGTGCGCGGGTGCGCAGGATGTGGTGCACCCAGTGCTCGGGACGCTCGATCGAGCCGAACATGATCGTGACATTGCTGCCGAGACCGACCGAGTGGGCGATGCGGTGGGCTTCGAGCCACTCCTCGGTGTTGATCTTGTCGGAGCACAGGGTGGCCCGGACGTCGTCGTGGAGGATCTCCGCGGCGGTGCCGGGCAGCGACTTCTGGCCGGCCTCCTTGAGGCGGGTGAGGTAGTCGGCGAGCGGCTCCTGGTTGCGCTTGGCGCCCTCGGTGACCTCCAGGGCGGTGAAGCCGTGGATGTGCATGCCGGGTACGGCCTCGTGGACCGCGCGAGCGACGTCGATGTAGTAGTCGCCGTCGAACTTGGGATGGATACCGCCCTGGAGGCACACCTCGGTGGCACCCGCCTCGGCCGCTTCGATCGTGCGCTCGGCGATGTCGCTGAGTTCGAGGAGGTAGGGCGTACCGCGCAGGTTGAGCGACAGGGGGCCCTTGGAGAAGCCGCAGAACTTGCACTTGAACGTGCAGACGTTGGTGTAGTTGATGTTGCGGTTTGCGACCCAGGTCACGACGTCGCCCACGATCTCCTCGCGCAGCTCGTCGGCGACCTGGGCGACGGCGGCGACCTCACGGCCTCGGGCCCGGAACAGGGTCAGGATCTCGTCGAAGTCGACATCGTGACCGGCGCGCACCCCGTCGAGGACCTCCTTGACCGCGCCGGTCGCATGCGGCTCCCCCGGGACCAGGGTCTCGGGATCGGCGCCGGTGCCGACGTACCACTGGCTGCTGATCGTGCCGGTGAGTTCGAACTCGGCGCCGTCGCCGACCTTGGCCCGCTCCATCGTGCGTTCCGGCCAGACCGAGCCGGCGTCGTCTCGGGCGAAGCCGTCGCTGTCGGATCGGTCGGCGACGGGGAAGTGCAGCGCCGGATCGAGCCACCGCTCGGGGTCGCGGGCGAAGCTCGGGTGAATCGTGAGGCGGGGGGCCAGGGTCAGCCCCTTGGCCTCGGTGACCTCGGCGAGTCGATCGAGGTCGGGCCACGGGCGCTCGGGGTTGACGTGATCGGCGGTGACGGGGGAGACACCACCCCAGTCGCTGACGCCGGCATCGAGGAGATCGCCGAAGTCGTCGGAGAGGTTGGGCGGCGCCTGCACGTGGACGTCGAGGGGCAGGATCACTCGAGCCAGCGCGATCGCGTCGAGGTAGACGTCGCGGGGGCACGGCTCGGCCCGGTGCATCGCCGTTCCGGGCTTGGGCAGGAAGTTCTGGACGATGACCTCCTGCACGTGGCCGTGACGGGCGTGGCTGGCGGCGATCGCCTCGAGGGCCTCGATCCGGTCGTCGCGGTTCTCGCCGATGCCCACGAGGATCCCGGTCGTGTACGGGATCTGCTGCTCGCCCGCCCACTCGAGCGTCTCGAGGCGGCGGTGGGGGAGCTTGTCGGGGGCACCGCGGTGGGCGTCGAGATCGTCGCGCAGCGACTCGAGCATCATCCCCTGACTGGGGGTGACGGTGCGCAGGAGGGCGAGCTCCTCGGGGTTCATCGCGCCGGTGTTGCCGTGGGGGAGCAGCCCGGTCTCGTCGAGGACGAGCTGGGCCATCGCCGCGACGTAGTGCACCGTCGAGTCGTAGCCGTGCCGGTTCAGCCAGTCGCGTGCGACCGGGTATCGGGCCTCGGGGTTCTCGCCGAGGGTGAACAGGGCCTCGTGACAGCCCATGTCCGCGCCGCGCCGAGCGATCGCCAGCACGTCCTCGGGGTCGAGGTAGGGCTTGTCGAGCCGGGCCGGCGGCTGGGCGAACGTGCAGTAGCCGCACTTGTCCCGACACAGCATCGTGAGGGGGATGAAGACCTTGGGGGAGTAGGTGACCACGGTGCCGAACGCCTCGTCGCGCCGGGCGCGGGCGAGGGCGAACAGATCGTGGGGGGACAGGGCGTGGATCTCAGCCATGGGTGACCTCGACGGCGGACTGGCGGCCGGGGCCCGGCCGGGAGGCGATCTGGACGGGTGCGACGGGTGTGTTGCAGGTCGTGCACCACGGCTGCAGTTCGAGCCGGGTGCCGCACTCGTCGTGCACCAGCTCGGTCGGCGCGAGCCCGTCGCCGACCCACTGGTCGCCCCAGCGCATCAAGGCGACGAGCGCCGGGCTCAGCGCCCGACCCTTGGCGGTGAGCCGGTACTCGAACCGGACCGGTCGATCCTGGTAGGGCACCTTCTCGACGACGCCGGCGTCGACCAGCGCACCGAGCCGGTCGGTCAGCAGGTTCTTGGCGATGCCGAGATCGGTTTGGATCTTGGAGAAGCGCCGGACGCCGCGGAACAGGTCGCGGATGATCAGCAGGGTCCAACGGTCGCCGATGACGTCGAGCGTGCGCTGGATCGAGCAGTCGGTGACCGGTGGGCTGGGCATGGCCGCACCCTAGGGGGGTCGGTTTCGATTTTCAACCAACCCGGGGTCAGCGGAACACGTGGGTGGCGTACCAGCCGCCTTCGCCGCGCCAGAAGCCGACCCCGACCTGGGTGTAGCGGGCGTTGGTCATGTTGCGGTAGTGCCCCGGCGAGGTGACCCACAGCTCGTGCATCACACCGGCCGCCGCGTCCGGGTTCGCCGAGTCGCGGCTCCACCAGGCGATGTTCTCGCCGTAGGGCCCCGTGCTGTGCACGAACGCGCCCGAGTCGTGCATGACCGAGGACCAGTCGCGGGCGAACAGGTTCATCTCCGAGACCCGCACCAGCGGCTCGAGCCCGAGCGACGTGCGGAGCTCGTTCAGCAGCTCGAAGGACCGCTGCTCGGCCTCGGCGAGGTCGGCGTGCTCGTCGAGCGAGCACACGCCGCCGGGATCGACGGCGACCGGCGGCGACTCCACGAAGCGGTACAGAAAGGTGGCGACCTCGGCTCGGGTGACGGGGCGATCCGGCGAGAAACTGGTCGGCGAGGTGCCGGTGGTGATCCCGGTCCCGGCCATCCATGCGACCGCGGCGCCGAAGAAGTCGGTCGGCTCGACATCGGTGAACGGCTCGCCGCCGCCGTCGGGCAGGCCCGCGACCCGGTGCAGGAAGGTCGCGACCTCGCCGCGGGTGACAAGGCGGCTCGGGCTGAACTCGGTGGGGCTGGTGCCGGTCGTGACACCGGTCGAGTACATCCACGCGACGGCGCCGGCGTAGAAGGAGCCCGGCGCGACGTCGGTGAACGGCTCAGACCCACCCCCGGGCTCGCCCCGCAGGCGGTGCAGGAAGACCGCGACCTCGGCGCGCGTGGCGGGGGCATCGGGGGAGAAGCAGCCCGGCGCGGTGCCGGCGGTGATGCCCTCGTCGACCATCCACTGGACGGCCTCGGTGTAGAACACATCGTCGGACACATCGCCGAATCCGGCGACCGCACCCGCCGGAGCGGTGCCGGCCAACGAAACGGCCACCACCAGCAGCGCGATGACCCGACGACCGATCGACCTGTTCGACACTCTGCATTCCTCCCCGGTGACCTCCCAGAGTGCATCGGACGGTCACCGTCGGTGCTTGACCGCCCGGTTTCGTTACGAATCGTAACGTTAGCGCAACAGGGAGTGGTCAGCGAGGCGCGGCATCGGGGTCGTCACCGGCGAGGCCCCCTGCGGCGGCGAGGGCCCCGGCGAGCACGGCGGCGCGCTCGTAGACGAGCGAGAACCAGTGTTCGGCGGCGGTCTCCTGCCCGGTCAGGGGCACCCGACCCAGCGAACGCACGACCGCCTTGACGTCGGGGACGTCGTCGATCGCGTCGATCGGCTCGGGCAGGGCATCGGCGTCGCCCCAGAACTCGGCCGGATCGATCTTCGGTTCGTTCTTGCGCTGACGCGTCCCCGACTTCTTGGCGGTGTCGGTCGACGGGTTCTGGCCCTTGTTGCGGTTGCGACCGCGCCCTCGACGGCTCATGCCGGGACCTCCTCACCGGTGGTGTCGTCGGCCTCCAGCTCGAGCAGCTGGTCGGCGTCGATTCCCAGCGCCTGCTGGAGCTGGCCGGCGTCGAGATCGCCGATCGAGCTCGACTTCGGCAAGGTGATGTCGGCGATCTGACGCTTGCCGGCGACGACCTCCTCGACCCGTTCGTCGATCGTGCCGGGGCACACCAGGCGATGGCAGATGACGGTGTTCTTCTGCCCGATCCGCCAGACGCGGTCGCGAGCCTGATCCTCGACCGCCGGGTTCCACCAGCGGTCGTAGAGCACGACGTGATTGGCCGCGGTGAGGTTGAGGCCGGTACCGCCCGCCTTGAGCGACAGCACCATCGCGCCGGCACCCTCGGCCGACTGGAACTCGTCGACCATCCGGTCGCGGGCACCACGGCTCAGACCCCCGTGGTAGCACTCGATCGGCTTGCCCGTCCGCTCCGAGAGGTAGGTGGCGAGCTTCTCGCCCCACGTGGCGAAGTGGGTGAAGATCAGGATCTTCTCGTCGGACGCGAACACCGTCTCGATGATCTCGTTGAGCCGGTTGAGCTTGCCGGACCGGCCGTCGAGGCCCTCGTCGTCGGCCTGGTAGTTGACCGGGTGGTTGCAGATCTGCTTGAGCGCGGTGATCGCGGCGAGGACCGCACCCTTGCGCTCGGGTGTGCCCTGCTCGGACTCGTTCGTCGCGACCACCAGGCTGTCGACGACCGCCTGGTAGAGCCCGATCTGCTCGGGGGTCATCGCACAGTGGTCGAGTTCGTCGATGCGGTCGGGCAACTCCTCGGCGATCGCCGGCTCGGCCTTGGTCCGGCGGTAGACGAGGATGCCGTTGAGCGCCCGGAGCGCGGCCTCACCGTCGCCGCCGCCCGTGCTCTTGGCGGAGGGGGTGAGCTGCGCGATGAAGGGGGCCCGGGGCCCGAGCAGGCCGGGGTTCGCCCAGTCCATGATGGCCCAGAGGTCGCCGAGGCCGTTCTCGATCGGCGTGCCGGTGAGGGCCAGGCGGGTGCGGGCGTTGATGCGCCGCAGCTGCTGGGAGGTCTCCGCGGTCGGGTTCTTGATCGCCTGGGCCTCGTCGATCACGACCTTGCCGAACTCGAGGTCGCTCAGCTCGTCCATGTCGCGGACCGCGGTGCCATAGGTCGTCACGACGAGGTCGGCCCCGCGGACCGCGGCCGCCAGCGCCGGTCCCTTCTTGCGGCTCGCGCCGTGGTGCACCACCACCTTCACGTCGGGGACGAACTTGCGGGCCTCCGTCGCCCAGTTGCCGACCACCGCGGGAGGCGCGATGACCAGCGCCGTGCCGTGATCGCGCGAGAGCGCGATGCTCGCGAGCGTCGTCGGCGTCTTGCCCAGACCCATGTCGAGGGCCAGACACCCGCCGAGGCCGGCCTCGTCGAGGAAGGCGAGCCACGCAAGGGCGTCCGCCTGATAGCTGCGAAGCTCGCCGGCGAAGCCCTCCGGGGTGGTCGTGGGTTCCTCGGGGAGCGAGTCGACGCTGCGGAGCAAGTCGGCGGCCCAGCCGCCACCGACGATGTTGACGCCACCATCGAGTGGGGAACCCTCCAGACCGAGAGCGTGGCGCAACATGTCGGCGCCCGTGAGCTTGGTCTGATCGGCCCGCTCGGCGAGCGCCGCAGCCGCCTCGGCGAGGTCGGCCTTGTCGATCTCGACCCACTGGCCGCGGCTCTTCACCAACGGCCTCGCCTCGCGGGCGAGCTGGGCGATCTCGGCGGCGGTCAGTTCGACGTCGTCGAACACCGCCGACCAGCGCACGTCGGCGAGCTGCTGTGCGCCGACGACGGTCTCGTCGGCCTCGCTGGTCAACCGCAGCGACGCCACGGCCTTCTTGCGCTTGAGGTTCGGGACGCGGACCTCGAAGCCGCACGCCTTCAAAACGTCGCCCGAACCGGTCATGAGATCCCAGGCTTCGTCCTGGGACAAGATGACCTCGCCCCGGCGCCGACCGCCGAGGCGCAACAGCTCGGGGAAGAGCCGTTCGAGACGGGCGAGCTGTGCCGCGGTCGCCTTCGACTTCGACTTGGAGCTCGTCGCGAGCGCGACCTCGACCGGGTCGAGGTCGCCGTCGTCGTTGTAAGCGAGCACGCGCACATGCCACGCGTTGCTCTCGTCGGGCGGGTCCAGCTGAACGACGAGGGAGCGGTCGACAGCGCCGACCACGCTCTGCGCCCACTGGGTCAGGCGGCGCACGAGCTCACCGCCGAGCTTGGTCGGGGCCTGGAACGCGGTGCCGTCGAGATGACACAGCGTCGCCTCGCCGACGTCGGCCTTGGTCTTCACCTCCGGCGGCGGGGCGGGCATCTCGAGCTGGCCGGCCCCGACGCTCACGATCGCATCGGTGATGTCGCCGATCGCGGCGAGGGTGAACTTCGTCTTGTCCTGCTCGCGGGCGCCGGCCATCGCCGCTCCCGGTACGGCGGCGGCGAGGGCGGCCAGCCGCTCGGGGTCGACGATCGCGGGCACCCATCGCAGTCGGAAGGTGCCGTGATCCGGCGTCGACGGATCCTTGCGGCGGCGCTTGGCCTGGACCAGCTGGGGCACCACCCGACCCTGCGCGACGAGTTCGACCGCCATGGAGGCGGCCTGGCCCATCCAGGTCACCGACGGACCGACGCGGTCGTCGACCGCCGTGTCGCCCAACGCGACGAGCCACCCGAGCGCCGAGGACACCGGCGCCGACAGGGTGGACACGCGGCCGCTGCCCGGGATCTTCATCGTGGCGCGCTCGTCCCAGGTGATCGCGCCACCGTCGAGGGTCTTGACCCGCTCGAGGACCTCGTCGTGGCCCTCCCCGCGCAGGTTGTGGCCCGCCGCCCACGCCACGATGCGGCCGTCGGTGCGCGACAGCTGGAGCTGCAGCACGCCGACGAACGGTTCCGGCTCGGGGGAGGCCGGCTCGGGGGCCGCCTCGAGTGGGGCGAGTTCGTCGTCACGAGGCGGGCCGGTCAACGCCGTCAACTGGGCGTCGATCTTGAAGCACTCCTCGTCGAGGTCGTTGAGGACGTGGGCGCGGGCGGCCCCCTTCACGGTCCGGCGCGCGGACGCGAGCGCCTCCTCGGCGTCGTCGAGCAGGCGCCAGAGGCTCCCGACCCATGCGTCGCGGTTCGATTCGAGTCGTTGGATCTCGTCGGGCGTCGCCCGCCCGTCGAGGTGGGCTTGGGCCAGGTCGTCGAATGCCGACGCTCCAAGCACGGCCGGGTCTGCGGTATCGGTGACGATGACTCCTCGGTCTGTGCGGCGTCGCACGCCGCTCGTCGTAGGGAACGTCGGTGGGCACGGTCTCGTGCCCGCCTGGTCGACCCTCGGGTCTGTGCCCTTTCGGGCACGCACCTTCGTCAGCCGAAGCGACGCCTGATGCGCCGGTCCCGCCCCAGCCGGAGGGGACCGTGGGTGTTCACCGATCCTTCGACCGGGTCACCGTTGCTGTTGAGGGTAGGGGCTGCGGCGCCGATTCACACGGACCCCGGTGTCGCTCACCCCAGTGTGGCCGCCTTCTCGCCGAGGGCACCGAGGAGTTCGTCGAAGCTCTTCTCGAACGCCGCGACGCCTTCGTCCTCGAGCTTCTGGGTGACGTCGGCCATCGAGATCCCGAGTCCCTCGAGCGCATCGATCACCTCGTGGGCCCCACCGACGGCCATGTCGATCGTGCGGGCGACGGTGCCGTGGTCCTCGAAGGCCTCGAGGGTGTTGTCGGGCAGCGTGTTCACGGTGTCGGGGCCGATCAGCTCGTCGACGTAGAGCGTGTCGGGATAGTCGGGGTTCTTGGTCGAGGTCGAGGCCCACAACGGCCGCTGAACGCGCGCCCCTCGGGCGACCAGCGCCTCCCACCGTTCGCCGGAGAAGGTCTCCTGGAACAGCTCGTAGGCCAGCTTGCCGTTGGCGATCGCGGCCTTGCCCTTCAGCGCGGCGGCCTCCGGCGTGCCGATCTCGTCGAGTCGGCGGTCGACCTCGACGTCGACGCGCGAGATGAAGAACGACGCGACGCTGCTGATGTCGGAGAGATCGCCCTCGGCCGCTTCGAGCCCGGCGATGTAGGCCTCCATGACCGCCGCGTAGCGCTCGAGGCTGAAGATGAGCGTCACATTGATCGAGCGTTTCTCGGCGATCATCTGCTGGATGGGCCCGAGACCCTCGGCGGTCGCCGGGATCTTGATGTAGAGGTTCGGTGCGTCGAGGCGTTGATCGAGCTCGCGAGCGGCCGCCTCGGTGCCGGCGGCGTCGCGCGCCAGGCCCGGGTCGACCTCGACGGACACGTACCCGTCGAGCCCACCGCTCGAGTCGTACACGGGCCGAAGGATGTCGAGCGCCGCCCCGATGTCGCTCGTGACCAGCTCCCAGTAGCTCGCCTCGACGTCGAGGCCGCTGCGGATGGCGGAGGTGAACTCGTCGTCGTACTCCGCCGAACCCTGGATCGCCTTCTGGAAGATCGACGGGTTCGACGTCAGGCCGCGGACCCCGCGCTCGACCCAGCCGGCGAGCTCGCCGCTGGTGATCCAGCCGCGCCGGATGTTGTCGAGCCAGGGGCTCTGGCCCTGTTGGTCGAAGAGGTCGTGCAAGCGGGTCATGAGGATCTCCTCGTTGGTCAGGCGCCGATCAGGGCTCGGACGCGGGCCACGACGTTGTCGACGTTGATGCCGAGTTCGCGCATCACGGTGTCTCCGGGGGCCGAGGCGCCGAAGCGGTCGATCGACACGACGTCGTCGACCCACTGGTGCCAGCCCTGGGCGACCCCGGCCTCGACGGCGAGGCTGGGGAGTTCCGGGCGCATCACGGCTTCCTGGGTGTCGGCATCGGCATCGGCGAACAGCTCCCATGAGGGGAACGACACGACCCGGGCCGGAATTCCCGCCTCGGCGAGGGCGGCGGCCGCGTCGACACACATCGACACCTCGCTGCCGGTGCCGACGAGGGTGACCCGAGCATCGTCGTGCTCGCTGAGCACGTACGCGCCGGCGCCCACGGGCGCGCCGGCCGACCCGTCGAGCACGGGCAGGTTCTGGCGCGAGAGGATCAGCGCCGTCGGACCGCCGGAGCCGACCGCGACCTTCCACGCCTCGACGGTCTCGTTCGCGTCGGCCGGGCGGATCACCCGCAGGCCGGGGATCGCGCGCAACGACGCGATCTGCTCGACCGGTTGGTGGGTCGGGCCGTCCTCGCCCACGCCGACCGAGTCGTGGCTCCAGACGAAGATCGTCTTCGCCTCCGACAGCGCGGCGAGCCGCACCGCAGCCCGCATGTAGTCGGCGAAGACCAGGAAGGTGCCGACGACGGGGATCGCGCCGCCGTGCAACGCCATGCCGTTGGCGATGGCGCCCATGGCGTGCTCGCGGACACCGAAGTAGATCTGACGACCCCCGGGATCGGCGGCGGAGAACACGCCGTGGTCCTTGATCACGGTGCCGGTGTTGCCGGTGAGGTCCGCACCACCCCCGGTGATCCCGGGCACGAGATCCGACAGCGCCTGCAGGACCGCATTCGACGCCTTGCGGGTCGCGACCGACCCGCCCACCTCGAAGGTCGGGAGGTCTTCGTCCCAGCCGGGGAGGCCGGTGCCCGAGAGCTGCGCCTCGAGCGAGGCGCGATCGCCGTCGTAGGAGGCGAGGCGCTGTTCCCACGCCTCACGCTCGGCGGCCCCGCGCTCACCAGCGGCCCGGTACCCGGCGAGGACGTCGTCGGGCACGTGGAAGGTCTCGTCGGGAGGCATGCCCATCGCCGCCTTCGTCGCCGCGATCTCGTCGTCGAAGATCGCGTAGCCGTGGGCGTGGTTCGTGTCGGCCGACTCGGTGGCCGGCGTGCCGATGATCGTTCGCACGATCACCAGCGACGGCTTGTCGGTGACGGCCTTGGCCTCGTTGAGACCCGCCTCGAGGGCGTCGAGGTCGTCGCCGACCTCGCCGAGTTCGAGGACGTGCCAGCCGTAGGCGCGGAAGCGGGCGGCCGCGTCGTCGGTCAGCGCGAGCTCGGTGACCCCGTCGATCGTGATGTGGTTGTCGTCGTAGACCATGACGAGCTTGCCGAGCCCGAGATGGCCGGCGAGCGAGGCGGCTTCGTGGCTGATCCCCTCGGACAGACACCCGTCGCCGGCGATGGCGAAGACGTGGTGGTCGAACAGATCGGCGCCGTAGCGGGTGCGCAACTGGGCTTCGGCGATCGCCATGCCGACCGCGTTGGCGACACCTTGACCCAGCGGACCGGTCGTGACCTCGACGCCGGCGGTGTGGCCGACCTCGGGATGGCCCGGCGTCGCCGAACCCCACTGGCGGAAGTCGCGGAGGTCGTCGGCGGTGAGGCCGTAGCCGGCCAGATGGAGCAGGGCGTACTGGAGGATCGACGCGTGCCCGATCGAGAGCACGAAGCGGTCCCGATCGGCCCAGTCGGGCCGGGATGCGTCGTGGCGCATGACGCGGGTGAACAGCACGTGGGCGAGCGGCGCCAACGACATGGCGGTGCCCTGATGGCCGCTCCTCGCCGCATGGGGACCGTCCATGGCGATCCCGCGGATCGTGCTGATCGCCCGTGCGTCGAAATCGGTCACCTGATCGTCCTCCGGGTCGGCTCGGGTGGTTCCCGGGCGCCCGCTGCGACCCTACCCGCGCGGTCCGCCGCGCGGTTCGACGTTCAGCCGAAGAGGAACAGCATCGACGCGGTGAAGCCGTGGACGTGATTCTGGCCGCTCACCGGGCCGATCTCGCCAGCGCAGAACATCCCGGCGACCGGGCCGCGACCGACCGCGTCGGCCACGCGCGATGCGTCGTGGTGGGGCTCCTCGAACAGGCGTTGGCCCCGCCCGTTGCAGGTGAACACCAGCGCCGCGTCGGCGTCGACCATCGTGAGCAATCGTTCGAGGTCCTCGGTGGCGGTCGCCGCGTCGCGAACGTGGAACTGGACGGTGGTGCCCACCGGCGCACGGTCCCCGATCCGGAGTCCGCCCGTCGCCTGGTCGGCGCCGAGGATGGCCCGGACGAGGAAGTCGCCGCGGCGGAACTCGCTGGCGGTCTCGTCGAGCACGACCCCCATGTGGAGCCCCGATGCCAGCAGGGCGCGCTCCTCGTCGTCCGAGCCGTCGACGAGTTCCTGGAGCCGGTCGAGGGGCGGCCGCATGGCGAGTCCTTCGATCAGGTTCTCGTCCGAGGAGGTCACGATGTAGGGCTCGCCGACCGGCCGGCACCCCTGCGAGACGACCGTGAACTCGCCGAGCCCCGCCGGGAGCAGCACGCCGACCGCGCCGTGATCGTGCACGCGGCCGTCGAGCACGAGCCGGTTCGTGCCCGGCCCGCCCGGCACCGAGGCCACCCCACCCACGATGCGCAGGTGCGGGTACTGGTCGTTGGCGGCACGGGTGAGCGCATCGACGGGGAACGAGAACGGATCGCTCAACAAGATCAGGGTGCGGGCACCGTCGGCGGCGTCGTCGGGCATGCCGACCACCGCCGTGCCCTCCGGTGCGCGGATCGTCTCCAGCCGCACCGCCTCGGCCGGACCGACCCGACCGGCCCACAGCGAGATCGCCGGACCGTCCTCGGCCTCGAGATCGCCACCGATCACCGCCACCGCGCTCGATCCCGCGAGAACGCCGGGCTGCAACAGGGTGCGGATCGCATCGGCGATGTCGTCGACACTGCCGGCCGGATGACCGGCGACGAAGACCAGCGCGACGTCGGGAGCCTCGCCGACCTGCTCGAGCACCGAACCGACGACCTCGCCGACGGCGAAGGAGGCGGTGGGGTGTTCCGAGATCGCCGCGCCGAAGGCGGCCACGTCAGCCCTCGGCCGGCGGGAGGATCGTGTAGGGCACCGTCAGGTGCGGATCCTGGTTGATGCGGCACCGAGCCTCGACCGAGCCGTACTCGGTGAACTCGAGCTCCGCCCGCACCAGCCGGTACGTGAACTTGCCCGGTTCGACGTCGAAGGGCTGGACGCTGCGTGCGATTTGTTCCTCGCCCCGGTGGTAGGTGACCTCGAGCACTCCCTGTCCGGATCCGTCCTCGGGGCAGCGGATGATCACGACGAGGTGCGGCGACCACGTGAAGGGGAGGGGAGCGGGGGCCGCCGCGCTGAACTGGATGCCGGTGAGATCGATCCGGGTCGCCGGCCCGGGGACCTGGCGAAGGTCGATCTCGTCGATGAACAAGGCGGCGATGATCTCCATGGCGGTCACGGTACCGGGGGTGTCGCTGCGGCGTGCGTGTCGCCCGGTTGGCCGCTGCCACTACCATCGGGCGCGTGAGTGGGTTGGCGACGAAGGACGCGATCATCGTCGCCGCGCAGCGACTGTTCGCCGAACGTGGCTTCGACGGCGCGTCCCTCAACCTGATCGCCGCCGAGGTCGGGATCCGCCGGCAGAGCCTCCTGCATCACTTCCCGACCAAGGAGGCGATGTATCGCGAGGTCTTCGAGCGAGCGCTCGCCGAGTGGTACGAGCGCGTCGAGGGTGCGGTGGCGAACTCCGACGTCGACGGCTGGGACGAGGTCGACCACGTCCTCACCGCGGGGTTCGAGTTCTTCAAGGCCAACCCCGACTTCGTGCGTCTCGTGCGTCGAGAGGCGCTGGCCGAGCAGGGGACGGGCCACGTCGAACTCGGGGTCGCCCTGCAGCCGCTCTTCGCCCGGGCCGCCGAGTACTTCGAGCGGGAGATGGACGCCGGCCGGTTCCGACGGCTCGATCCCGAACAGCTCCTCCTCACCGGCTACGGCGCGCTGCTGTCGTACTTCAGCGACGTGCCGTTGATCGCCGGTCTGCTCGACCGCGACCCGCTGAGCGAGGCGGCGATGGACCAGCGCCTCCAGCACATCCGGGCCCTGTTCCGCGCCGCCCTCGGGCCGGGAACCGACGCCGGCTGACGGCGCCCGACACCGGCGCCGGCGGCGCGCGCCGCGATGTCGGGTCATCGACCGCCTAACCTCACGTCCCGATGCGCAGGCTCCTGCTCCCGATCGTGCTGCTCGCCGTCGCCATCGGCGCCATCATTCAGATGAACCGCGCCAACGAGGACGCCGATCCGGGACGCGCGGTCGAGGTCTCCACCGAACCCGACCTCACGACGCCGATCTTCTCGGCCCGCCGAGCCCCGGACTGGTTGCGCAACCCGAAGTCCGACACCTTGCTCACCGACGCGATCAACGCCGTGCTGCGCACCGACGCCACCCCGCCGCTCAGCTGTGTGCTCGTCGAGCGCGACGGCGAACAGCTGGCGGCGAGCAACATCAACGCCCAGATCCGCACCGACGAACTGCATCGTCTGATCACGGCGACCGTGGTCGATGCGGCGGGCAGCGGTGGTGGCTTCCGCACTGAGATCGCCATCGCCAACGATGCCGAGATCGTGATCGTCGACGAGGAGACCGGCGCCGCCGAGCTGATCGGCGACGTGTGGCTCATCGGCAGCGGCGATCCGGGCCTGGCGACCCAGGCCTACGCCGGCCGCTTCGACAACGGGCGGGTCTTCACCGACTTCGATCAGCTCGCCGCCGACGCCATCGCCGAGCTCCAGGCCCGCAACATCACCGCCATCCGCGGCCGGGTCATCGGCGACGAGACCAAGTACTCGCCGGTCCAGCGCGACTACTTCGACGCGACCGTCACCCTCGACGACGGCGAGGGCGGGTCCCGTGCCTTCCCGGTCTGGGAACGCGGCTTCGCCGACAACGACATCGGCCCGCTGTCGGCCCTGTTGCTCAACGACGGCTTCGAGTCCTGGCCCGAGGAGCAGGAGACCTTCGACCAGTCGCAAAACGCTCGAGCCGGTGATCCCGCCGTCTCGGCCGCGGCCTACCTCGACGATCTCTTCGAAGCGGCCGGGATGATCGTCCAGCGTTCCGCCCAGTCGGGCGAGGCCCCCTCGACCGCGGAGCGCGAGACCCTCGCGGTCGTCGAGTCGCCGCCGCTGTCGGAGATCATCGAGACGTCGCTCATCGACGCGACCACCGCCGAGATGCTGCTCAAGGAGTACGGCGTCCGGGCCGGGACCGACTCCGAGCGGTTCAATGCCGTCCTCTCGCTGCTCGGCTCGGGGTTCGTCAACGCCGGGCTGCCCTACGACGGCGTCACCGTGCCGAACTACCACGACGGCTCCGGCCGCTCGGCGCTCAACCGCACGTCGTGTGAATGGATCCACGCCACCATCGCCGACCCCGGCGGCGTCGGTGCCACGGTGATCCCCGCGATCGCCGACAGCGCCGTCGCCGGTTGTGCGGCCGGGCCGGGCGAGATGCACGTGATGGCCACCTCGTCGGGGACCGCGACCGGCCTCGCCGGCTGGTACGTCGCACCCAACGGCGAGCGGTTGACCTTCGCGATGCTCGCCGAGGACCTCACCCGGCTCTTCCCACCCGAGGACGACCCCGAGGCCGAGCCGGCCGGCCCCTGGACCCCGTGCAACACCCTCCAGGCGGCGATGATCGATGCGATCGCCGGCCACCCGTACGGTCCCGAACTCGACGAGCTCGCACCGCTCGACCCCGCCGGCTGACGTGGCCGACCTCGAACCGCCGGCCCCGACCGGCGCCTACGAGCTGCCGATGTTTCCGCTCGAGCACCCCGTGGTGCCGGGCCAGGTGATCCCGCTGATGCTCTTCGAGCCCCGCTACCTCGCGCTGGCCGACCATCTCGCCGAGGCCGACGAACCCGACTTCGGTGTCGTCGGCATCGAGCGGGGCCGTGAGGTCGGCGGCGACGACGTCCGCAGCGACATCGGTGTCGTCGTCCGTGTGCTCGAACTCGGCGCGCTGCCCGACGGCCGACGCTCGCTGGTCGCCGTCGGCACCCGCCGGATCCGTGTCGGCGGGTGGCTGACCGACGACCCGTTCCCGCGGGCGATGGTCGAGGACTGGCCCGACGATCTCATCGACGGCCTCCCCGGCGCGGTCGACGAGTTGACCGCAGCGGTCGAGTCCTTGCTCGAGCTCGCACGGCAGCGACAGCCCGGGCTCGATCTTGAGCTGCCGCCCAACGACCCCGACCATCTCGACACCACGGTGTGGCGCCTGATCGCCTTCGCCGGACTCGGGCCCCTCGACACCGCCGACCTGCTGCGCGCCCCCGACCCGGTGACCCGTGCCCGGGCGGCCGCCGTGCTCGTCGACGAACGTCGTTCCCTCCTCGATGCCCTCGGTGAGGACGACCTGTAGGCTGTCGGCTCACCCGCGACCGAGGACCGAACCTCCATGGCCGACACGCCACCCGCAACCGAGAAGCAAGGCGTCGGCGACCTCGTCGATCTCATCAAGGCCTATGCCCGCCAGGAGACCGTCGACCCGCTCAAGGGCGCCGGTCGCTGGGTCGGTCTCGGCCTCGCCGGCAGCATCTTGTTGATGGTCGGCGGCATCGCCCTCACCCTCGCGCTGTTGCGATTCCTCCAGGAGGAAGGCGGTTCGTGGACCACCGGCAACCTCAGCTGGCTGCCCTACCTGATCACGTTCGTGGCGCTGGTCGTCACGATCGGCGCGCTCGCCCTCCGCATCAACAAGAAGACGCTCTGATGGCCGACGACACCACCCGCATCACCCGTGACGACATCGAACAGGGGTTCCGCGACGTGTCCGGGGAGATCACCGGGCAGGCCCAGTCGGCGGCGCCCAAGCTGATCCCGGCGGCGGTCGGCGTGAGCCTGCTGCTGTTGTTCATCGCCTACCTGCTCGGCAAGCGGGTCGGTACGACCAAGTCCACCGTCGTGGAGATCCGGCGGATCTGATGGCCGGCGCACGATCCTTCGGTCCCGCGTACCTGAAGCGCACCTTCCGCTTCAACGCGACCCGCAAGGGCCTCCTCGGCGGCAGCCGGTTCTGGCTCGCCATGTTCGGATTCCTCCAGGTCGCCAAGTGGTCGGGCAAGGTCACCAAGCGCGGCGACGCACCGGTGAAGTTCTCCGAGTCGCTGCAGGCCGGCGAGTCCTTCATCGTGCGCCACGTCGACGCCAAGACCGCGAAGGCCGAAGCCACCGGCGGCGCCGGCAAGGCGTGAAGGTCCAGCTCCGCAACCCGACGCGCGAGCTCGAGATCGACGGCCCGGTCACGGTGTCGGATCTGCTCGCCCGGCTCGACCTCAACCGCGAGTCGCACCTCGTGATCGAGGACGGCACGCTCGTTCCCGCGGACAAGATGCTGTCCCCGCACGCGACGGTCGAGATCCGTTCGGTGATCTCGGGAGGGTCGCGATGAAGTGCCGCGTCTGCCGAGGGCCCGCCGTCATCGACGTCCGCCGCCACAACGCCAACTTCTGCCCGGAGCACTTCCTGAAGCTCTGCCGCGACCAGACGGCCAAGGCGATCAAGCAGTTCGCCATGTTCGCGCCCGACGATCGGTTGCTCGTCGCAGTGAGCGGCGGCAAGGACAGCCTCGCGGCATGGGACATCCTCACCGAACTGGGGTACGAGGTCGACGGGTTCTACGTCGGGCTGGGGATCGGCGAGTACAGCGAGACCTCGGCCGGGTTCGCCGCTCGCTTCGCGGCCGAACGCGGCCTGACCCTGCACAGCGAGGATCTCCTGCGCGACCACGGCTTCGACGTGCCGCACGGCAGCCGCGCCGCGAAGCGGGCGCCGTGCTCGGCGTGCGGGCTCTCGAAGCGTCATCTCTTCGACGAGGCCGCCCGACGCGGCGGCTACGACGCGATCGTGACCGGCCACAACCTCGACGATGAAGCCGCCGTGCTGATGGGCAATGTCTTGCATTGGCACACCGACTACCTCGCCCGACAGTCACCGTTGCTGGCGGCCCGCGACGGCTTTCCGAAGAAGGCCAAGCCGCTGGTCCGGCTGACCGAGCGCGAGACCGCGGCGTACTGCCTGCTGCGCGGCATCGACTACCTGGTCGACGAGTGCCCGATGGCGGCCGGCAACAAGCACCTGTCGTACAAGGAGGCCCTCAACGACATCGAGCGCCAGTCGCCTGGCGCGAAATACGACTTCTACTTCCGCTTCCTCGACCAGGCGGCCCATCGCTTCGCCACCGAGGGCACCGGCGCCGACGAGACACGGGCCGCAGTCCACCCCTGCACGCGCTGCGGCGCACCGACCAACAACGAGATCTGTTCGTTCTGTGCGCTCACCGACCGGGCGACGAGCGCCGTTCCGCTCCGTCTCGGCGAGACCCGCCGCGGATCCCGTCGCACCGTCGAGGTCGGATCGTGAGCCGCAGCGGACCTCTGATCGCCGGCGAGCCGGTGATGCTGATCGACCGCAAGAAGCGCCGGTATCTGATCGATCTCGTCGAGGGTGGCGAGTTCCACTCCCACTCCGGCGTGCTGCCCCACGACGAACTCATCGGCAAGCCGGAGGGGGAGACCTATCGGTCCAGCCGAGGCATGGTGTTCATCGCGATCCGCCCGACGATCACCGACTATGTGCTGAAGATGCCACGGGGCGCGCAGGTCGTGTACCCGAAGGACATCGGTCCGATCCTGATCCAGGCCGACATCTTCCCCGGCGCCCGCGTGCTGGAGTCCGGGCTCGGTTCCGGCGCCCTGTCCACGGGCATGCTGCGGGCCGGGGCCGACATCGTCGGCTACGAACTGCGCGACGACTTCGAGCAGCACGCCCGCGACACCGTCGGCCGGTTCCTCGGTGACGAGGCGCTCGGCCGCTACCGCACCCAGGTCCGCGACATCTACCACGGCATCGAGGAGACCGAACTCGACCGAGTGGTGCTCGATCTGCCCGAACCCTGGCAGGTCGTGCCCCACGCCGAGCAGGCGCTGCGCCGCGGCGGCATCCTCCTCGCGTACACGCCGAGCATCATCCAGGTCTCCCAGCTCCACGAGTCGCTCGAGGAGAGCCGGTTCGGCATGGCCGAGACGGTCGAGGTGCTCCACCGGGGCTGGTACGTCAACGGCGCCGCCGTGCGACCCGACCATCGCATGGTCGCCCACACCGGGTTCTTGACCCACGCCCGCCTGCTGGCGGAGTGACCGTGAGGCGCGCGGTCCTGCTCACCGTGATGCTGCTCGCCGCGTGCACCGGCGGCGACGACGCCTCGGTCGAGAGCGTGACCTCGGTCCGACCGCCGCTGGCGTCACCGCCCAACCCGCCGGATCCGCCCGACGACGACGGCTTCTCCGACGGCGAACGCGATCGCGTCGCGGCATCGACGGTGCGCGTGAGCGGCATCGCCTGCGGACGGTTGACCGAGGGGAGCGGGTTCGCGGTCGCCGAGGATCTGTTCGCGACCAACGCCCACGTCGTCGTCGGGTTGCCCGCCCCGACGATCGAGACGCTCGACGGCCGTTCGCTCGAAGGTGAGGTGGTCGCGTTCGACGGCGTGCTCGACCTCGCGCTGATCGCCATCGAGGACGCCGGGATCGATCCGCTCCCGCTCGCCACAGCCGCGCCCGACGGCACGGTGGGGGCGGTGTTCGGATGGGAGCCGGGCCCGGAGGTCGAACCCACGCCGTTCCGGGTCGATCGCCCGGTCGCGGTCAACATCGTCGAAGTCGGCGGGGTCGACAAGGTACGCCGACCGTCGTGGTTGCTCGCCGCCGACATCGAGGCGGGCGACTCCGGTGCCGCCGTCGTCAACCGCGACGGCGAGGTGATCGGGGTGAACTACTCGCGCTCCGCCAACGACACGCGGGTCGGGTACGCGGTGCGCGCCGAGATGCTCACCGAGCTGATCGATCGCGGCTTCAACAGCAACCTGATCCTGCCGCCGTGCGGCGGCGTCGCCTCAGCCGGCGAAGTGCCATAGCCGCTCGGGCACGACGCGAACGCGGATCGCCTCGGGCGCCGACGCGAGGAGGCGGTCTCGCATGCCGTCGACCTCGCCGCCCTGGGCGGCGAGGTATCGATCGGTCAGCCGGTGCACAAGCGCCTCGGCGTCGTCGTGCAGTTCGGCGCGACCTTCGACCCGGACCCAGTAGACCGGCTCCGCGACCTCGGCGGACACGAGGACCGACAGGCGGGGATCGCGGCGGAGACGATCGACCTTGGGCCGCCCCGGCTGGGTGAAGAACTCGATCGCCTCACCCGTCCACTCGAACCAGACCGGCACGGCGTTGACGAAGGGCTCGTGCGGGTGGGCGATGGTCGCCAGCCGCAACCCGCCGAGGAAGTCAGCCGCGTCGGGCGGGAGTTCGTCGATCCGCATGCGACGAACCTACCGAGCACCTCGCGCCGGACGCGACGAAGGGAGGGCATCGCCCTCCCTTCGCGTCAGAACTGGCTGTGGTCGGTCAGACCTCGATGAAGATGCACTCGCCGGGGCACTCCTCGGCGGACTCGATCGTGGCCTCTTCCTGGCCTTCCTTCACCACGGCGAGACCCTCGGGTCCGCCCGGGTCCGAGTAGACCTTGTCGCCTTCCTTGACGTAGGCCAGGCCGTCGTCGAGGAGGGTGAAGACGTCAGGCGCGATCTCCTCGCAGAGACCGTCGCCGGTGCAAAGATCCTGATCGATCCATACCTTCATGCTGCGCTGTACCTCACGCTCGATGCTCGCCCTTCGTGGGCTCACCTAGTATCGGCATTGTATCCGCTGCCGTGAGCCTGTTCGTACTCGGGGCGGTCGGTTCGCCAGTGAGATGCGCCACAGCTCGGCGCTCGGTACCACCCAGACCGGGAGCCCCACCACGCACAGTGGTCCGCCTGACTTTGCGCGGAAACATGCCGAACGGAAGGATGAGGCCCGGTCTAGGGTGACGCCCCAGCGACGAACGGAGGGTTCCGTGGACGAGCAGAGCGCAGAAGCCGAGGTCAACCGGTTGCGCATGGTTGCGGCCGGGCTCGAGGACGAGGTCACGGCGCTGCGCCGCCGCCTCCAGGACTCGCCCAAGCGGGTACGCACGCTCGAAGAACGCCTGCTCGAGACCAAGGGCCAGCTCGCTCAGGCCGTCTCCCAGAACGAGAAGCTGACCTACACGCTGCGCGAAGCCCGCGAGCACATCGCGACCCTGCGCGACGAGGTCGACAAGCTCACCCAGCCGCCCTCGGGCTACGGCACTGTGCTCGGCTTCAACGACGACGAGACCGTCGACGTGCACGCCAGCGGCCGCAAGATGCGCGTCGCCGTGCAGCCCGAACTCCAGGGGCAACTCGAACGCGGCCAGGAAGTCGTGCTCAACGAGAGCTTCAACATCGTCCTCGCCCGTCGGCCCGACCGCACCGGCGAGATCGCGACGGTCAAGGAGGTCCTCGGCGACGGCGAGCGAGCGATGATCGTCGGCCGCGCCGACGAGAACCGCGTCGTCGAACTCGGCGAGGCGGTACTCGACTCGCCCCTGCGCTCGGGCGACACCGTGCTCATCGAGCCCCGCGCCGGCATCATCCTCGAACGCCTGCCCCGCCCCGACGTCGAAGAGCTCGTCCTCGAGGAGGTGCCCGACGTCTCCTACAGCGACGTCGGCGGCCTCGACGACCAGATCGAACAGATCACCGACGCGGTCGAGCTGCCGTTCGTGCACCAGGCCCTGTTCAGCGAGTACGAGCTGCCGGCCCCCAAGGGCATCCTGCTCTACGGCCCGCCCGGCTGCGGCAAGACCCTGATCGCCAAGGCGGTGGCCAACAGCCTCGCCAAGAAGGTCGCCGAGGTCTCCGGCGACGACGAGGCCCGCAGCTTCTTCCTCAACATCAAGGGGCCCGAGCTCCTCAACAAGTACGTCGGCGAGACCGAGCGACAGATCCGGATGGTCTTCCAGCGCGCCCGGGAGAAGAGCGAACAGGGATGGCCCGTGATCGTCTTCTTCGACGAGATGGAGTCGTTGTTCCGCACGCGGGGGAGCGGCATCAGCTCCGACATCGAATCGACGATCGTCCCGCAGCTGCTGGCCGAGATCGACGGCGTCGAGACCCTGAAGAACGTCATCGTGATCGGCGCCTCGAACCGCGAGGACCTGATCGATCCGGCGATCCTGCGACCGGGACGCCTCGACGTGAAGATCAAGATCGAGCGTCCCAGCGAGGAGTCCGCCAGCGCGATCTTCGGCCGGTACCTCACCAGCGATCTGCCGATCGACCCGGAGATGGTCGAGACCATCGGCGGGGGCGACCCCGACAAGGCCGTCATGGGCATGATCGAGGAGACGGTGCGAGAGATGTACCGCGACGACGAAGCGAACCGCTTCCTCGAGGTCACCTACCAGAACGGCGACAAAGAGGTCATGTACTTCAAGGACTTCTCGTCGGGCGCCATGATCGAGAACATCGTACGCCGCGGCAAGAAGCTCGCGATCAAGCGTCAGATCGCGACCGGCTCCAAGGGCATCCGCACCGAGGACCTCCTGTTGTCGATCCGCCAGGAGTTCAAGGAGCACGAGGATCTCCCGAACACCACCAACCCCGACGACTGGGCGAAGATCTCGGGCAAGAAGGGCGAGCGCATCGTCTACGTGCGCACCCTGATCCACAACGACGACGACGGCAACGGCGGCAAGGCGATCGACTCGGTCACCACCGGCCAGTACCTCTGAACGAATCGGAGACGAGACGATGAGTGCGAGCGCCCGGCTCTTCGAGGAGGCGGCCGCCAATGTGGCGCGCGCCGCCGACGAGATCGGCATGGAAGCCAAGGTGCGAGCGATCCTCGCCCAACCGAAGAACGAGATCATCGTCAACTTCCCGGTCCAGCGCGACAGCGGCGACTACGAGGTCCTGCACGGGTACCGGATCCAGCACAACAACGTGCTCGGCCCGTTCAAGGGCGGCCTGCGGTTCCACCCGTCGGTCGACCTCAACGAGGTGCGGGCGCTGGCGACCTGGATGACCTTCAAGTGTGCGCTGGTCGGCATCCCCTACGGCGGCGCCAAGGGGGGCGTCGCCATCGATCCGCGCGAGTACAGCAAGACCGAGCTCGAACGCATCGTGCGACGCTTCACCCACAGCCTCGGCGAGAACATCGGCCCCGAGCACGACATCCCCGCCCCCGACGTCGGCACCGACGCCGAGATGATGGGCTGGATGATGGACACCTACCTCAACAGCCGCGCCGGCAACGACCGCGACAACGCCCGCCGCGTGGTGACCGGCAAGCCGGTGCCGTTGGGCGGCAGCCTCGGACGCACGGAGGCGACCGGCTACGGCGCGGCGTACGTCCTGCGTCACCTCTACGGCGAATACGACCGGGTGCTCGAGGGCGAGACGGTCGCCATCCAGGGGTTCGGCAACGTCGGCAGCCACGGTGCGGTCGCGATGGCCGCGCTCGGCATGCGCATCGTCTCGGTCGCCGACATCAGCGGCAACATCCACGACCCCGACGGCATCGACGTCGTGGCCCTGCAGGACCACGTCGACGAGCACGGCGGCGTGATCGGGTTCCCGGGCTGCACCGAGATCACCGACGACGAGTTCTTCGCGCTCGAGGTCGATGTGTTGATGCCCGCTGCGCTCGAGGCGCAGATCCACGCCGACAACGCGGCGTCGGTCAAGGCCAAGGTGGTGCTCGAGGCCGCCAACGGGCCGGTGACCGCGGCGGGGGAGGAGATCCTGCTCGCCAACGGGGTCGACGTCGTCCCCGACATCTTGTGCAACGCCGGCGGTGTGGTCGTCTCCTACTACGAGTGGGTGCAGAACAAGACCAGCGACCACTGGCCCGCCTCCCGGGTCGACGAGCGGCTGCGCGACACGCTCTGGGACGCCGCCGACCGCGTCGCCGCCCGCCGTGCCGAGCTCGGCTGCAGCCGTCGCCACGCCGCCTACGTCGAGGCCGGCGCCCGCCTGCAGTCGGGCTATGACCTGCGCGGGAT
>JBCCWI010000024.1:0-50144 GCA_039193795.1 Actinomycetota bacterium | reverse complement strand
CTCCCGGGCATCGAGCGGCGAATTCTCGCGCGGTGGAGCGCCGACGAGACCTTCGACAAGAGCGTCGACAACCGTCCCGCCAAATCTGCCGACGGCAGCGAGAACAACGAGTACGTCTTCTACGACGGCCCGCCGTTCGCCAACGGTTTGCCCCACCACGGGCACCTCCTGACCGGCTACGTGAAAGACGTCGTCCCGCGCTACCAGACGATGAAGGGCAAGCGGGTCGAGCGGCGCTTCGGCTGGGACTGCCACGGGCTGCCGGCGGAGATGGAGGCCGAGAAGGAGCTGCCGGTCAGTGGGCGTGCGTCGATCATCGAGTACGGCATCGAGCGCTTCAACGAGTACTGCCGCACCTCGGTGCTGAAGTACACCCAGGAGTGGGAGAAGACGGTCACCCGTCAGGCCCGCTGGGTCGACTTCGAGAACGACTACAAGACCATGGACCTCGACTACATGGAGTCGGTCATGTGGGCGTTCAAGCAGCTGTGGGACAAGGGGCTGATCTACCAGTCCAACCGCGTGCTGCCCTACAGCTGGGGGGCGGAGACGCCGCTGTCCAACCACGAGATCCGTCTCGACGACGCGACCCGTCCGCGTCAGGATCCGGCGGTCACCGTCGCGTTCGCACTCGATCCGGTCGACGGCGACGACGGCCCGATGGCCATCTTGGCCTGGACGACCACGCCGTGGACCCTCCCGTCGAATCTCGCGCTCGCGGTCGGCCCCGACCTCGACTATGCGGTCATGCTCGACACCGACGGCACCCGCTACCTGCTCGGTGAGGCCGTCGTCGAGAAGTACGACAAGCAGCTCGAGAACGCCGAGCAGGTCGGCACGCTCAAGGGCAGCGATCTCGTCGGCCGCACGTACGAACCGGTCTTCCCGTACTTCGCCGACATGGCCGAGGTCGACCCGACCAAGGCCCACCACGGCACCGAGCGGGCCTTCCAGATCCTCGCCGGTGACTTCATCGACACCACCGAGGGCACCGGTGTCGTGCACATGGCGCCCGGCTTCGGCGAGGACGACCAGCGTGTCGTCGGCGAAGCCGGCATCGGCATGGTCGTGCCCGTCGACGACTCGGGCAACTTCACCGACGACGTCGTCGAGTGGGCCGGCCAGAACGTGCTCGAGTCCAACAGCGGCATCATCAAGTACCTGCGCGAGACCGGTCAGCTCGTGCGTCACGACAGCTACACGCACAACTACCCGCACTGCTGGCGAACCGACACGCCGATCATCTACAAGGCGATGCCGTCCTGGTACGTGAAGGTCACCGACATCCGCGAGCGAATGCTCGAGACCAACCAGGAGATCAACTGGGTGCCGGGCCACATCCAGAACGGCCGCTTCGGCCAGTGGCTCGAAGGTGCCCGCGACTGGTCGATCAGCCGCAACCGCTTCTGGGGTTCGCCGATCCCGGTCTGGGTCAGCGACAACCCCGACTACCCGCGCATGGATTGCTACGGCAGCCTCGACGAGCTCGAGGCCGACTTCGGCATCCGTCCGACGAACCTGCACCGTCCCTACATCGACGAACTGGTGCGTCCGAACCCGGACGACCCGACCGGGCAGTCGATGATGCGTCGCGTGCCCGAAGTGCTCGACTGCTGGTTCGAGTCGGGGTCGATGCCGTTCGCCCAGGTGCACTACCCGTTCGAGAACAAGGACTGGTTCGACGAGCACTTCCCGGCCGACTTCATCGTCGAGTACATCAACCAGTCGCGCGGCTGGTTCTACACGCTCCACGTGTTGGCGACGGCGCTGTTCGACCGGCCCGCGTTCCAGAACGTCATCTGCCACGGCATCCTGCTCGCCGACGACGGCGCCAAGCTGTCCAAGAAGCTCCGCAACTACACCGAGCCGGAGCTGATCTTCGAACAGCAGGGCTCCGACGCGCTGCGGTGGTACTTCATGTCCACCAACATCGTGCGCGGCGGCGACACCCGCATCTCGGACCAGGGCATCGACGACGTCGTGCGCCAGGTGATCCTGCCGATCTGGAACGCGTACTCCTTCTTCACGCTCTACGCGAACGTCGAAGGTCACCGAGCGAGCTTCACGCCCGATCCGGGGCCCGAGGCCGACCTGCTCGATCGCTACATCCTCGCCAAGACGCGCGACCTGGTCGCAGCCGTCGAGGCGAGCATGGACGACTACGACCTCCCCGGCGCCGCCATGGAGATCCAGTCGTTCATCGACGCGCTCAACAACTGGTACATCCGCCGCAGCCGCGACCGGTTCTGGGGAACCGGCACCGCCGGAGGCGGTGCAGACAAGCAGGGCCTCGACACGCTCTACACCGTGCTCGTGACGCTCACCCAGGTCGCGGCGCCGTTCCTGCCGATGATCACCGAGGAGATCTGGACCGGGCTCTGCAACGGCGACGACTCGATGCCGTCGTCGGTGCACCTGTCGGACTGGCCGACCGCCGAGGCATACCAGGCCGACGACGCGCTGGTCGCAGCGATGGACCGTCTGCGCGACGTCGCCTCGACCGGCCTGCGCCTTCGTGAGGACCAGGGGCTGCGCGTGCGTCTGCCGCTGGCGTCGATCACCGTCGCCGGCCGTGATGCCTCGACCCTCGAGCCGTTCACCGAACTGCTGCGCGATGAGCTCAACGTCAAGGACGTGCACGTCACCGAGGAGATCGGCACGCTCGCGACGTTCGTCCTCCGCCCCGACGGCAAGGCGCTCGGCCCCCGCCTCGGCAAGGACGTCCAAGCCGTCTTCGGCGCCGCCCGGTCCGGCGAATGGACCGCCAACGACGACGGAACCGTCGAGGTCGGTGGCCACACGCTCCAGGCCGACGAATACGAACTGGCGCTCGAGTCGCCCGAGGGCGTCGTCGCTGCCGCGCTGCGGTCGAACGACGCCGTCGTCACCCTCGACACCGACGTCACGCCCGAGCTCGAAGCCGAGGGCCTGGCCCGCGACGTCGTGCGGGAGATCCAGACGGCACGCAAGACCGAGGACCTCGTGGTCACCGATCGGATCGACGTGTGGATCGACGTGGCGTCCGACGCGGCCACCGCTGCGATCGAGACCCACGAGGCCTACATCGCCGAGCAGGTGCTGGCGACCTCGATCACCCTCGGGGCGGGCGCCGACGAACTCGCCGTTCACGACGCCAAGGTCGGTGGCGACGTCCTGCGGTTCTCGCTGAAGATCCACTGACCGACCCGGTCGTGCTGCGTCGCCGATCCTGCGTCACGGGTCGACCGGCTCGCTAGCGTCGGCTCATGGGCGCGGCCCGAATCACCCTGCATCAGCCCGGCCGTGGCGACGCGGCGGAGTACCTCGCGGCGGTCGCGGCCAGCACCGAGCTCCATCATCCGTGGGTCTTCCCCGCCGACGACCAGCGCCGATACCTCGCCTACGCCCGGACCCGCCGCCGCAACGATCAGTGGGGCGTGCTGGTCCGGGCGGTCGACGACGGTCGGCTGGTCGGCGTGGTGAACATCAACAACATCGTGCGGGGCGGGTTCAAGAGTGGAGCACTCGGCTACTACGCGTTCGCCGGTGGCGAGGGGCGGGGCCTGATGACCGACGCGCTGCGGGCGGTGATCGATCGGGCCTTCGACCCGTTCGAGCTCGACCTCCACCGGCTGGAGGCCAACATCCAGCCGGCCAACGAGGCCAGCCTCCGGCTCGTGAAGGGCCTCGGGTTCCGCCACGAGGGCTTCTCCCCCGCCCTGCTGTTCATCGACGGCGCGTGGCGCGACCACGAGCGATGGGCCGTCACCGCGGAGGCGTGGCAGGCGGGCGAACCCGGCTGATCGACCGGCCGGCCGGCGTCGCCGCGCACCATGGGAGCGGGCCCGAAAAGGGCCGCATGAGCCCCCGCACGCACCGATAGCGTCCCGGCATGCCGTACCAGCTCGCCGCGCTCATCGCCGCGGGGATGTGGGCGACCTCCAGCATCATCGCCACCGATGTCGTGCGTCGGATCGGCGGGCCGCGCTTCACGCGGATCCGGATGGTCGTGGTGTGCGTGCTCTTGTCGATCGTGGTGACCGTCCGCGGCAGCTGGTCGACGCTCGCCGTCGACGATCTGTGGCTGGTCGGCATCTCCGGACTGGTCGGGCTCACGATCGGCGATATCGCCCTCTTCACCGCGATGTCGCAGATCGGGCCCCGCCGCACGTCGGTGCTGTTCACCGCCAACGCGCCGATGGCGGCGATCGGCGGGGTCTGGCTGTTCGGCGAGACGTTCGATCTCGTCTCGGGCACGGGCGCGGTGCTGACCGTGATCGGGATCCTGCTCGCAGTGGTCTACGGCAACCGCGCCGGTGCCACCGACACGTTCGAGAAGATCGAAGGCTCGCTGCCGATCGGTGCGTTCTGGGGGTTGATGGGCGCGGTCGGTCAGGCCGCCGGCGCGCTCGCGGCCAAGCCGGTCCTCGACGACGGCGCCGACACGCTGGCGGTCGCCGCCACGCGAGCGATCATCGCCACCGTCGCGATGTGGATCGTCGCCCGCCCGACCGACGACCGACTCGGCGCGACCCGCCGAGGCGAGATCACCCGCCGCGACTGGGTGATCATCGTGATCAGCGGCACGATCGCGATGGTGATCGGCCAGTCGCTGGTGCTCTACGCGCTGGGCGAGGGGGACGCCGGCATCACCACGATCCTGTCGTCGACCACACCGGTGCTGTTGCTCCCGGCGCTGTGGGTGATCACCCGCCGACCACCGACCGTCGGCGCATGGATCGGTGCCGGCCTCTCGGTGATCGGCACATCGCTGTTGATCTAGGGGCCGCTGATCTAGCTTCTGCGCCATGCGCATGCGGATGATCGTGATCGGTTCGTGCCTCGCCCTCGGGGCGGTGGCGTGTGGCGGGGGCGACGACGCCGACGACGGATCCGCCGAGCCGGTCGCCGGCGACGACCCGACCACCACGACCACCACGACCACCACGACCACCACGACGACGGTGGCAACCGACGAGACCGCCGACACCGCGACCACCTCCACGACCACGACGAGCACCACGACCACGACCACCACGACGACGGCGCCCCCGGCCGCGAGCCTGCCGGCGGTCACCGCAGCCGACCTCCCCGACCTCGTCGTCGCATGGGGCGACGGCACCGCCGACCCCCTCGGCATCGCCCAAGAGCTGATCGGCTTCCCGCTCGACCTGTCGACACCCGACGGCGGCATTCCCGCCGCGGTCGATCTGCGACTGCGGGCCGATGATCCCGCGCAGTGGGCTTGGGAGTGGACCTACCAGGCGTTCACCCCGCCCGGTTCGGTGCAAGACATCGACACCGAACTCCCCGAGGGCGGCCCCGGCACGATCGAGGGGCGCCTCTACTACGACCCCCTCTTCGAGGCGCTCGGCTGGCGCAACGTCGGCCAGGTGATCAGCGATCCGAGCAGCGGTGGCGGCGGCCCCCAGTCGGTGAACTGGGCCTACCAGGACGACGACGGTGTCTTCACGATCGGTGCCCTCGACACCGAGCCGACCTCGGCGCGGGCCTGGGTCTACGAGGACGTCGGCTTCGGCCAGGGCGACGGCCGCCCCGGCCATCAGGTCGAGATCAACGTCATGACGTCACCCGACACCGTTCCGGTCCCGCTCGTCGCATCCCTCCTCGCCGAACTCCCGACCGTCGACGGTCGCCTTCTCGGGGTGTCGATCGACAGCTTCACCCGGCCCGAGGACAGCTTCGACGCCGCCGAGGGCCTCCGGTATCTCGAGATCGAGATCGAATGGGTGCTCGCCTCGGCCACCTCCGCCGACGAGGCCGGGACGGCCTTTCTGGCATCACTCCCCAACGGCGTACTGCAGGAAGGCGAGGAGAGCTTCTTCGACGAGGGCGTGATCGAGATCCGCGAGCCCCAGGTTGGCGGTCCCCTCGCCGACTGGGAGCAATCGGTGATCCTGCTCGACCGGTACGGCGGGTCGATCTCGATGGACACCGAGGACGACGGATCGGTCACCGCGACCCTCGGCGTTCGCCTCGAACCGAACCGCGAAGTCCTGCAACAACCCGAGGGATGAACCCGGCCGGAGGCCGCCCGCGACAACACGTTCGGGGCTGACCTCACGAAATCCGAAATAGGTCTATAGTCCTAGCGCCGGGCGGTCGAAGGACCCATCGTGACTCTGACCGCATCAGACGCCCGCCATCTCCTGCGGCGCGCCGGCTACGGCGGCCTCGACAGCGAGGTCGCCAACCTCGTCGGCAAGACGCGCACGGTCGCCGTGGACCTGGCGACCTCGACCGCCGGCGCCACCACCGCCGCCGACGTGCCGAGCGTCGCAGGCACCAACCGCACCTCCGAACGCCGCATGCTCGCCCGCTGGTGGGTCGACCGCATGGTCGCGTCACCGGCCCCCATCGCCGAGCGGCTGACCTACTTCTGGCACAGCCACTTCGCCTGCACCTCGGACCGCGTCCGCGACCAGCGCAACATGCGCAACCAGCACTGGCTGTTCCGCCAGTACGGCCTCGGTGCGTTCAAGCCGTTGCTCGATCGCATCTGTGTCGACCCGGCCATGCTCATCGACCTCGACAACGCCTCCAACGTCGCCGGCGACGAGCAGGAGAACTTCGCCCGAGAGCTGATGGAGCTCTACACCATCGGCAACGGCATGTTCTCCGAAGACGAGGTGATCGCCATGGCGAGAGCCTGGACCGGGCACAACCTCAAGGACGGCGCCAAGCCCCCGGAGTACCAGTTCCACTCCAACCGCCACGACAAACACGAAAAGACCCTCTTCGGCATCACCCGCGACTGGGACGGCCCCGAGACGATCGACGAACTGGTCAACGGCGCCCGCGAAGACCAGACCGCCTGGTTCATGGCGACCAAGCTGTGGCGCGAGTTCGGCGACCCGAGCTGGGCGTCGGCCGAATTGATCACCCACCTCGCCGACGTGTGGAAGGCGACGAGCGGCAGCGCCCTCGAGGTCGTACGAGCGATCTTCATGCGCGACGAGTTCTGGCTCGCCGACCGCCGCTACGCCGTCGTCAAGCAGCCGATCGCATGGATCGCCGAACTCGAACGGCGGACCGGTGCCCGACTCAACGACAGCCGCCTCGACGGACGCGGGTCGGTGATGGGGCAGCAGCTGTTGTTGCCGCCATCGGTCGCCGGCTGGGGCCACAACACGGCGTGGCTGTCGGCCGCCGCCGTGCTCGGGCGAGCCCGCACGGTGCGAGAGATCGCCGACAGCGTCCAGAAGTCCGGATTCTTCGACGGCCTCGGCGACCAGACCCCCGAGGCGGCCGCCGACCGCATCCTCGCCGCCTTCGGCGTGCCCGACGCCAGCTCCCAGACCAAGACGGTCGTCAGGAACTGGTGCACGACCGCACAGAACGAACTCAACGACTACTGGCTGGAACGAGAAGCGGTGCGGTTCGGTGCGCTGCTCCCGGAGGTGAACCTCGCATGACTCTCTCCCTCACCCGACGCGGCTTCCTCGGCTCGGCCGGAGCCACCGGGCTCGCCGCGACCCTGCCGCTGTCCGTGCTCGCCGAGGCCGCCGGCGCCGCGCCCCCCGGACCCAACGACGGCATCCTCCTCACGGTCTTCCTGCGGGGCGGCAACGACTCGCTCAACACGTTCGGCCCGTTCGGCAACGGCACCTACAACGACGAGCGACTCTCGCTCGCGATCAACCCCGGCGCCGCCCACGCCGCCGGCAACGGCCTGTACTTCCACCCCGCCCTCAGCTACCTGCACCAGCGGTGGCAGAACGGCGACGTGGCCGCCATCCCCGCCATCGGCGAACCCAACAACGACCGCAGCCACTTCTCGTCGACCTCGACGTGGATGAGCGGGCGGCTCCCCGGCGAGAACCAGTCGACCGGCTGGATGGGACGCTGGCTCGACCTCCAGGGCGACGACGTCCTCGGCGCCAGCGTCGACGGCGGCTCACCGAAACAGATCCGCGGCGTCAGCGCCAGCGTGGTCGGCGTGAGCCGCAGCAAGGGCAACCTGTTGCCGACCGGCTCGCGCGAGCAGGCGGTCAACATGGCGCTGCGCCGCCACGACGGCGGCGGGCTGAGCCCGATGGGCGACGCCTTCGGTGCCGCCCTCGGCGACGCGGCCCGCTTCTCCACCGACCAGCTCCCGCTGTACGCCGACGGCGTCGAGCGTAGCGAGGACCGCTTCACCGCCGATCTGCAGCGAGCCGCCCACCTGCTCAACCTCGGGCTCGGCGTGCGCTGTGTCTCGGCCACCCTCGGCGGCTTCGACACCCACTCCGACCAGGCGCCGCGCCACGCCGAACAGCTCGCCTCCCTCGACGGCGGCCTGCGCGGCTTCTTCGACACGCTCC
Organism: Actinomycetota bacterium; assembly: GCA_039193795.1. Taxonomy (GTDB): domain Bacteria; phylum Actinomycetota; class Acidimicrobiia; order Acidimicrobiales; family Aldehydirespiratoraceae; genus UBA11606. The sequence goes on along the minus strand of JBCCWI010000024.1, from coordinate 41,841 downwards.
TGCCCTCGCTGCACGGCCAGACGACCGTGGTGATCGTGTCGGAGTTCGGCCGCCGCCTCCGCCGCAACAACTCCAACGGCACCGACCACGGCTCGGCCGGATGCGCCTTCGTGATCGGCCAACGGGTCAAGGGCGGACTGATCGGCGGATACCCCTCGCTCACCGACGTGACCCGCCGCGGCGACCTGAAGTTCGCCACCGACTTCCGCAGCCTCTACGCCACCGTGCTCGACACCTGGCTCTCCGCCGACCCCGACCAGATCCTCGGCAACACACCGGGCACACTCAACGGACTGTTCGCCGGCGGCCCCCGCGGCACCGGCCTCGCCGGCTTCCTCGACGTCGACGGCGGCCGCTACTACGCCGGCGCCCTCCAGTGGGCCGTCGACAAGGGGATCATCAACGGCACCAGCCCCACCACCTTCGACCCACACCGGGCGATGACCCGGGCCGAGTTCGCCACCATCCAGTGGCGCGCCGCCGGCGAACCGTCGCCCAGCGGATCGAACCCGTTCTGGGACGTCCCCAACAACACCTGGTACACCGACGCCGTCGTGTGGATGGTCGAACAGGGGATCACGACCGGCACCAGCCCGACCACGTTCGAGCCGAGCCGCACCCTGACCCGAGCCGAGTGCGCCACGTTCATGTGGCGGGGCCGGGGTCGTCCGCGCCGAGCGACCGTCCAGAACTTCAACGACATCGCCGGTGGGCGCTTCTACAGCGACGCCGTCGCCTGGATGTCGGCCGAAGGCATCACCACCGGCACGAGCCCGACGACGTTCTCACCCCACGACCCGGTCGACCGGGCCCAAGCCGTCACGTTCCTGCATCGCGAACAGACCCGCGCCGCGAGCTGACGACCATCGCCCCACACCCCGCCATCCGGCGGAACCGGCCACCTCAGTCGACGCGGCGACCGTCGCCTCACACCCCGCCATCCGGCGGAACCGGCCACCTCAGTCGACGCGGCGACCATCTTCGACGAGGTTGATCTCGTAGAGGACCTTGTCGAGGGCGTCGCTGGCCGCGATCGCGCTGTAACGCAGCGGGTTCTCCGGGGTGACCGTGCTCGCCATCGGCGCCAGGATCGTCCACGGGGTCGGGTGGGCGAACTGCACGACCGAGTACCGGTCGCCCTGCTGGCCGGCGCCCGAGACGACGCGGTGGATGCCCGACGGGATCGTGCCGTTGCTCAGGCGCTCGAGCATCAGGCCGGTGTTGATGATCGCCGAACCCTCCGGCGGGGCGACGTCGGCCCAGCCGCCGTCCTCGGTCTTGAGCTGCAGCCCCGCTGCCGTCGCCCGAGGTAGGGCGGTGATCAGGTTGATGTCGGCGTGCTCGCCCGCCCACACGTGTTGCTCGCCGGGCGCCTGCTCCATCGCCGGATAGTGGATCGCCCGCGTGAGCGTTGCGCCGTCGGTGAGCATCTCGTCGAAGAACGACTCGTGTGCACCCAACCCCTCGGCGATGATCCGCAGCACCCGGCGCTGGAGTTCGGCGACCGAACGGTGGAAGGTCATCAACACGTCGTGCACGCCGGGCAGATCGCCCTCGGGCAGTGTGGGCGGGCCGTAACGATGCGGATACTTGCCGCGCAGCGGATGGCCCTCGCCCAACGGCGCGCCCCAGTTCAGCATCTCCTTCCAGTCGGGCACGTCGGCGACCGCCGCGGTCTCCACGAGGAGGCCCGTGTAGCCCGACTGACCGTTGGACCCGGGCACCACATAGGCGTCCTTGCGGTCCTGGGGAAGGGTGAAGAAGGCCTCGAGCATGGCGTAGGCCTCGTCGATGAGATCGACCGAGAGGTCGTGCTCCACATAGACGAACCCGGTGACCAGACTGCGCGACACGCCATCGACGACGGCGGCGCGTTGCTCGGCTGTGCCGGTCTCGAAGGCGAGCAGGTCGACGTCGAGGATCTCCATGGGACCACCCTACCGCTGGCACCCCGACGCCGATCCGTGCGACGGTGAGGCGATGAGCGACGCCCCCAAACCCCGCGCCGGTGCCGACGACGCCATCGCCAAGATCGTCACCAAGGACTAGTCCCACCGGCTGCTCACCCCTGATCACCCACGATCACCGACCTCCCCACTACCGCAGAATTCCGGGGTAGACGGGCGCTGCGCTCGAGAGGTCGGTTCACCGGCGATCACCACCGATCACGTCACGACTCACGCCACGCCCAGGCGGAACTCTCCGCCGCGATGGCACACCTCTTGGGGGATGGGATGAAACGAGCCGTCCCCAAGGAGGACCCGGTGTTCGACCCGAACGACCTGCCCGAAGAGATCGCCTGGCGCGCGAGCCGCGACGTGGCGATCGCCATCATCCGGACCGTGTGGAGGCGAGCTCGACGAGGGCGCCGCCAAAACGACGAAGCGCCGCCCCACCCCGAGGGGCAGGACGGCGCTGACGGCGGCTGATGCTGGCGATCGCCGGCTACGACGGTTCCGGTGGGATCGGGATGCGGTGCTCGATGAGGGTGGTGGTGAGCTGGCGGATGCGGTTGTCGCGCGCGCGGAGATCCGCCTCGAGGCCGTCGATCTGAGCTCGCATCTTCGACATCTCCTTGCGGAGGTCGGCGATCGTCTCCCCGTAGACGTCTTGCACCACTCGCATGGTGTTGGCGTCTTGGTGCCGGTTCTCGGATCGTGCCCGGACGACGGAGACGACGCCGGCGACGACGGCGCCCACGGATCCTGAGCTGATGATGGCGATGAGTGCTTCGTTCACGAGAGACCTTGCTCGCCGGCTCGCCGCTGGGTTGCTCGGCGAGCGACCCATGCGGTGGTGACACCGGGGAGCACCCACACGAGCGGCCAGGTGATGAGGCCGACGTATTGGAGGGTCTGGGACCATTCGCCTCGCTCCACATCGCCGAAGAGCAGCCAGGCGTAGCCGATGGTGTAGACCGCTGCGAGGAGGCCCGCGGCCACCGACATGGCCATCCAGGTCGGGGCGTGCGGTTGTCGCGAGCGGTTGGTCTCGAGCACGGCCCAGCCGTGAGCGGCACAGGCCGTAGCGGCGCCGACCATCGACACGAACGGGACCCAGTGCATGCGGGTCAGCCGCCGTTGGCGACGCGTTCGCGGCGGATCTTCTGGATCAGGGTGCCCATGTGGCGCGACCGGTATTCGCCGGTGGCGCGGCCGGCGGCGATGACCTCGCGCCAGTGGTCCGGTTCGTCGATGATCGCCGAGCCTTCGCCGGGGACGGCGACCCGGTGCTGACGGGTTCTCTCGTCGTAGAGCAGGATCATGGTTTCCTCCTGGTTGGATTCGAAGGCGAGCACGGCGATGGGGATGGCGTCGCCGGCGAAGTAGCGCCAGTGCCACGGTTCGGAGTCGAGTTCGCCGGAGAACCCGAACCGGTGGGCGTTGCCGGTGAGCCAGGCGACGGTGACGGCATCGATCGACTCGGTCCCTGGGTCGCCGTCGGACTCTTCGCCGATGTCGACGGCGAGCCCGAGACCGTGGTTCGACGTGCCCGGAACGGCGGCCGCAGCGACGCCGTGCTTCTTGGCCCACCATCGGCGGTTCCAGTACTTGCGGCCTCGAGCGGGGAGCAGGTGCGGGACGTAGCGGGCCCGGAAGATGCGTTCTTGATCGGCGTAGGGCCGGTAGGCGCTGGTCTCGTAGCCGACCTTGAGGAAGTGACCGTCGAGCGCTGCGGCCACGACCATGGCGGTCCATGCCCGCGCTGCGGGGGCGACGAGGCGCACGGTGACGCCTCCGTGTCGACCCGGGACGGGCGTGAGGAGGTGTGGGGCGAGCCGGCCGTTGCTAGCGCCCTGGAGCGCCCTGGGGAGTGTGACGGAGTGTTTGGGGAGTCGGGCCATGGTCACGTCTCGCCGTTCTTGGCCAGGCCGGCGAGCGCTCCGAGCAGTCCGGTGGCGGTGAGGCCCAAGACGTCGGGGATCACGGCGGCGGTGGCCGCGAGGTAGGCGATCGCGATGAGGTCGACGACGAGAGCGACGCCGAGGATGACGGTGGCAACGTTCTGGGAGAAAGCGGTCTGAGGCATCTCGGGCTCCGTGGATCAGCTGAAGAGTTCGATGACGATGACGCCGGCGGCACCGGCCGCTCCGGGGCGGGCGGCGTCGGAGTTGTTGGCTCGTGCGCCGGATGCTCCGCCGCCGAAGTCCTTGCCGGCGGTGCCGTCCTGGGCGGACGGGTCGGGGGTGAGCGTGAGGGCGCCCATGCCGCCGCCGGCCGGGCCACCCCAGTTCTGCTGGGACGAGACGTAGATCCCCTCGGTTTCGGTCGTGACGCCGTTGCCGCCGTCGCCGCCGTCGAGGTTGAGGTCGCCGCCGACGCCGACCCCGCCGGCGCCACGAGTCTCGGTGGTCGCGGTGCTCGCGGCGGCACCTTGCTCGCCGCCACCGCCGCCGGTGGCCGAGCAGTGCGCCCCGAACGACGACGTGCCGCCGGCCGCACCGGGGTTCGCGCCAGCTGCGCCGCCCGCCCCGCCGGCGCCGACGGTGACGATCTCGGACGTCTCAAGGTCGGTGACTGCGATGCGCTTCTCGGCGTAGCCACCGCCACCGCCGCCGGCCGACTCGGCCCGTTCGCTGGCGCCGGTCGCCGCTGTCCCGCCGGAACCGCCGCCACCGCCGACGACCCGAACCCGGATCGAGCGAGCCCACGGATACAGCGCCTTCTGGAAGGTCCCGGTGGCGGTGTACTTGAGGAGCACGTAGCCGGGGTCGAAGACGTCGCGCCGGTCGGTGATGTCGGCGTCGAGGATCTCGGTGGCGTTGGCGGCGACGTCGATGCGCGCCAGCACGATCGCGTTGTCCGGGATGACCGGTTCCGATGGTGAGGCCGCCGGAGTGCCGGTGAGGATCTCGACGGTCATGTCGTCGACGATCCCGGCGTAGATCGAGTCCTGTACTCGAGCGACGACCAGGTCGACGCGGGGGTTGGTCGGGTCCGATGCTTCGACCGAGGGGCTCGTGCCGGACTCCTCCATGAAGTACGTGCCCTGCGTGGACGCTTCGGTCCCGGGGATCAGCGCCCGGCCGGCGGCGACGTCGACGACCATTCCCGGTGTGCCGGCCCGTTCGGTGACCAGCAAGTCCGCAGCGGAGAACACCCCGGATGCGTCGTTGGTCAACGCGCCGATCAGCCGGCGGACTTCGTCGGCGTTTGCACCGGCGTTCTGCAGGTGAACCTTGGCAGTCGCAGTCATGCGCTGGGCCTTTCAGACGGGGGGGGGGCTATGGGGTCGCTCGCCGTGACCGCTCGAGCAGAGCGAGCCGACGTTCGGTCTCTCTGGCTGCTGCTGCGGCGTCGGGAGCGATGAGGGGGTCGGTGGGGCCGAGCTCGACGGTGATGGTCTCGCCGGAGATCCTCGACTCGTCGGTGACGATGGCGACGATCCGCATGGTGCGGTCGATTGATTCGAACGGGTCGGTGTAGACGGCCCGGACCAGGTCGCCTGTTCGGTAGGACCCAGGGACCGGATCGGTGCCCGGGATCATGGTCGCCGTGATGGTGAGCTCGTTGCTCGATCGGCGGACGAGGTTGCGGTTGGCGTGCTCGGTGAGGGTGGTGGCGTCGACGACGTCGGTGTAGGCGGCGACGAACTGCAGGAGCGGTTCGACTCCGAGCAGGTCGAGATCGGCGACGGTGGTGGACAGGAGATCTACGCCCTCGCCGGCGCCGGTCGCGGTCGACGAGTTGGCGCCGTTCTCTCCGTCCTCATCGCCGTCGACGAAGACGCAGTTGACGCCGTCGTGGAACACATGGTCGGTCTCACGGCCGCCGGCGGGGTACTCGGTGCGGAGGCTGACCTGGAACTCGCCGGTGACGGGGTTGATCGACGGTTCGAACCTGAAATCGAATCCGTTCTGCACGGCGGCGAGCTGCTCGAGCGCGTCGCCGTAATTCTTGGCCTCGCGGGCGAGGTAGGTGCGGTCTCGGGTGACGCCGGAGAGGGTCGACTCGCTGGTGTCGACGCCGACGTCGCCGCCGGTGACGGCTTGAGCGTGATCGATGATCGCTCTGGCGATCGCCAGCTGGTCGACGCCGACCAAGCTCTGGTCCGTCTCGTAGAACCGGTGCCGGAAGTAGGACAGCCAGCCCTTGGTGGTGAGCGTGCGGGTGCGGTCGACGAAGTTGCGAGGCATGCCCCAGAGCATCGATGCGGCGCGCAGAGCGTCGTCGCGCAGGACCCAGATGGCAGTGCGCTTCGGCGCCAGGTTCTCGCGGGTGACGATCGGGGTGCCGTCGGCGAGCGTGGGCTGAGCGAACGGGATGACCACTTCCACGGCGCCCGGAGCGTTGAGCACCTCGACATAGGTGACCGAATCGACTCGGAGCTCGTTGATCGGTTGCCCACCGATCGGGCCGTAGAGGACGCGGTGACGAAGCCGGCGAGTCGAGCCATGGAGCGGAGTGCTGGTGCCCTGGACCTCGGCCGGCGGCGACGCCTCGTCGGGGAGCTCGAGGAGGGTGCCGGCGCCGATCGTGACGGTCGGGACGACACCGACACCGACGATGGTCTGACCGGGTTCGAACTCGACGAGCTCGCCGGCGCCGATCGTGACGGTCGGGACGACACCGACACCGACGATGGTCTGAGTCGAAGGTGCAGCCTCGGGGATCTCGATGGCGAGTCCGGCGGTGCGGTTGGCGCCGGCGAAGACGATGTCTTCGACCGATGCGGGATCGAGCTCGTAGGCGAGCCAGCCCGAAAGGTTGGACTGCTGCTCGTCGAGGATCTCGGTGTAGCCGGCGATCGCCGTCACGGCGTTGGACTGGCGAGACGTCGCCGCTTCCAACACCGCCGAGCCCGACGCCGGCGAGCCGGTGAGGGTGATGGTGTCGCCCGACGTGTTGTTGTCGGTGTCGAGCAGGGTGGGGGTGTCGGCGCCCGAGAGTTCCACCACGGCGAGCCACAGCCGCTCGGCCGACGTTGCCGCCACCGCGATCGTCGCCGGCTCTGAGGCACCAGCGACCTTGTAGTACGCCTTGATCGCTCCGCCCTGGGACGCTGATCCGCCGCGGTCGGACCCAAGCAGGGTCCATCCGGCCGGGTCGGTCATCTCGGACAGGTCGAGGTCGGCGGCTCCGTAGAACAGGAGCAGCGTGTTGCCCTCGGTCGGGGTCGCGTCGAGGGTGACGTCGAGGCTGGTGACCGACGAGTTGGTCAGGTTGGGCTTGGACTGAACGACGGCGACAGCCATCAGCTACCGCCCTTCGTTACAGGTCGATCCGCCACGACGCCTCGGGGATGACGACGGTGCCGGTCTGGGTGGCGGCGCCCTCGAGCGCCAGGTAGTTGCCGAGGAGGTTCTCGTCGGCTGAGGCGTTGCGGAACGGCGACGACGACTTGCCGAAGAGGTGGCAGTTGCGGATGCCGGAGGTGGTGATCGAGCCGCCGGGCCGGTCGTCGTAGTGGACGGTGTTGGAGCCGCCGAAGAACGCGCACTCGTCGGCCCAGCAGTCGAAGATGTTTCCGACGGCGGAGGACTGGCGCCAGCAGTTGGTCGAGTTCTTGTGCCGGCAGATGAAGATCGATCGGACGGCCCAGACGTGGCCGGTGCCGCCTGAGTTCTGGAAGCAGTCGGAGTGTGCGCCCGACGGCGTGTAGAGCGAATCGATCAGGCAGTCCTCGATCAGGACGTAGTTCGATCCCTTGAGGCCGTCGATGCCGTTGATGATCCGGCAACGCCGCAGGACGTACTCCGAGCCGCCGTCGGGGGCCCACACCGCAGCGATCTGCTGGTTGCCGTCGATGATGCGGTCCTCGATCACTCGACACGTCCGAGTCGTGCCGTCCGGGAAGGTGACGACCTCGGTGGGGAACGAGTCGAGATCTCCGGTGTCGGTGCGGAGCGGCCCGTTAAGAACGGGGAGCCCGGCGAAGTCCGACATCTTGGGGTAGGCGTTCCCGAGCACGGTGAGGGTCGGCAGGACGATGCCGATGCTGCCGCCGTCGTAGTTCGGGACAATGAGATCCGGCGTGCCCGACGGCGGATCAGGGTCAGGGTCGCCGGTGGGCGAGCCGGCGTCGATCGTGAAGGTCGCGGTGATGGTGGCGGTCACCCCGTCGCGGACGTCTCGCACGGTGACGGTGTGGGAGCCGTCGTCCAGCGTGAACGACGTGGCGGCGTGGTCACCTTCGCCGTTGAACGCCGTGTCGATCGGCAGAGCGAGGCCGTTGCTGCGAAGCGTGAACGGGGCGAAGAGGTCGTTGACCCGGTACTCGACACCGTCGATCAGCCACTCGACTCGTTGGATCGCCGGCTGCGGGTCGGCTGCGTCGTCGGGGAGGTACGACACGGCGAACGCGGCGTCGAGGGTCGATCCGTCGAGGGCGGCCGACCCGGCGAGGATCGAACCGGTGGGGGTGGCGACGGGCGGGTCGTCGGGGTCCTCTTCGGGTGGGAGCGCTCCGAGCGCCTCGAGGTGGGCCCGGGCGGCGTTCGCGTTGTGGCGGGCGACGGCTTCGCCAGCTCGGGCCTTGGTGACGGCGGAGTCGGCGGCGATCCAGTCGGGATCGGCCCCGTACTGGGCTTCGATCGCAGCGAGCGCGGACGCGGCCTCGGCGAGGGAGGTGGACACGGCGAGGCCGGTGTCGGCCGCCACGGCGGTGGTCTCACGCAGGGCGTCGTCGAGGGTGCCGACCATCTAGATCACCACCGTTCGGGTCTCGGCGTTGCCGTCGGTCTGGATCGTGCGGATCTCGTTGCGGGCCAGGTCGGGGTCGCTCTCGACGTAGATGGCGATGTCCTGCTGCAGGCGCAGCATCTTGGCCCGGGTCTCCTTGTTGGCTTGGAGCCGAAGCAGGTCGGGGGTCGCGAGAACCTCATCGAGAGTGGTGGTGGTCATGGCTCGCTCCTCACGCCGTCGCGATCGCGACGAGGCCGTTGGTGGGGTCGACCTGGTAGGTGATCGAGAGGCCGGTGGGGTCGAGGTCGGGATTGGTGTCCACCGAGAGGAGCGACTCGTCGCCGCCGGAGGCTTGGATCGTGATGGCGACCTGGGTGATCTGGTCGTCGCCATCGACGACGTCGTCGAACACGGGGGCGGCGGCGATGATCCGGCCGGCGTCGATCGTGACGCCGGTGAGGACCTGTCCGGAGCCCTCGATGGCAGTGGCCGCGATGTCGGTGAACGTCGACGTGCGCGATCCGGCGAAGCCGGCAGACACGGCGTAGGCCCGCATCGTGGCCGTGGCGGTGCCGGAGCTGAGTACGACGTCGATGCCTTCGTTGCACAGATACGACATGTGTCCTCCTAGGCGAACCAGGCCGACCGGAACCCGATGCCGAGCTGGGCGCCGGCGCCGGATTGGGCGGCGTAGCGGAGCTCGTTGACGCCGGCGGCGAGCAGGAACAGGGTCGAGCCGACCGTGAGCGATGAGCGGCGGGATGCGGTTCCGTTGAGCAGCACGACACCGGTTGTCGTGTTGACCTCGACGAAGTCGCCGGCGGCGATCGTCAGGTCGAGCTCGACGGTCTCACCGGTGGTGATGTTCTCGACACGTGGGTTGGTGACCGGCCCGTACATCGACAGTCGGACGCCGGTGGTGGCGTGGCCTTCGTTGGTGACCGAGACGATGCCGGACGTGACCGAGCCCCAGTCGAGCGGCCAGGTGAGCGGCCAGGTGAGGCCACCGCCGTCTGAGGCGAGCAGTACGGACGCGATCGTCTCGGTGTCGGCGTAGATCCGGGGATCGGTCGCAACGAGCTGCAGGTAGACGGTGGCGATCCCGCGGAACTGCTCGAGGGTGCCGGGCTGCTCGGCGAGGTGAGGGCGAGCCAGGATGCGCCGCGCGCCCCCGCCGGCATAGCCAGGCAGCTGGAAGCTGAAGGGCGATTCGGGTTGTCCCGGCAGGAAGGCCGATGCCAGCGCAGCCACGTTGTCGCTGAGCGAAGTGGCGCCGGTCCCGTCGACCTCGAGCACCAGGTCGACGACGCGTTCGGTGAGGAACGTCTCGCCGGGGTGGATCCCGCCTTGCTGCGCGATGAGCGGGTCCGTGCGGCTGACGGGCGGCATCCCAAGGCCGGTGTGTGCGACGAGGTCGAAGTCGGTGCCGTCACCGAGACGGAGCCCGTTGAACTCGAGTTCGTAGTCGGCAGCGATGGCCATGACTCACCTTCCCGACGTCCGCATCGAGCGGCGCATCGCTGCCTCGATCTGCGGCGGGGACTGAGGGCCGTGGAAGTGGTTCTGGATCGTCACCGATCCTGGCGCGCCGCGCAGCCGGGTCTCGGCGGCGGAGCGCACCACCCCGACGCCCTCGAACTCCTCGATGCCTCGCTCTCCGACGGTGGCCATGCCGCGCAAGGGCCCGCCGGTCGAGCGCGGCACGCTGGTTCCAGGACGGACGACGGGCGGCGTGGTGAGCTCGTACCCGGGCCCGGCGTTGATCTCTTGGAAGAACCGCATCTGGACCGACGTGTTGACGACGCGGCCGTCGATGAGGTCGATGGCCGCGTTGATCCGTTCGATCTCATCGGCGGAGAACCCCGCGTCCGTGGCGAGCTCGCGCAGTGCGGCCGCACCGGTGTTGACGAAGCCACGGATCTCCTCGGTTCGTCGTCCCTCGGTGACCATGTCTTCGACAGCGCCGGCGAATTCCGTCGTGAGACTGTCGATCTCGCTGCGGGCGTTCGCGTACGTGAGCTCGTCGATGCGCTCCGCGGCTTCGCCGACGTCGTCGAGGAGCTGGGCCTGAGCGATGTGGCTGTTGGAGCTCTGCAGCATGTAGTCGACGAGATCTCGGAGTGCTTGCTCGATGTCGCCGATCGCCTCGGCGGCTTCGTCGGCCGGGACCTCGACGTTGTCCGTCATCGAGCGTCGGAACTGGCCGGACTCGGGCCCGAACCGGCGGATGCGTTCGGTCGTGGTTTCCGTGATCTCGTTGAGCTCGTCGAACTTCTCGCTGCCATCGCGAACCGAGTCGCGCAGCTCATCGATCGCTCCGCTCGCGACCCACAGGCCGGCGGTCGCGAGGTCCGCCTGGACGGCGGTGTCGAGCAGCCGGTCCTTGTACTCGTTCCATTCGTCGCTGCCGCCTTGCACCGCCGTGGCGAGCTCCTCAGCAGTGACGCCGAGGTCGATCATTACCTCGCGGAGCAGGTCGTCCTCTTCAGCGAGGACCGAGATGAACCGGGCCGCTGCCTCGGTCGTGTCGCCGAGCTCCTTGAGCGACTCGACCATGGTGTCGACGCGCTGCTCCGCTTCGGCCTGCTGGCGCCGGTAGGAGATCCAAGCGGCGGCCAAGAGGCCCACGGCGGCTGTGGCTGCGCCCGTCCGGAACGACATCGTGCGCAGCCCGGAGCTGAGCGTGGCGAGGTTGTTGCGCATCTTGATCGCGGCGCCGGTGGCGGTGGCGACGCCGCCGGCGAGGAGCACGACCCCGGTGGAGAGCGTGGCGATCCGAGAGATGGTGTGCTGGGTGGCCGGGTCGAGCTCGTTGAACCAGTTAAGGAAGCCGTTGGCCTGCCCCATGAATTCGTTCTTGATGGTCGCGGAGGCGGATCCGATGTTGGCCTGGAAGGTCTCGACGTTGGCGGCGGCGACCCTGGCGGCGTTCGCGCCTTCGTCGGCGGTCCGGGCGAAGTCGCCTTGCAGAGTGGTGGTCTGCTCCATGATGAGCGCGAGTCGGCCCTGGGCCTTGCCGTGGTCGTCGACCTCGCTGGTGGTGGCTGCGAGGCCAAGCTCGACCGCCTTGGCCCGGACCGAGGCGTCGTCGAGCATGACGCCGTAGCGCCGGATCGGTTCGGACTCGCCGCGCAGTGCTGCGCCGAGCGCGAGGACGGCGTCCTCGGGCCGGGTGTTCTTGAACGACGCCATGTCGGAGGCGAGGACGGTGAGGTCCTGGGACCATCTCACGGTCTCGTCTCGGGTGAATTGCAGGTTGCCGAGGAGCAGACCGAAGTCGGCCGCGGCTTCGCGTGCGGCTCGCTCGGACTGGCCAAGCGCTTGCGGGGCTCGGCGGGCGAAGGCTCCGATCTCGGCGGAGAGTGAGCCGAAGACCTGGTCGGTGAGGTTGACCGCTTCGTTGAGATCGTTGGCGTGGTCGGCGGCGCGGTTGAGGCCGATGCCGGCGAGGGTGCCCATGGAGAGCATGCCGGCGCCGGCGCGGGTGAGCTGGTGGCCGACCCGGTCGAGGCGCTCCTCGGTCTTGCCGAGGGACCGGCGGGATTCGTCCTCCACCTTGTTCAGCCCTCGGATCGCGTCGCGAGGGTTGAGGGTCAGCATGAAGGCGAAGCGCTCAGTGACCGTCGTCATCGGCCGGCTCCTCTCGGCGAGTCATCGCGGCGTACCAGCAGTCCCAGGCGAGCCACATCGGCGTGGCAGCTACCTCGGGCCAGGACCAGCCCTGCGAGCCCACAAGGACGTGGGTGAGGTCTTCGACAGTGACGACCACGATCGGGTGGCCAACGCTGTGAGAGACGTTCTGGGTCCCTCGAGGGACGAGTCGCTCGAGGGTCAGGAAGGGCGCTTGGGGTGGGGGTTCTCCCGTTCGTAGATCGCGCGGGTGAGGGTCCCCACCGGGACCTGGTCGACGAGGTCGGGGTCCGCGCCTCGCGTCTCGAGAGCGTGACGGACGATGGATCGGGCGACGCGCACGTCGGCCATCGGGTGGATCCCGTCCCATCCGATTCCGGTCTCGATGGTGACGGCGTACTGCTCGCCGACGAGCATGGTGTCGGCGGTGAGTTCGCCGGCGACGCCGAGCGAAGGCAGCAGGTCGAAGTTGATCACCCACTCGATCGAGGACTCTGTCTGCTCGACGAGCTCGCGCACCGATTCCAGGACGTCTTCGATCGGGATCTTGCCTCTGCGGATGAGGTCGAGGACCTGGTCGGTGGTCATGTCGGTCATCGTCGTCCTCTCGGCCCGCCGAGCCCGGCGGAGATGATGTTTCGTCGCAGTCCGTCTTGGATCGCGTCGGCGGCGGTCTTGCGCGCTCGGCGTTTGACGCCGCGCCAGAACGGCTTGGCCTTGGTGCCGGGGTGGGCGACAGCTCGCCGCAGCCCGCCGTCGGGCAGACGCAACGCGCCGGCGCCACGGCCTCGAGCGAGCGCCGGCAGCAGGCCCTCGGCGGCCGCCCGCACACGCCTCGCTCGACTGCTCCCGAACCCCTTGGCCACGACGTAGTGCGGGTCGGTGCCTTTCTCGATCCACTGGATGGGCCCGAAGTACTTCAGCACCGATCGGAAGAGACCGTTGCCGGCCGGTTCGATCTTGTACCGGGCTCCCCAGCGGCGCCCGGCCAGCTTGCTGCGTCGGCTGAGCCCGACCCGTTCGGGACCGGCGATCATCTCGTCCTTCACGGCGAGCGACGCATCCTCGAGGGTCGACTTCGAACCGGCCTCGACGGCGGTCGCGAGGCGCTGGACGACCTTGGGCAGGTCCGAGACGGGGCGGGTCATCAGAGCGCCGTGTCGGCGCTCTTCGTCTTGATCGAAAAGAGCGGGCCCGACGTGGGCTCGACGACTTCGAAGGGAAGCGACTGCATCGCCACGTCGTCGGGCTGCTGCGTGGGGGCGTCGCCGGCGAACACGATGGCGCCCATGTCGATCTCGAACTCGTGGGTGTGGCCGGCCTCGATCGCGTCGGGCACGCCGGTCCACTTCGCGTTGAGCGGGATCTCAGCGCCGTTGACGAAGTCGTCGTAGAACTCGGTCTTGGTCCACTCGGACTGGATGGTGCCGCCGACGGTCGGATAGCCGGTGTGGACCGGCTTCTTGCGCAGCCTGCTGTTGCGCATCGCGTACCGGGTGGTCTTCATCGCGGTGTCGATCGACCATTCGAAGCTGGTCCCGTCCGCGAACGCCGCGCTGTCGACGGTGAGCTCCATCTGGGACCAGTCGAAACAGCCCGGGTCCGACACGTATGCGGCGGCGGCCTCAGCGACGTCGGTGACGACGTCGGCGCCGACCAAGTCGACCTCGAGCTGCAGGAGGCCGTCGGCCGACTGCCGGAACCGGAAGCCGGTCGCCATGCATCCGACGTGGGTGAAGATCGAGCTCCCGGTCTCGGGGAACTGGATGGCCTGCTGGCAGGTGAGCGAGTCGGTGATGCCGGCAGCGCCCCAGTCGTGTTCCTGGGTGTAGGCGCTGGTCGCTGCGACCTGGGTCGGGCCGGTCGTCGACGCAACGAGCGCCTGCAGCAGCAGGCCCATCCCGGAGTGCTGGACGTCCATGACGAGGGGGTGTTCGCTGCCGATCACGATCGTCTTGGCGTGGCGGGCGGCCTGGCTCCCCTTGCGGAACCCGGCCCGGCGGAGCATCTGGGTCTCGGTGCGCGGGTCGAGGCTCTGGGCTTCGTAGGACCGGGTCGGGGTTGCCTGTTCGGCGTAGTTGGACTCCAGGCCGATGTGGTAGGCGGCGTCGAGTAGCGACATGGATCAGACCTCCGGTTCGGGGGTGATTGCGGCGGCGATCGCCTGCCGCCGTTCGGGCACATTGAGGGACTTGGCGACGTCGAGCTCGTGGTCGTCGATGAACTGGTTGAGCTCGGGGCCGGTCATGGCGGCGAGCTGCTCGGCGACGTCCTGTTGGGGTGGTGTGTCGAAGTCCGGGTGGGCCCGGAGCGCGTCGACGTCGGCAGGCGTGCATCGGAGCTCGCTGCCCGGTGCGGCCTGCTGCCAGCCCGACGGGAGCTGCACGTCGAGGGCGACGCCGCCGGTGTAGCGGACGCCGATGAGGCCGTCGTCGGGTTCGTCGGCGGCGGCGGCGGGTTCGGTCTGCTGGTCGCTCATCGGAGCTTCCCCCTGACTCGTAGGTTCATCGTGATCGTGGTCTTGGCCTTGCGCTCGGCCTGCTCGAGCTCGACGCTGAGCGAGTCGCCGGTGACGGCGATGAGGCCGGTGACGGTTCCGCCGAGCTGTGGGTTCTCGGCGATCTCGAGCAGGAGCTCGTTGGTGATCGCCATCGCCCGGTTGAGCGAGTCGATGGCGTCGGTGCGGCTCCGGACGGTGATCACCCACGGGACCGGTCCGTCTTCCTCGCGTGCGACTGTGGGGCGGCCGCCGCCCATGCTTCGGTGGATGATCTCCCATCCGCCGATGTCTTCCAGGTGGACGATCTCGGTGGCCTGGTCGTCGCTGGCGGGCGCCGTGCCGATCTTGACGCCGGCGAGGCTCGGGCGAGCCTTCCACCGGGTGAGCAGCGCGTCGATCGTGGTGGGCAGGACCGAGACGTCGGTGGTGCTCATGCGAACCCGGCGGGGACTCGACTGTCGTAGTGCTCGAGGATCTTGTTGACCCTCGGTAGGCCGGTGGGTCCGTGCCGGCCTGGCTGCGCGATGACGGTTGTCCCGTTGGCGTCGTTGGTGTTGAGCGCCCGCTCGGACACGCGGTCTTTCGACGACAGCAGCCAGTCGCGGGCGATCAGGCTCGCGGCGATCTTGATCTGTTCGTCTGGGGCGGCCATCCGTCCGGCGGTGCCGGTGATGGTGATGTTGCGGCCGGCGGGGGCGTAGGCGAAGACGCCGGTGTCTCGGGTCACGATGCCGGCCGGGTCGAGGGTCCAGCCGTCGAGCTCGGCGGAGTCGACCGCGACGCCGTCGATCTCGACCGAGTCGATGGTCCGGGGGTAAAGGATCGCTTCGCCTTCCTCGTCGACGAGCATCAGGGTGTCGCTGCCCTCGCCGTCGAGGACGGCGGTGAACGCCTTGTGTTCGAACGACGTGCCGGTGGCTTCGTCGATCGTGACCTCGGCGTAGGCGATGGCTGCGGTGACGTCGGCGTCGGGGTACACCGACTCGTCGGCGACGTCGTCACCTTGGGAGGCGCCGCGTACGCCGGCGATGTCGGTGTACGCCATCGGTCAGTCTCCGGTCGTCTCGGCAGCGAGCGCCTCGAGCTCGGTGACCTCTTCGGCGGTGAGTCCCTCGAGGCCCTTGAGTTCGAGGGCGAGCTCTTCGACGGCGCCGGCGACGGCGACGCGCTTGTCGTCGATCTTCATCTTGGCGGGGACGCCGAGATCGAGGGTCTTGTTGAGCTTCTGCAGCGCCTTGGAGTCGAGCGCGGCGATCTCTTCACTGGTGGGGAAGCGCTCGACGGAGGCGTCCGAGCCGGTTCGCGTGGTCTCCTGCTGCGAGACGAGGCCGGGGTCGACGTCGGGTCCGTCGCCGGCCATGGTGCCGTCGTCGTTCACGCCCCACTCGGCGGCCTCCTCGACGGTGATGCGCATGCCCGGCGTGGCGACGAGGACATGGCTGCCGTCCTTCGGGCCAGGTACCCAGATGCGTTCGGTGGCGATGATGTACTCGCTCATGGTTTCGGTGCTCCTTGCTGGTGGGCCGGTCCGGGGCCGGGCCCGCCGCCGATCGTGATCCGGTGGTCGTCGGATCGATCGGCGACGGAGCCAGGCCCTGGAAGGAGGGTTAGGCGTTGAGGCCGGTGACGGTCGCGAAGGCCTTGGGCTGCTTCGCAGCGAACGCCGCGCGGGTCTCGGCCATGATCGTGACCATGCCCTTGGTGAAGTTGTCGGAGTGCTCGCTCGAGGCGGCGACCGAGATGCCTTCGCGGACCCACAGCGTTGCGCCCCGGGCCCAGTTGCCGGCGACGGCGACACCCTCGGTGAAGATGGTCGACACGATCGCCGGGTAGCCCCAGACCGTGCGCGGCGTGGAGGTCTGCCAGCCCATGCCGGACACGTAGCGGTCTTGGCTGTCCTTCTCGAGAACGATTCGCTCGTAGTCGTTGGGATGCAGACCGATCGCAGTGATGTCGTCCTCGAGCGCGATCCGCACGAGGGTGATGCCCTTGTGGAGCGCGTCGGGGACCGTGTCGGTGGACTTGGCCTGGGTCGCGATGCCGGCGGTGTTGATGATCCCGGTCACGTTCTCGCCGGTGCCGTCGCCGCTCAGCACCTGACCCTCGACGTGCCGGCGGAGGTCGCCGGTGAGCTCGCTGTCGATGATGGTGCGGAGCTGACGCTGGTCGGCGAGGTTGCCGCGGGACACGGTGGCCTCGTGCGCCATGCGCTTCACGTTCTCGGTGACGAGCTCCCACACGTAGTTCGACTGCGGTGCCGCGGTGTTGAAGGCGACGTTGGCAGCCTGGCTGTTGCGGGTGGTCTGCCGCGTCCAGTCGACGGTGTCGCTGTCGGTCGAGCCGACGGTGATCAGGTCGAGCAGCTGCACCTGCCGGGTCGGCAGCGCGATCGGCGGGACCAGCTGGCGGTCCGAGGGGACCAGCGGTCCGCCGTCGGTGACGGCGTTGAGGAACTGCATGGGCGCGAGCGCGGCCATGGCCTCGTCGACGTCCATGATCTCCACCGCCGCCATGTTGACGCTGGCGGCCGAGCTGCGCAGCACGCCGGACTGGGCGAGGATCTGGTACGCCTCGGAGTCGATGACGCGCTGGGACAGATGGCGGGCCTTGACGGGGTCGCCTTGGGCTTCCTGGATGATGGCCGCCGATTCGGTGCCGAGGATCGTGGTGAGCCGAGCACGGAGCTCGGCTGCCTCGTCCTTCTTGCCGTCAGCAGCCTTGTAGGCGGCATCGACCTCGGCGAACGCCTCAGCGTCCTCGAGGACCTTGATGCCGGCCTCCTTCTTGGATGCGACCAGGTCGTCGGCGGCCTTGCGCAGGCTCGCCTCCTCCTTGTCGGTCGCGGTGATCTTCGCCCGGAGGTCCTTTACGTCGGCCTCGAGCGCAGCGGGTGCTCCCATGGTGGTTCCTTTCTGGGAATCAGTTGGTTGATGCCGGGGCCGATGGCTCGGCGTTGATGTACTCCCGCACCCATTCGTCTCCGGTGGAGGCCTGGGGGGGCTCCCACTTCGGTTTCGTGGGCGTGGAGTTCTGGACCGGCGGCGTTGCGGAGGCATCGGGCTCGGCGTCGTCGCTGGCGGATGGGTCGAGGGTCTCGTCGGCGAGTCCCTCGTCGATGGCTTCGGTGTGGGTGAGCCACGTCTCGGCGGTCATGAGCTCGGCGAAGTGCTCGGCGTCGTGGTCACTCTTGGCGGCGTAGATCTCAGCGATGACCCCGTCTTGCTTCTCGAGCAGCTCGGCGAAGGCCAGGTGGTCGTCGGCGTTGCCGATCTCGAGGCCCCATGCCTTGTGGATCATCAGCTGAGATCCGGTCATCATCTGGCGGGTGTCGCCGGCCTGAAAGATGACCGATGCGATCGATGCGACGAGCGAGTCGGCTCGCGTGGTGATCTCGGCGGGGTGGACCCGGAGCGCGTTGTAGATCGCGATTCCGTCGAACACGGATCCGCCCGGGCTCGACATCTCGACCCGGATCTTCGGCTTGGTGATCGCCGAGATCTCTTCGACGAAGTCGGCTGCGTTGACTCCCCAGAACGACGAGATTCGGTCGTAGATGCGGACGACGGCGGTGTCGTCGCTCTCGTCGACGATCTCGAACGTCGGGGCTGCGGCGTCGGTCTCGGGAACTCCGAAGTGCTTGAGCATCGCTTCGCGTGACGACGACGCGATCTCGAGAATCGGCTTGGGGTTCATTGGGAGACTCCTCCGTCGTTTGGCTGGAATTCGCCGAGCTCCATGCCCATCTCGCGGAGCAGGGCTCGGGCTTCGTCCCGTGTGATCACCTCGTTGACAACGGCGAGGTAGATCTTCTGAGCGACAGCTGCGATGGCTTCGGGATCTCCGACAGCGACGAGCGCCTCGCCGGCGAGAGTTGATTCGTCGCCGTCGGCTCCGTTGGGGAACCACAGCTGGTCGGCGCGGGGATCGTCGAGTCGTGGGCGGCCCATCTCGACCCGGAGCTCGTTGGGTGTTTCGGTCCGAAGTCGGTTCGGGATCATCGCCGCTGCGGCTTCGGGCGAGGGCCGGAGCTGGCGCATGAAGTCGAACTCGACGAGCACGCCGTCGAGCTCGAGGCGGGAGCTCGTGTCGACGGCCTGAGCTTGGATGTCGCCGCCCATGAGCTCGAGGTGCGGGCCGGTCGTGTCACGGATGGTGTGCTCGCGGAGCTCCTTGACGTTCGACATGATCGCTCGGTCGAGGATCCCGACGAGCGGTGGAGCGACGCCGTAGGCCGCGACGATCTCCTCGCGGGACTGCTTGGCCAGCTCGACGACCTGAGCCTCATCGTTCGTGGCGGTCGACGGGGTGTACTTGCCGGAGGAGACGGTCGGACGCCCGGCGTTGTCGGGCCCGGCGTAGGCGACCCGGATGGTCGCCATCATCCGCTTGACAGCAGCCTCCGACGTCGCCGGATCGACCTCGTAGTGGCCGGATGGCCGGGTCGAGTGGGCGAAGTAGTTGACCAGGTGGCGGTAGACCGCGTCGAACAGCGCGAGGGTCGAGTGGAGCGTCGAGATCGCCGCAACGTTGACCGCGTTCTCGGAGTCGGCCCAGTAGCCGAAGTGAATGACCTGCTCCATGAGTAGCAGGCGCGGCTTGAGGATCCCGTCAGGGTCTCGGGTGTGGTCGAGGTAGACGGTCTCGCCGGCTCGCTCGCCGGTCGTCACCTTGGTCCACGGGATGCGCCGGAACCCGTCGATCGACGCCCCTTCCCGTTCGATCTCCCACAGGGCGTTGCCCTGAACGAGCCGGTCCACGGTCGTGCCGTACTGCTGGGCTTGCCACGACACCCCCCGACCGGGGCTGCGGAGCGCCTTTGCGAGCCGTGCCGCCTCGGTGTTGGATCCGGGCTGGACGACGTCGCGCAGACCGCTTCCCTGGTCCGATGGCAACGACACGACGAGAGGCATCCGCGACGAGGAACGGGCGATCAGGTTGACGACGGCCCAGAGCCACGGGTTGGTTCGGTAGACCGTCTGGTACTGCACCCAGTTGGCGGTCTTGAGGTACGACCGGCCTCGGCCGATCAACGGCACCGCTGACGCCGGCGTGAGCGGCCGATCTGCGATCAGCAGATCCGAGCTCGCAGAGATCGACTCGAGCTGCCCGTTCGTGGTGAGTACCTTCACGGCGCGACCACCTGCAGGAACTTGATCCGATCTCGATCGAACCACTGCTCGCCTGCGAGCTCGATCGGAACTTCACCGTCGAGGCTCTTGGCGTCGGCCAGGACGAGAGCGTCCGCATCGACGGCCACGAGGATCCCTTCGAACGAGGATTCGTCGGTGGTGTGGATGAGCACGCGACGGTGTGTGCGTTCCTCGATCCACGTCGTGGTCAATCGGGGCCGGTGGAGTGTCGGGCTGGCTGCAGCCAGGACCAGAGCGAGTACTGCGATGACGAGGGCGGCGATGGTCACGAGCTGCTCCTGGGGTCGGGCGGCTGGTCAGATGACCTCCGCGAACGTGCCGATCGAGTCGTCTTCGTCGTCGGGGTGGTGGGCGGTGCCCCAGAGGGCGAGCGACATCGACGTGAGGGGGATGGCGTCGTGGTCGCCGACCTTGCGTGCCCAGGCCCAGGCGTCGGAGACGTTGCGTCGGCGGGCCGACTCGACGGCGTCTACGGCGGCCTCGTCGCGGGCGATCATGGCGGCGTCGTCGTCGGTGAGGATCGCGACGGTGGCCGCGTCGGCGCCGGGGTGCTTGCGGACCTGGATGGTGCGTTCGACGACGGCGTCGTAGAACGAACCGCATGCCTGGGTGAACTCGCGGGTGCCGGCCTCGATCACGACAACCCCTCGCTCCCGAAGAGGTTCGATGAAGGTGGCTGCGGGGCCGCCCTTGTCGATCACGACCGGTGCGGACCACTTCAATGCGATCTCTGCCGTTCGGTCGAGCACCCAGTCGAGCGGTCCGGTCCGATACTCGACGAGCTCGAGGGCGTGGTCGTCGTCGGCGGCGGCGATCGCGGCCGACTTGCGCTCGGGGTGGACCTCGAGGGCGAGGGTGAGCTTGCCTGCGGGAGCAGCGTTCACGTCGGTCACCTGGTCCCATGTTCCGGGCGGGAAGACCGTTCGGACGCCGGCCGTGGGGATGTTGAGGTAGGCCCGGCGGGCCTCGTCGGGGCCGCGCTCGGGGTCGTCGACGACGATCTGGATGTTGTCGCGGACGACGTCGACTTCGGTGGTGAACCCGAGCGCCGGCATGAAGGTCCACCACGCGTCGACGTCGAAGAGGTCGGTGCCAGGCTTGGCGGACCATTCGAAGTAGGCCATGCCGCGACCGGTGTTGGCCTTCACTGCCTTGCGGCCGGCGGCGACCTTCGCGTTGAGGAAGACCGAGTCGCCATGACCCATGGTGGAGACGCCCCAGAACTGGGCGTCGGCGATCGTGTTCGTTGCCGGCACGAGCGCTTGCTCGCGCCGGAGGTCGAAGTCCTTCCATGCCTCGTCGAACATCCCGAGGTGGAGCGTCTTGCCGTGCCCGGAGGACGTGGTCGACGACATCAGCCGGAACAGTGATCCGTTGAGGAAGTCGAGGCCCTCGTGGCCGTTCTGGGTTTGGAGGCGTCTGGCGAGGCCGTGGCCGTTGGGCTGGTCTCGGCCGGGCTTGCCCCAGACGTAGGGCGATGCCTTGAGGACCGGGACCCAGTCCTCGAGGAACTTCTCGCGGGCGTCGGATCCGGACTGGGCGGAGTAGATGATCCGCTGCCGGGGCCCGAACGCCATCGCCCGCACGAGCGTCACGATCAGCAGGAGCGTGGTCTTGCCGGACTGCCTCGGGACGGTGATCCAGACCTGTCGGTAGAACGGGCGGCCGGTGTCGGGGTCGAACTCGGTGGCCACGGCGAGGACGTGCTCTTGCCATGGCATGAGCTCCACGCCGATCGACCATGCGATCAGCCGAGCGAGCGGGAGCAGGTTGGGGCGATCGTGTCGGCGCGGCGTGCCGAACCGGGGGGTGCACTTGAGTTCGAGCTCCGGGGCCTCGAGCTGCTCGGACGAAGGCGGCGGGGCGAGCTGGTCGTCAGCGTCGAGCGGTGAGCCCTGCGATGGCGCCGGCGAGGACCTCGGCGGGTGTGAGGTTGCCGTCGGGGACATCTTCCTCGTCTCCGATCAGCTCCCGGCGGACCTGCCTCAGCTCGGTCCACCACTTCGGGGCGTGGTCATGGCGAGGCGATCGATCGAGCAGGTCCGACAGCAGAGCTCCTTGGGTGATCGCTGACTCGTGGCGGGCGTCGATCCGGTCGGCCGCATAGAGGGCATACACGGTGGATGCCCACGCCAACGCGAGCTGGCCGGGAGGCTCGGGCGGCTTCGCCTGCGCGACGTCGTCGGCAACTTCGCCCGTTGTTGCGTCGCTGTTCTTGGGCACGACGTCAGGACCCCCGAAAACGCAGCAGTTCAAGGGGGGAACCAAGACTCCGGGGTCTTGGGTCGGATCCAAGATCAGCAAGTTTTCCGGTACCCCCTCCCCTGCCGAGGACGAGCTGAGCTCGACTGCTCATCACCAGCCTCCTCAACCCAGACGCGCCATCATCGTCCCCATGCCACACTCGACCCCAGTGCGGTTCATTCTGAGTCTCGAGTTCGTGGCCGACGAGGCGACCGCGAGAGAATGGGCCACGTCCGTTGCGCCGTTGGTGAGTGTCTCGACGGCAGAGGCTTTCGATGCTCGCGTGATGATCATTGAGCACGCCCACGCCGTCCCTACGACACCGAGCGTGCATTCGCCAGAAGGCGTGATGGTAACCACACGCCTGATGATCGAACGGGTGGGACCTGCCCATCCGAAGCTTCCTGCGACCGACCCACTACCGCGAGTCGTCCTGACAGCGATTGTCGCCGATGGCGCTCACTGGGTCGCAATGGACGGAACCGACGGACCTCGTGTGCTCGTGGCGCTATACGCCGGAACCCATGAGGAAGCCGCGGACCAGGTCGTTGAGGCGCTCCGGCTCTATCTGGACGAGGGTGAGGCGTCTCATCGACGTGATCGCATGCTCGTCGAACGCGACGCCGCCCTCGTCCTCCTCCCGCCACTATTCGAAGCGATGCGACGGCTATGGACCAGCCAGTTCGAACATCAATGGCGCGATCCAGTGACACGACTCGAGATCCGCGCGTCGATGGATCAGATCGGGATCGAGCTTCGCCTGGATGAGCCCCGGGGCGAGATTCTCGGTTCTCAGCTGAGGACGCTGTACCGCTCGCTGATCGGCTCAGAGACGGGGCAGAAGCTCCTGGACGCGGCCGGGACTCCCCCGGGAGCTCGCCGCTGAGCTCGCCGAGATCGGGCATCTCGATGTCCACGTATCGGATCGCTCGGAGAGCGAGGCGATGGCGATCGCTGATCGCATCGACAGCGCTCTTGAGCAGCTGCCGGCGCCTCCCCCGCCCGCGCCTGGAACCGTTCCGGCAGAGGTCGCTGAGTCGGAGCAGGCGAAGGCGCTGTCGAGGATCTTCGGTGAGGCCTTTGCTGAGAGACTTGGAAATCACGCAGCGAACGCAGTCGCGGCCGGGGCCGTGGGGGTGCCGGTGGTCGCGATCGTGTTGTGGCGGATCTACCAGACGGTGATCGGCGGCCTCTAGATCACCATTCTCGCGACGGGATATACCGGGATCGGCCACGGTTGCGGTTGCCTCGACTGGCTCCCTCGGAGGCGTTGCAGTGGGCGCACGCGGCCTCGACGTTGCTCTCGTCGAAGAAGGCCCCGCCTTCGGACGGTGGAACGATGTGAGCACCGTGCCCTCCGCTCAGTGGAGCGTCCCCGGTGCACCCGGGCAGCCCGATCTGACATCGGAAGCCGTCCCGTACGAGGACTCGGCGGCGGAGGCGTCGCCAACGTTCGGTCCGGTAGCGAGAGTCTGACGATGACATGGGCGAGGGGTCGGCCGTCAGACCCGGAAGGGTGGGCTGGGCCTTGAACTTGGGCTGCAGATCTCGACCGTTCGTGGACTGTACAGCTCTTCGCTCAGGAAGCAAGTCATGGTGCGGGAGTTCGCCTGGTAGCAGTGGTAGCAGCCGACATTGCTCTCATGCTTGGGCTGGGTCGGCCGAGGCTGCAGGGACAGGCTGTGTCCTGTGCCCTCAGCTCGGGATTCGGTGGCGGCGTCCGTTGCGTGTCTTCCAGAACTTGTGGCCGTCGCCACCGACCTCCGGAGCCCTCCCCGGGGTTGAGCGCCAGGAGCGGAGGCGATCCGGAGCGGTGGGTGCGACGGCAGCACCCCCGCTCCTGAGACTCACACGGGGATTCCCGTGGCGAACATAGTGACAGCGAACTGAGCCGTCCAGCGCACGAATCGCCGCATGCGCCATGCACATGGGAAGCTCGAACGTGTGAACGCACTGCACCGGCTCACCAGCGGCGAGACCACATCCTCGCCCTACGCGTTCTCGACCGCGGCGACTTCATCCCCGCAGTCCGTACCTGCCGAACCAGTCACGACGCTCGGACCCTGCTGACTCAGCCACCGTTCAACCCTCTCCCCTGCCCAAGCCGCGATCGCGCTCGACGCCAGCCACCGCCACTACCTGACCGCTGTGCGAGACGAGATCGAGCACGAGCTCGCCGAGATCGAAGCCGAGATCCGCAACCTCGACGGATCGTGATGCGGACGGCGTGATCGTGCCAGGCACCCGCAGGAGCGAGCCCTGCGGAGGCAGGGCCCGCCCCTGCGGGTCGGGGGGCGTGTGCGTGGCTACAGGCCGTCTGATTCCCAGTTGACGGGGTTGTGCGCGCTGTTCCAGCTCCCGGCGCCGATGACGATGTCGGTCGGGGTGGTGGTTGTTGCGCCGTGTGGGTCGCCTGTCATGAACATGGCGCGGCGGTTGCCGGGGCCGTCACCCCATTCGTTGTTCGCAGTCCCCCATGGGGTTTGTTCGAAGCGCTCGACTGCGACTGCGTCGAACCAGGGGTTGAGGGCGGCGTCGATGGCGTCCCAGTCGGAGTAGCCGCCGCTTCCGCCTGCGGCTTGCTGGACGAGCACGACGAGGTCTGGTCCACCGGCTGCTTGGCGGGAGGCGATGACGATCCGGCCGAGTGTGTCGACTGCGGCGTCGACGTCGGCTTCCTTGCTGGTCCCGCGGAGCGTCCAGCTCGAGGCCCATCCGCAGCCGGCGCAGGATTGGGCGATGTTCTCGATCTCGCAGGTGCCGAAGCGGCCGCCGGAGCAGTCGGCGAGCGCGTAGACGACGAGTCGTCCGTCGTCGTTTTGCTCGGCGGTGATCCGGACGCGTCCCGTGGTGGAGCTGACGGTTCCCCAGCTGGCGTTCCACGAGCCGTTGGGTGTGGTTTGCCAGCGGTTCTGGACCGTGCCCGATGACGTGAGCCTGAAGACCTCGAGCCTGCCGTCGGCGTTCTCAGCGGCGGCGACGTCTTGGATCCCGCTACCGCCGTGGCTCCACCAGCCGTTCCAGTTCGTGCCGTTGGTCGCTGTCGTCGAGCGGTGCTGGACGCCGCCGTTGCGTACGGCGAACACGACCATTCGGCCGGTGCTCGTGAGGCCGGTGTCGATTTGGCTCACGCCTCCGCCGAGTGACTTGCGTTCGGAGAACCCGCAGCTGTTCATGTCGTGGGTCCAGAGGATGCCGTCCATGTCGGAGTAGAAGAGCTGCATCTTCCCGTTGGGGTGGATCCCGACGTCGACGTCGACGATCCTGGCTGGCTCGTCGATGCCGTAGAGATCGGTCATCGCTCCGATGTCATCGATCGAGAGGGTCGATCGATCACAGTCTCCGTCGACGCTGGTGCACATCGTGGACTGGAAGATGTCCCAGCCGTCTGGTGTGTCGCAGTTTCGGTCGTCGCCGGCTGGTGGGTGGCCGCCGCTGAGGCCCATTGCGTGCCCGATTTCGTGTGCAGCGGTTGACTCGAGGTGTCGTCCAGAGCCGGTGCCGTTGGTGGTCGTGTCCCAGCCGACGTTGTTCCGGAACCCGATCAGCGAGAATCGAATCTCGCTGCGGCCGTTCGGTCCGATCTTGTCAGGACTCCACTCGCATAGGCGCGCCTTGGCGAGGTTGGAGTCGGTGGTGTTGGCTGACGTGTAGACCTGGATGTCTTGCCAGGTCGGACCGTCGGAACACGAGTCAGACCATGGGTCGAAGGCCTGGTGTAGCTCCGGTTCTTCGTCGAACGCGAAGGGGAGGTCGGGGATCTCGTTGGTCCACGTGTTCATTGCGTCGCGGAAGCGAGCGCGGAACGCTGCGGTGTCGAGGGTGCCGTCTACCCCGTGGAAGCGCCAGTTGACTTCGGCCTCGTCCCATTCGCGGGGGTTCGTGAACCAGTCGTCTACGTCGATCGATGCTGCCGGGGTTGCCGTGGTCAGCATTGCGAAGGTGGCGAGGATGACCGCGAACCGGCCGATTCTGTTGCGGAGTCGTCGGTTCATCGGTCGACCTCCGCGTCGGGATCAGCAGCTCGTCGGGCTTGCTGGTCTTCCAGTGACCGTGTGGCGGTGCCGCACTCTTCGAGTTCGACGACCTCGGAGTACTTGCCGCCGATGGTGACGACCTCTGCGCGTGCGAGGTACGGCCCGGTCGGGTCGGCCGGGTCGAGCGGGAAGACGATCGTCGTCCATTCCAGTTCCTCGGCCGGGTCGGGCGCCGGCGGTTCCTCCGCCTGTTGTTCCTTGTCGCTCGAGTCCTGCCCGTCGACTTGGGTGGTCGGGTAGGTCGGCGTCGGCAGTGTCTCCTCGGGAGGCGTGGCGTCGGATCCGTCCTTCTGGGCGGCCGCACGCTCTTCGGCGCTTTGGTCGGCGAGCCCCGCTGTTGTGGTGGTCGTTGCGGGGAGCTGAACGACGGTGAACCCTGCTGAGAGCGCAGCGATGCGTTCGGCTTTCTCGGGGTGCCGCTCGAGGTTCGCTTCGTAGCGGGCGTTCAGCGCGCTCATCGCGTCGCGGGGTTCGATCCACGGGAAATCGCGTTCCAGATCCGCGACCGTCAGAGCACCGAGCTCTGCGTACTCGGTTCCAGCGACGTCGCCTGGTGGGCAAGCCAGCTCGAATCCCAGATTGTCGATCCCTGAGATCAGGGCGATTTCTGGGAAGCTGTCCCGGCCAGCGACAGCCGAGCGTTCTCCCGTCTGATCGGGTGCACCAGCTGAGGTGTCAGTGGTGGCTTGGTCTGTGCCGCACGATGCTGCGAACACTGCGGCGATCATGCATGTTCGCCATACGGCGGTCCTTGCACTTGTCTCGGACCTTCTCATTGGAATTCCGCCTTTCGTGTCGTTTCACCGCCGCACATATCCACTTCGCCCCGTTTGCTGTCGGCCAAACAAGCGGTCGTCGCGCTGCGTGTTCGTCGGGTTCGACGACCGAAGTGGGCTCCTGGTTCCCGGCTTGATCGATACAGATTCGCTGCTGCCTAGCTCGGGAAGCGGTCATCGGTCGGGCGAAGTGTGGCCGACGCTGGGCGCCTAGAAGAGGCGTCGCTGGGAGGTGTCGTAGTCGGGATCGACGACGAACAGGTAGAGCATTTCGTGGTCGATGTCGATGTCGCCTTGGGCGCCGAAGCGCATGCCAGGAGTCGTGATCGCTTCGGCGCGGGCGAGGTCGAAGCCGTAGTCGAGGGTGGTCTGGATCCACCAGCGGCAGACGCGTTGGATGGTGCCGTCGCGGGGGTGGTCTTTCATGTTGAGGATGAGCCAGCCGTTGTCTGGAAGCAGGTGGCGCCATGCTTCGATGTGACGGGTGTGGAAGCCGCGGTAGTCGGGACCCCACTGCAGGGCTGCTCCTGAGCCAGCTGAGCATGCTCGGCCGAGGGAGGTGGCGTAGGTGGCTCGGGTTGATCCGTCGCGGCCGTCGTACTGGTCAGCCATGCGGTTGCCGTATGCGGGTGATGTGACGATGCCAGCTGGCTGGTGGCGGACGCTGATCATGTCGTAGATGTCGAGCGAGTTGGCCTCGTAGGCGGCGAGGGTGTCGTGCTCGAGGCGGGTTCGATGGGCTTGGATGGCCCACTCGTGCTCGAGTTCGACCGAGATGGTGTCGCGGCGGCCGAGGGTGTGGATCGTGCCGATGCCGGCGAAGGGGTCGAGGACCGGGCCCGGCCGGTTCTCGTGGTTGATCAGCAAGGTGATCATGTCGGCGATCGCGGGCGTGAACGTCGCGGGGTGGCTCTTGAGCTCGGTGTCGGTCATGCGTCGGTCCATTCGTCGTGGGTGATGCGGCCGCGGAGTCCGCAGTGCGGGCAGTTGAATGCTGGCCGGATGGTGAGGGGGTGGGTGTCGAGCACGGCGTAGCGGGCGGGGATCGGCGGGGCGGTGCGGAGCTGGACGTGTTCGCCTCGAAAGGTGGTTTGGGTGCAGTCGTGGGCGATGTGGAGAGTGCCGGTGGCTTCGGAGCGCAGGACCGTGATGCGGCGGGGTCCGCCGATGTGGAGGTAGTCGACCAGGTCGTTGTCGAGGAAGTCGGCGGTCGGGACGATGGGGAGTGCTGCGGTTGTGGTCACGGTGTGGTCTCCAGGTATTCGAGGTGGTTGGTGTGGAAGTTGCCGACGCGTCCGTTGGGGAGTCGGATGCGTCGGCTGTTGGCGACGTTGACGAGGGCTTCGCATCGGTCGCACCAGCAGGTGACGGGGCCGATGTCGGTGCCGAGGGTGTGATGGAACGACGAGTCGGGTGCGTCGATCAGGACTCGGCGAGTGGTGGTGTCGGGGTGGCGGGGGTTGCGGAGTCGGGCGAGCGCGTCGATCGACACGAGGCGGGCGTGATGCTCGGCGGGGGTCTCGTCGCAGCGTTGGGTCACGTTGTGGTGTCCGGCGGCGGCGAGGTCGTGCTCGAGCTGGTGACGGTCGGCGTGTTGTTCGGGGGTGAGCGTCGTGGTCATCGGAGGTTCTCGTTGGCGGCCCGTCGTGCGGTCTCGGATTGGGCGATCTGTCGGCGGAACTCGGCAGCGGCGGCGTCGGCGCGCTGGTGCCGGCATGGGAGGAGCTCGCCGCATGCGGCGCACACGGCGTGGTGGTGGTCGACGGCGATGACGTGGGTGCCGGCGGTGAGGACGAGCGCGGCGTAGGTGGTTCGTCCGTCGTGGTCGACGCGGAACCCGAGCTCGTCGGGCCGCAGGTACTCGACGACGCCGGTCCGGAACGCGACGGTCGGGTCTGCTTGCAGGCGGGTGAGGCAGCAGACGCATGGCGTCGGGAGCCCGTCGGGTCGGATGGCGACGACGATGCGGGTGCCGGGGGTGAGCTGGTCGGGTCGGATCACGTCTGCTCCTCGGCGAGAGCGGCCTCTTGGCGGCGGCGGTTGCGCCAGTAGCACTTGGGGCAGCGGCCGCCTCGGAGCCGGTCGTTGCCTTCGCCGCTCGGGTGGGCGCCGCAGTCGGAGCAGCGGTGCGCGATGCAGACGCCTTCGACGAGCCGGTCCATGCCTTCGTTGGAGGGGATGGCGTCGCACACGACGCAGCGGCAGTGCAGGCAGACGCCGTTGACGAGCGGCTCCTTGCCCTCGACGACTCGGGTCGGGATGCGGCCGCACTTCGCGCAGCGCACCCCGGGGGCGGTCGTGTAGCCGGCGTCGACCGACGCCTCGATTGCGCGGTCGTACCGGGTGAGCGCGTCGCGCAGCGCATGGTCGGCGGCGAGGAGTTCGGCGTGGATCCGCGATGCGTCGTCGAGCTCGGCCGACAGCGCTGCGTGTTCGGTCGGGGTCGATGGGGTTCCCTTGGCGGACCCTCCCCCGCCGAGCGTGTTCGAGGGGTAGGACCCGGCGAGCATCTCGGCCGCGCCATCGACCGCGGTCGGCCAGACCCGGATGCTCTTGGCGGTGCCGGCGACCTGGTCGGCGAGCGACTGCGCGGTCGCGACGCTGTGCCGGGTCACTGGTCCGGTCCTTCGTCGAGGTCGGGGACGGCGTGGAGCACGCTCGGGATCGCGGTCGGCGTGTCGGCGAGGTCGGGCCGGTACTGGTGGAACAGGCTGTCGGGCACGAGCCGGCGAAGATCGAGCAGGGTGCTGGCGAACGCGAAGAGCGCCGCGGCGGTGGTCTCGTCGTCGGTGTCGGGGTCCCACACGACGCGGGCCATGGCTTCGGCGCCGGCGCGGATGTCGCAGACGCGGCGGACGAGCTCGGCCGATTGGCCGGTGACCGGATCGCGGGCCGTGGTCACGTCGGGCCCCCAGTGGCGAGGCGGCGGAGCCGGCCGACGATCGTGGCGGCGTCGTCTTCGTCGCCGAGCCACGGGGTGAGCGCGAGTCGTTCCTCTAGCAGTTCGATCGTCTCGGTGAGTTCGTGATGGTCGACGACGATCCAGCCGGCCATGCCGAGCTCGGCGCGGTGGGCCTCGAGCACGTCGGCATCGCCGAGGAGCCAGGCGACCAGCTTGGGCGACGGGTCGTGCAGGCTCACGATGCCTCGTCGATCTCGTCGCCGGCGGCGTCGGTGGTCGCTCGAGCTCGTCGGAGGCTCTCGGCCTGGTCGATCGAGATCGGGTCGTCCGTGTCGTCCAGCGCGGTTTTACATGACGGTTTAGTAGTGACCCTTTGTGTGACATCAGATGTCACCCCAGAACCCGGGTCGATGTCACCCCTGAGCGCTTCCGATGTCACCCCAGGCTCGTCGGATGTCACCCCAGATGTCACCCCAGCGATCGCCGGTTCTGGGGTGACATCCGAGTCACCCCAGTCGTCGGCCGGCTCGACCACCCAGCCGGGACCCGCGTCGTTCCGGGCCTGCCCGGCTACGGGTTGTGCACCGGTGTCAACAGGGGTGACACGTGAGTCACCCCTGAGGGGCTTCACGCCGGGACCGAGGAGGCGCCACAGTTTCGGGCGGCGGTTCGGCGGGATCAGCTGGTACCGCTTCCTCTCTTCGATCGGGAGCTCGTCGGTGTACGCCTCTTCGATGAAGCCGCCGGCGAGGAGCTTCTTGTGGAGCCGGTGTGCGTGGCGGACGTCGACCTCGGCGTACTCGCCGACGGTTGCCCTCGATGGCCACGCGACCCACGATGCGCGAGATGCGTGCTCGGCGTAGCCGATGAGCACGAGCTTGGCTGCGGGGTCGCCGACCTGCTGCTCGAGCGCCCAGGCGGTGGCCTTCATCGCCATGTCGTCACCCCTGCAATCACGGGAGCGGTCTCCTGGGAGCCTGTGAGGGCCTGTCGGGCGGTGCGAGGCATGATTCGGTTCAGAACTCGCGTCCGGTCGACGAGAGGGGGTTCTGGACGGCGAGGGCGACGTCGTAGGCCGAGCGGGCGTGGCGGAGCTTGGAGGTCTTGCCGACGCGCAGCTGCCATCCGTCGAGGCGTCGTTCGGCGTCGGTGACGAGCTCGGCCGGGTAGTAGCCGAGCTCGTTGCCGCCGTGGTTGCCGGGTCGCACGACGACGAGGTCCTCACCGAAGGCGTGAGCGATCGCTCCGAGCACCACGCCGGTCTCGACGAGAGGCATCGGGTTGATCGGTCTGCGGCGCGCCTGCGGGACGATGGCGACAATCCCCTCCACCGCGAACGCGATCCGGAACGTCGCTGATGGGGCCGGATAGATCTCGCGCTCGAGGTCGACTGCGAGGTCGGTGGCCTGCTTGGCGACCCATCTGGCGTAGCCGGTGATCGATGCGCCGTCCCTACGGCTCCATACCCGATGACGGAACACGTCGCCGTTGGGTAGGAGTGCGACGGCTCCGGTCGATCGACTGCCGGGATCGAACGCGGCGATGCCGCTAGATCGTCTGACCATCGGGCTCTCCCCTTTCGGGTACCGGGGTGCAGCCGAAGAGGTCGGCCATGCCCGTCAGCGCCTCGCGGTGACGGAGTTCGCTCGCCTCGAGCTCGCGCATGCGACGTTCGAGCCGCGAGATCTGCGAGTCGCGTGCGTCGAGCAGGTGGTTCTTGTGAGCGATCTGGCGGCGCTTCGTGTCGAGCTCGTCGTTGAGACCCTCGATCAGCACCCGGGAGGCGTTGAGGTCGCTGGTCAGGACGCCGATGCGGTGACGTTGTGCGTCGACCTGGCGGCGCAGCTCCCCGAGCTCGGCCTCCATCAGCGAGTAGCTCACTGGACCGCTTCGCCGGCTCGGACGGCGCGGATGAGGGCGCCGGTGTTGGATCGCGGCACGGTCTGGATCCGGTTGGCGAGGTCCCGCCAGCTGTCAACGATCGCGGTGAGGGCGATGAGCTGCTCGAGGTCGTTGCTGTGGAGACGCTCGGCCCGGTCGGCTCGCTCAAGGGCCTCCTGCAGCTTGTTCTGCAGCTCGGTCGCCTGGGCGCTGCGTGCGTCGGCTTGGCGCTCGAGGTCGGTGAGGTACTCGTCGAGCTCACGGCGTTCGAGGTGCAACGCCTCGGCCAGGCGCAAGGTGTTGGCTCCTCGCTCGCCGAGCTCCCAGACCTGCCCCATGACGTCGGCACGGGCGGCGCCGAGATCGTGGCGGAAGGTGTTGGCCGGGGTGTAGTCGCGTTCGCCGTTGGTGACGCCGTCTTCGGATGCGTGCTCGGCATAGGGGTTGTCGGTGGGGGTGGTCATGAGGTGCTGTCCTCTCTTGGGAGTACGTGGATCCGGTCGCAGTAGCGGTTGAAGTGCAGGAGCAGGCCGGCCGAGGTGTTCCAGGCGCGTTTGCAGGTCGGGCAGGGCCAGACGAAGCCGCTGCCGTTGGTCACCGGGGCCGATCCGCGCTCGTGCGCTCGGTAGAGCTCCTCGGCGGGCGGTGGGCCTCGCCAGGGTTCGGCCACGCTGGCGCCGACGTCGGTGGCGCGGTGGACGTCGAGGAGGTTCAAGGCGCGAGAGTGGCGCTGCTCTCCGGTGCGTTCGATCAGTCCGTCGCCGCGGAGTTCGAACATGACCTTGGACGCCCGGTAGCGCTCGAGGAACGGGATCATGATCTCGACGTCGTCGGAGGTCATGGGGTAGGCGGCGATCGCCGCGAGGATCTGGGCGTGGTCCTCGGAGGCGGGGCGGTACGTCATGGGGCGTCCTCGCCGGTCGGGTCGTCGACGTCGACGTCGCCCCACGCGGCGGCGAGCCGGGTCGGGACGTCGTCGTCGAGCTGGTGGAGATCGACCTGGTCGACGCGGCGCATCGTGCCGGCGGTGGCGAGACGGTCGAGGCGGGCCCCGGTGCGGACGTCGTGGATCCGCCAGATGACCGCCGTAGCGACGATCGCCGCCACGACGGCGGCCGCTGCACAGAGGAGGAGCACGAGGATCATGACTGCGCCGCCAGCAGAGCGAGGGTCAGGCCGGTCGCGGCGAGCCCCGCCTGGCGGTACCACCACCACAGCTGTGCTTGATCGATCGACGAGGCTCGGGAGCCGAACACGTCGTCGCCGGGCAGCCGCGACATGAGGCGGGCGCGCGTCGAGAGACGTTCGAAGCGGCGGGCGACGCCGTAGGTGACGGCGAGCTCGGCGAGCACAAGCGCCCCGAGGGCGGCCTGCAGGGTCATGGCAGCGTCGGCACGATCTCGGGCCGGCGTTGGTCCTCGGCGACGTTGCGGAGCTGCTGGGCCACGTAGATGCGGCGGGTCGGGTCGGCCGGGTCGCCGTCCTCGAGGTAGTCCGCGAGGCGGTCGAGGGTGTCGGCGCGCATCTCGTCAGTGAGCAAACGGGTCGGTGAAGTAAGCCCCATGTCGGGCGTCTCCTTGATCGATCGGGAACGGGTGGGATCAGTCGGGGCTCTCGCCCCAGTGGCCGGCCTTGCGCCGGTGCGATGACAGCGCGGCGCCGTTGGGGAAGCCCTCGCCGCAGTCCGGGCACTCGGTCGGCTTCGCGACCTCGGTCGTGGGCCGCTTCTTGGCTACGTCGCAGTGACGCTTGTGGGCAGCGAGGCCGGTGCCGTTCGCGCAGACCTTCCCGCAGGCGCAGCGGAACCGGTCATCGTCCGATGTGGACGGCGTCGGGGTCGCCGGCGCCGCTGTCGACGAGGGAGCCGAGGCGGGTTCAGCGGCGCCGGCGATCTTGGGGCCCTGCAGGTCCCGGAGCTGAGCGACGTGGATCTCGAGCGCGTCGACCTGGGCCTGAGCGGATGCGAGGCGTGCGCGGGCAGTGGCGAGCTCGGCGTCGAGCAGCTCGAGCGCCGGACCAACATCGACCAGCTGCGGGAGCTCGAGGGCGGGCGCAGTCACGAGAACACCGGTCCCGCTACGACCTCGACCACACGCCCGCTCATCTCACCCGCGAGGGAGGTCGCTGGCTCCGCCGGCGACGGTCCCGCCTTGTACGCGTCGAGCTGCGCACGGGTGGTCTTGATCCGGGTCCCGGTGCCGGGGAGCCGGTAGATCGGGCCGCCCTTGTCGCTGAACAGCCGGCGCACGGTGTTGCGAGCCATCCCCACCTCGAGGACGACCTGGCGGAAGTCGAGGATCTCGTTGCCGGCGGTCACGACGCGATCCCCTCGATCGTCGGGTCGGCATCCTCAGTGCCCTGCCGTGGGCGGGTACGAGCGAGGAGTGCGCCGACGGTGACGCCGAGCTCGGCTGCGATTCGGCGGAGGATGGCTGGGCCGGCTGACGGCTTCGCGCCGCGCTCGAGCTCGTTGAGATACGGCCGCGAGATCTTGGCGGCTTCGGCGAGCTCGGCCTGCGAGAGGAAGCGGATCTCACGGATCTGCTCGATCGTCTCGCCGTTGATCGGGAGTCCTGGCTTGGGCACAAGGACACGTTGGCGAACTTTTGCGAATGTGTCAAGACACAAGTCGTAACGTGTTGAGCGAACCGTTTTCCCAGGTCATCCCGACGACACGGCTGAAATTTCAGGCATGTCATTACGAACTACACCGGCGAAAGTTCGCTAACGTGCCCTCGCATTCGCGGAACTTTTTCGCGATGACTGAGTGCCCATGACCTATCCAGTCGATCACCTGGCCCGACTCGTTGCCGCTCGCATGCGTGAGCTCGGTGGCATGACGATCACGGAGCTCGCCCGCCGGGCGGACGTGAGTCCGCCGACCATTCGCAACATCCTCAACGCGGCGCCACGCGAGGACGGCTATCGGATGCCGATCCAGGTGGGAGTCGCGAGGGCCCTCGAATGGGAGGACGACGCATTCGACCGGGTCGCCCTTGGTCTGGACCCCGAGCCGACCAGCAACGATCTCGACGAAGAGGACGCCCCCTACGTCGAGGTGTACCCGGGCGACGATGCGGCGTCGCCGCGCTCGCCCGAGACGAGGCTGGCGTCGGCGTGCGACAACCTTGGGGCGGGGCTAAGCCCCCTTGCGGAGCGGTTGGGCAAGATCGCGGCCGAGGGCATCGATCCGGGTCCGCCGGCGACCGAAGCGGTTGCGGCTCTCGACAAACTCCTCGCCCGTCTCGGTGACTTCAGCGGCGCGCTCGAGGACCTCCGCAACGAGATCGTCGGCAACTAGCTCCTGCACCGCCATAGGAGCTCCGAACCTACGGGTGCACTATGACACCCCACCTCTCTCCCCCATCGCCTCGGCTCCCACCCAAGAACCAACCCATTCGACCCACGGTTCCGCTTGGCTCTGGGCTGAAATCCGCGCGACACGCGTCTCACGCGGTTGTACGTCGTCCAGATGACAGATCAGCCCGTGGCTCGGGGCTAGAACCGAGATCGAGTCGGACGAGAGTCGGGAAGGACTTCCGAGATGGACGAAGCAGCGGAGCACGGAGATGGCGCGTCGGGGGCGGCGCCGCCCCCGATGGCAGCGGGGTTGCCGCCGAACACGGCCACGGTCGACTTCCTCGCTGCGGCGGCGGGGCTCGCCGCAGTCGGGGCTTGGTTCGTCGGGTGGCTGCAGGCGAGGTCCGCGTGGGACGACGTCGACGGCACTTTCGGGGCGTCGGCTCCGCAGATCTCCCAGATCTCCGACGAGGCCCAGCTCGAGCTCATGCAGTACTGGGCGCTCGCCGGCGGTCTCACCACGCTCGCGTTGCTCCTCACCCTCTGGGCGATCGCCGGCCGTGTGACCCGCTGAATGACCGACGACAACTTCCTGCAGCGCCACTACCCCGACCAGTGGCAGGACGCCCTGGTTGAGGACATCCCAGACCACACATGGCCGCAGATGGAAGTGTGGTTTGTTATCTACGCCCCGAAGCATCTCGTGGCGCATCTCACGGGAGGACGGAAGGCGTTCGGCATCCGGATCGGATGGGTCGCCCATCTGATCAACCGGCTCCACCTGCCGATCGACCTTCCGCGGATTACGTCGACCTCCGCCAGTTGGGGCAAGCACGTGAAGGCCGCGGACCTGGCGAACGTTTTGAACACGCTGCGCACCTCTGGCCGTTCGCCGCTCGTCTTGGCTGTGGTCGAGACACTGTGCGTGGAAGCCGATCAACCCGAGCGTGCCGCCGAGGACCTCGACAGGCTTCTTGCGGACGGATCGTCAGCGTGGACGGTCACTCCCGAGGGGCGCCTCGAGCGACGAGTGACGGCTGAGGCGCGGGAAGCAGCCGCGGTGGCGATCGGGCGCGGGGGCGCGGCTTCCGATCATCTCGCCCGGGCGTGGTCGGCCGCCTTCGGCCTGAATCCGTCCGCTCCCGCGGCCTACCTCGAAGCCAACCAGGCGATCGAGGTCGCCGCCGGGCCGATCGTGCTCCCAAAGGAACCGCCGTCGACGGGGAAGATCATCGCTGCTCTCGATATGAAACCGTCGAAGTGGTCGCACGTGCTCGTTGCGGACGACGGTGCCGTCGAGTCGACGATTGCGATGCTCCGAATGTTCTGGCAGTCGAATGTGCGCCACGGCACGTTGGCCGGCCCAGCACGCAACAACATTTCCGAAGCGCAGGCAGCTGTTCATCTCGCGATTGTGCTCGTCGAGTGGTTCCGGTCGGGCGCGATCAAGCGCTCCGACGAGGAGAACTAAGGTCGCCGGCAGGTCGTCGGTGCGGGACCGTCCCCGAGCGGTCCGACCGACGACCACCCACGCGGCCGCCTTCATCTCGGCGATGTGCGGCGCAGTTTGAGAGCATCAGGCCACCGACGCGGTGAATCCGAACCGGACGGGCCCCTCGGTTCGGCTCGGACGCTGTCGTCGGGCAGGACAATCAGTCGGCGGGCGGAGTGACCGCCAGGAACGCAAACTCACGGGTGTCGTCATCCTGTGAGACTCGAACCCTGTAGGTGCCCGGCATTGGGAGCTCGAGAGTGCGGAGATCGACCACAGCAGCGATGTAGGTGGGCGCAGCAGGGGCGCTCTGGTTCGGCACGGCGTGCGCAACATGAGTTGAGAGCGTCGCTTCGAATTCGTCTTCTTCCTCGAGAGTGATGGTCACGGCGATCTCCATGCCTTCTGGGTCCTCCCCCGGGTTGACATAGATAAGGACTGCGACCTGGCACCCCAGCGCCGCCGGAAACTCGGTCCGGGTCACTCGCGTGATGCCGCCGGAGCTGACGAACATCAGACCATCGCGAACCTGCGCAAAGTCGCTGAGTACCGCCGCGGTGAGACTAGCCACCGACTACCTCGGCAAACCTCGCCCCTCCTGCGGTGGTCTGGCCGGCTAGGAGATGGTCGGATGTCGTGTAGATGGCGTGCGCAGAAGTGCTCTCGGTGCGGTGCTTCTCGCGGGGGTTCACCCGCTTGACGTGGCCATCAGAGCGACGTACGTCGAGAAGGCAGATCTCGGCGTCGATCGCGCGGGCATACCGTTGGAAGGTCGAGAGCTGCGGATCGATGACGAGGCCCTCGATCTCAGAGACATGGGACTGTGATGTCCCCATGATCTTGGCCACCTGCTCCTGGCTGATGTTTGCGTGCACCCTGGCGTCGCGTAGAACGCGCACGAGCTCAGCTCGAAACTCCGAGTCCCAGTAGGCGTCCCGTTCTTCGCTCGTTCCTGAGTCGCGCATCTCGTCGAGGAGACGGCGGGCAAAGCTCTTGCTCATCGGTACCTCACCTTCACGGCTCAGCTATCGGTCGTATCATATGGGAGATTAGGTCTAACCGTCGTCAGCGGGCCAGTCCCCAAGGCGCTTGGCGGCTCGGTCGATGTCCTTCTTGGGAGCCTTCTGACCCTTCTTGATGAACACCGTTAGAACAGCGAGTGTTCGGCCGCGTTTGCCGCAGTAAGCACGCGGTTGCACTTTGTTCACCTGGGTCTTGATCGCCCACAAGTCAGAGTGTTCGATCTTCTCGGGTTGCTTGCCGGGCGGGGCCTCGGCTCGTTCCAGGAGGTCGATGCGCTGCGCCAACTGAGCGCGCGCCGCAGGATCGAGCGCGAGGAGCTCATCAATCGCCTTCGGGTGCCACCAGAAGTCGAACTTGATTGGCTCCCCCAACGAAACCGCCCTTCACGTTTGTCACCAAACCTGACCATACCGGTCGCCCTCTCGGCCTACGCGTCGCGGCGGTGGATGATGTCGCCGATGGTGTCAGCGGCGGCTTGGTCGACGGACTTGAGGACGTGGGCGTAGACATCGGTGGTGGTTGAGGTGCGGGCGTGGCCCATGCGATTGGCGACGGTGCGGACGTCGACGCCGGCGGCGAGGAGTTGGGTCGCGTGGAAGTGACGGGTGCCGTAGAACTTGATGTGGTCGAGGCTGAGCTTGGTGCGGATGCGGCGGAACCGGTTGCCGACGGCGTCGGGTAGCCATGGCCGGTGGCCGTCGGGCTCGTAGGAGAACACGTACGCGGTGTCGGGCAGGCTCGTGCCAACGGCGAGAGCGTTGGCTGCGGCATCGCGGCGATGGCTGCGGAGCACTTCGACGGTCGCGGGGTCGAGGGCGAGGGTCCGGATGTCTCCGGTCTTGGTGGTTTTCTCGACGACGCCGTGGACTCCGCCGGGGCCCTCGGTGCCAGCGGGGGCGGGGCCGAGCGCGCGGCGAATGGTGATGGTCGACGGTTCGCCGGCGAGGTCGAGATCTCGCCATTGCAGCGCGGCGAGCTCTCCGGGTCGGGCGGCGGTGCCGGCGGCGAGGATGAGCCAGACAGCGGTGGGCGGGTCGGCGGCTTCGATGATGCGCTGCAGGTCGGCCGGATCGGGGGCGGTGGCTTCACGTCGAACGAGCTCGGGCGGGTCGGCGTTCTCGGCGGGGTTGCGGTCGATCCACTCCCACTTGACGGCCTGGCGGAGCGCGTTGTGAAGCACGGAGTGGTAGCGGCGGATCCGGTCGGGGCCGAGGCCGTCG
This sequence comes from Actinomycetota bacterium, assembly GCA_039193795.1. Classification (GTDB taxonomy): domain Bacteria; phylum Actinomycetota; class Acidimicrobiia; order Acidimicrobiales; family Aldehydirespiratoraceae; genus UBA11606. Next base: position 3,062 of record JBCCWI010000024.1, on the reverse strand, counting down.
GTGCGGCGGGTGCCGTCGGGCCAGCGGCCGGGCTTGGCGAGCTCGGCGTAGTAGGCGTCGAGGTGAGACGGCCGGATCTCGCGCAGCTTCATCTTGCCGAGGGGTGCGGCGGTGACGCGGTCGATGACGCGCCGGTAGTCCTCGAGCGTGCCGGGAGCGAGCCGGCTCTCCTTGAGCTCGTACCAGGCTTCTAGGAGCCTGTGGAGCGTTTCGGTGTCGCTGCCGTGGTCGAGTTGCCGGAATCGTTCGCACTCGACCACGAAGGCTGCGAGCTCTCGTCGGGCGGCTCGGTCCGAGCATGCGGGGATCGTCTTGGATCGGTACTTGTTGGCGCCGGTGTTGCGGTCCTGGCCGACGTACACGCGCAGCCGCAGGTTGCCCGATGGCAGCGGCGAGATCGACCCGGTCACGGTCGGCGCTCGAGTTCGATCGGTTGGGTCCAGGCGTCGACGCCGTCTTCGCGGCACGCCTTCTTGAACTCTTCGCTGGCGAGAATCGCGTGCGCCTCTTCGACTGTTCGGTACCAGCCGATGACGCGGGGGTGCGGTCGTGCGGGGGTTGGATCCTTGCGCTCCTGCAGGACGAGATGCCAGGTGTCGGTCGCCGGTGCCATGCTGTCGATCATGCAGGATTTCGCCCGTTCACGCCACGAAGTCACGCCACGCCCGCTGTCGGCGATCGCCGGCGTTCAGCTGGTTAGGGCTCTGACCTGGGGTTTTGTCTCATGAGCCGGCCGGATGGGTTGGAGAAAATCGTCACCAAGGACTGGTTCCGGGCGATCGCGCCGAAGGTGATCCCGCCGATGCACAAGGCGATGAACCGGCTCACCCGCGGCCGATTCGTCCCCGGCGCGGGTCTCGTGCTCTACACCACCGGCGCGAAATCGGGTCAGCGTCGCGAGACCCCGCTCGAAGCGGTGCCGAGTACCGACGGGACCTGGGTCGTCGTCGGTTCGAACTTCGCCCGCGAACGCCACCCGGCCTGGACCGGCAACCTGATCGCCCATCCCGAGTGCGAGATCATCGTGCGCGGCACGACGATGGCGGCGACCGCCGCGCTCCTCGACGGCGCCGAGCGCGAGGACGCCTGGCAACAGGCGCTCGCACACTTCGGCGGATGGCAGGCCTACACCGACATCACCGACCGCGAGTTCCGGGTCTTCCGACTGACGCCGAGCTGAACCGCTCGGCGGTCGCTCACTCGCCCTCGAAGGAGGCCGCGAGGCGCGGAAGCACCTTCGACAGCACCGCGATCTCGTCGGCGGTGAGGCGATCGACGAAGACGCGGCGCACCTCGGTGACGTGGCCGGGCGCCGTCGCCTCGAGCTTCGAGCGCCCCGTCGGGGTGAGTTCCACCCACCAGACACGGGCATCCTCCTCGCAGCGCACCCGCTCGACGAGCCCGTTGCGGCTGAGCCGATCGATGCGCTGGGAGAGCCGACTCGGCGAATTCGTCACCGACGAGGCCAGGTCGGACATGCGCAGACGATGGTCCTCGGCTTCGCTGAGCCGCACGAAGACCTCGTAGTCGTCGGTCGTCAGCCCGGCCTCGTCCTTCAGCTGGCGATCCGTCGCCGCGAGGACCCGCCGGCTGGCGTCGATCCAGCCGCGCCAGGCCAGCTGTTCGTGCTCGTCGAGCCAGTCGACGTCGGAGGAAACGGCCATGCGCCGAAGGCTAGCGGCAGATCCCTTCAACCTTGAAGGGATCGCGGGTGTTGACAACGGGCGGTGAATGACACACAGGCTGGGGACAACGGCCTCAGAACCGCCAGATGACGGTCTCATGTCACGCTTGGTGTTTGGGGATAACCCGGGTTTGCCCTGGAATTCTGGGGATTTCCTCGATTGTGGAAACTCCCCCTTGACGGATGTGTAATTACCCATGTGTACTTACACACCCGGTCGTCGTCGGCCGGTGCGGGGCGGTGGTGATGTCGAGAGCCACCGGTGGGCCCGCTTGGTGATCTCGACGCGGCTTGAGGGGCTTTTCATGGCGATCACGGAGGACCGGCTGTCCGCAGTCGGCGGCACGGATACGGACGGCGCAGACACGACGGTCGAGACGACCACCACCATGCGGGTGAAGAAGCGCAACGGCGCGCTCGAACCCGTCGATCTGAACAAGATCGTCAACGCGGTGGCCCGGGCGTCGGAAGGCCTGATCGGGGTCGACCCGATGGTGGTCTCGACCCGCACGATCTCCGCCCTCGCGGACGGCTCCACCACCCAGGAGCTCGACGAGCTCTCGATCCGCACCGCTGCCGGCCTGATCGTCGAGGAGCCCAACTACTCCAAGCTCGCGGCGCGCATGCTCGGCACCTACATCGACAAAGAGGTCCGCAACCAGAACGTCCCGTGGTTCTCGGAGTCGGTCACCCTCGGCCACACGCTCGGCCTCATCGGCGACGAGGTCCTCGACTTCGTCACCACCCACGCACCGGAGCTCAACGCGGCGATCGATTCCCAGCGCGACAAGAACTTCGAGTTCTTCGGCCTGCGCACGGTCTATGACCGCTACCTGCTGCGTCACCCCGAGACCCGCAAGGTCATCGAGACGCCCCAGTACTTCTTCCTGCGCGTCGCCTGCGGCCTGTCCACCGACGCCGACGAGGCCATGAAGTTCTACGACCTCATGTCCTCGCTGGCCTACCTGCCCTCCAGCCCCACGCTGTTCAACTCCGGCACGACCCACCCGCAGATGTCGAGCTGCTACCTGCTCGACTCCCCCGAGGACTCCCTCGAGGGCATCTACAAGCGCTACACCGACATCGCCCGGCTCTCGAAGTTCGCCGGCGGCATCGGCGTCGCCTGGCACCGCATCCGCTCCAAGAACAGCCTGATCGTCGGCACCAACGGCCTCAGCAACGGCATCGTCCCGTGGCTCAAGACCCTCGACGCCTCGGTCGCCGCCGTCAACCAGGGTGGCCGCCGCAAGGGCGCCGCCTGCGTCTACCTCGAGAGCTGGCACGCCGACATCGACCAGTTCCTCGAGCTGCGCGACAACACCGGCGACCACGCCCGCCGCACCCACAACATCAACCTCGCCAACTGGATCCCCGACCT
>JBCCWI010000023.1:0-50808 GCA_039193795.1 Actinomycetota bacterium | reverse complement strand
GTGATGGTGTCGGCCCAGATCATGCCGTCGTTGGCGATGGCCGTCCGGGTCGGATCGAGCGAGGCCTGGTCGGCGCCGCGGTAGTAGACCTTCGGCTTGGTGTTCTGCTCGGGCGCGCGGACGGCCACGTCGTCGCGGGCGATGATCCGGGAGATCTCGGAGTTGGGGTCGTCGAGATCACCGATCTTGATCGCCTCGGTCGGGCAGACGATCTGACACGACGGCTCGAGATTCATCTCGATGCGGTGGTTGCACATGTTGCACTTGTGCGCCGTGTTGGTCTCGGGGTTGATGTACAGCGCGTCGTAGGGGCACGCGTTCATGCACGACTTGCAGCCGATGCAGTTGTCGTCCTGGAAGTCGACGACGCCGTTCTCGGCCCGGTAGAGCGCCGAGGTGGGACAGATCGCCATGCACGGCGCGTCGTCGCACTGGTTGCAGCGCATCACCGAGAACTTGCGGGCGACGTCGGGGAACGTGCCCGTCTCGATGTACTTGACCCAGGTGCGGTTGACCCCGAGCGGCACATCGTGCTCGCTCTTGCAGGCCACCGTGCAGGCGTGACAGCCGATGCAGCTGTCACTGTCGAGGAGAAAACCCAGCCGTGTCACCCCGCCAGTGTGACCCGCTTCACAGCGATCGCATAGAGGCAAACCCTCTATGCGGTCATAGGTCTGGCCTATGACCGGTGCCGAAGGTCAGCCGTTGCTGCGGTTCTGCGGATCGAGGGCGTCGCGCAGACCGTCACCGATCAGGTTGACGCTCATCACCGTCGCCGACAGCAACAGACCCGGTCCGGCGACCAGCCAGACGTTGAGCGAGATGCGGTCCTTGGCATCGTCGAGCAGCTTGCCCCAGGTGGGCAGCTCGAGCGGGAAGCCGAGGCCGAGGAACGACACGGCCGACTCGGTGAGGATCGCGAGTGCGATGCCGAGCGTGGCCGAGACGATCACCTGGCTGATGATGTTGGGAAGGATGTGCTTGATGATGAGCACGGACGATCGGGTGCCGATCGAGCGACTCGCCAGCACGAACTCCTCTTCCTTGATCGACAGGACCTCGCCACGGACGATGCGGGCCGTGGTCATCCAGCTCGTACCGCCGATGATGGCGACCATCAGGATGAAGATGCCGAGGTTGTCGCCGAACTGGTCCTGGACCGGGTCACGGAACAGCACGATCGTGACGAGCAGGATCGGCAGCAGCGGCAGCGACAAGAACAGGTCGGTGAGCGCCATCAGGGGCGTGTTCAACCACCGGAAGTAGCCGGCGAGCACGCCCACCAACGATCCGATCACGATCGACACCGTCATCGCGACGAACCCCACCGCGAGCGAGATCCGGCCGCCGATCAGGGCCCGGGCGAAGGCGTCGCGGCCGAGGTTGTCGGTGCCCCAGATGTGGGGCCAGCCGGCGCCGCGGTTGGCGTTGGCGACGTTGGGGGTCGAGGTGTCGAAGGTCAGTAGGACCGGACCGAGCAGACACAGCAAGACGATGCCGGTGAGGATCACCGCGCCGGCCATGGCGCCCTTGTGGCGCTTGAACTGACGCCAGACGTCGGAGCGCAGCGACCGGAACTCGCCGATGTCGGCGAACTCGGCCGCGGCGGCGGTGGCGGCGACGTCGCCGACCTCGACCTCGGGGGGTTCGGTCGGGGCCGTCTCGTCGGAGTGCTCAGAGCTGTCGGCGATGTCAGTCATAGCGAATCCGTGGGTCGAGGAAGCCGTAGAGGATGTCGGCGATCAGATTGAACAGGACCGTCAGTGCGGCGAAGATGAACACCAGCGACTGGACGACGGGCAGATCACCCTGGCCGATCGAGAGCAGCAGGTACTGCCCGAGGCCGTTGATCCGGAAGATGCTCTCGGTGATGATCGCGCCGCTGAAGATGCCGGGGATGGCGAGCGCCAGCAGGGTGACCACTGGGATGAGGCTGTTGCGCAGGACGTGGCGCGTGAGCACCGTCCCCTCCGGAAGGCCCTTGGCTCGGGCCGTGCGCACATAGGACTGATTGAGGTTCTCGAGCACCGATGCTCGGGTGAACCGGCCGAACTGGGCGGCGTTGAACAAGGTCAGCACCGCCACCGGCTTGATGAGTTGTTCGATCGGCACCCACCCCGAACTCCAGCTCGTCCAGTCGATCTCGTGATTCGACTTGTAGATCGTCGGGAACCAGCCGAGGTTCGTGGCGAAGAGCCAGATGAAGAGCGGGCCGATCACGAAGACCGGCACCGAGAAGCCCAGCATGGTGACGAGCGTGCCGACATTGTCGAACCAGCTGTACTGCCGGTAGGCCTGGATGGTGCCGATCGGCACGGCGATCAGCACGCCGAAGATGAGGCCGAGGCCCAGCACGTAGGCCGTGTGCGGGACACGCTGGTAGATGTTGTCCATCGCCGGCGACCGGGACTGCCACGAGATGACTCGATCGTGGTTGAAGCAATCGCCGATGCAGACCCCGATGCGGTCGAGTGGCGCATCGAGGAGGTAGAGCGGCTCGTTGATGACCATGAGCTTGAGCCACTTGAGCCATTGGATGATCGCCGGGTCGTTGAACCCGAGCGACTCTCGGATGTTCTCGCGAACATCGGGTGGGATCGTGAGCGGGAGCTGACTGGTCGGATCGCCCGGTGCCGCATCCAGAAGGAAGAACACGATCAGGCTGATGAAGACCAGTGTCGGTACGGCGAGCAAGAGTCGCCGGATGACGTAACGAACCATCGTTCGTGTCCTCCCCCTTCAATCCCCTCGTTTCGAATGAACCGACCACGGGCGGGGGCCCGAAGGCCCCCACCCGCTCAGGTCGTTTCACTCAGGCTGAATCAGCCCTCGCGGACCCACGCTTCGATGTTCCAGTACTCGCTGTCCCAGGCGTTGAGATCGCCGGTACCGACGATGTCGCTGGACCAGGCCGAGGCGCTGGCACGGTGGATCAGCGGGATGACCGCCGAGGTCGAGAGGATGTCGTTCATCTCGATGATGATCTCGGTGTAGCGAGGATCGTCGAGAGCGGTGACCTTGGCCTCTTCGTTGAGCGCGTCGTACTCGGGCGAGTTGAGACGCGGCATGTTGTTCAGGCCCCAGGCGTTCTCCGAGGTCGGGATCTGCTCGGAGGTCCAGCCGGCCATGTACGCCGCGGCGTAGGGGCTCGACGCACCGTTGGTGAACATCTCCATCGGGTAGAAGAACTTCCAGATGCAGTCGTCGCTGGCGCAGGTGCCGTCGAAGAACAGGCTGGCGTCGACGTTGAGCATGTTGGCCTTCACGCCGATCTGCTCCCAGTAGTTCGCGATGAGCTCCTGGTTGCTCTGACGCACACCGTTGGTGGAGGTGATGTAGTCGAACTCGAGCGGACCGAAGCCGTCGGCCTCACGGATGCCGTCACCGTCGGTGTCGGCGTAGCCGAGGCCGTCGAGCAGCGCGTTCGCACCCTCGATGTCCTGGGTGAGGCACCAGTCGTTGTTGGTGCTGTTCTCCGCACCGACCGGCCACATGTTGCAGGTCGGGCGACCCGAGGGGCCGTAACCGACGGCGACGAGCTCGTCACGGTTGATCGCGATCGACAGCGCGCGGTGCAGGTCCGGGTTGTCGACGAACAACGGGTGAGGCGTGCCCTCCGACGGCGGGTCGGCGAACGGGTCGGTCTGGTTCAGGTTGATGTGCTCGACGTTGGCGGTGAAGCCCGAGGCGAGGCGACCCTCACCGACGGCCTCCATCGGCGCCAGGATCTCCGGGGCGACCTGGAGGTTCCAGGCGTAGTCCGCCTCACCGATCTCGAGGACCGAACGAGCGGCCGACTCGGCGTCGCCGCCACCCTGGATCTCGACGGAACCGAAGAACGGCTGGCCGTCAGCGACACCGCGGTAGTTCGGGTTGATCTCCGCGGTCACGAAGTCCTCGGGCACCAGCTGGGTGATGATGTACGGACCGGTACCGACCGGAGCGAAGTTCTGATCGGAGCACGACACCGCGGCCGCACCGATGCACTCGGCCATCTGGGCCTCCTGCAGGATCGGGCTGGTGTAGCTCACGCCGAACTTGTACGGGTACGGCTGCGGCTCGTTGAAGGTCACCGTGACGCTGAAGTCGTCGTTGGCGACGACCGAGGCGATCTCGAGGATCGCGTCGGACGCACAGCCGGTGGCCTCGTCGGCGCAGTAGTTGTAGGTGAACACCACGTCGGACGCGGTGAACGGCGTGCCGTCGGACCAGAGCACGTCCTCGCGCAGGGTCCAGGTGATCGACAGACCGTCGTCGCTCAGACCGCCGTTGCCCGAGGTCGGGATCTCGGTGGCGAGCGCCGGAACGAGCGCACCGTCGGGGCCGATCTCGGCCAGCGGCTCGAGGGTCAGCGAACCGGCGAGCAGGTCCTTGGTACCGCTCGACAGGTAGCTGTTGGCCTGCGAAGGCGCCTGCCACTGCAGGAGGACCAGGTTGCCGCCTTCACCGGCGCCACCCTCGGGAGCCGCAGGCTCCTCCTCGTCCATCTCGTCGTCGTCGCCGTCGGTGGACTCTTCTTCGTCCATCTCGTCGTCGTCGCCGTCTTCGCCGGCTTCGGTGCTGGCGCTGTCGCTGCCTTCACCCGCGTCGTCGTCATCGTCACCACACGCAGCGGCGAACATCGCCAAGATCGCGAGCAGAGCAATGAGCTTCTTCCAACTCATAACTTCCCTCCAGTGTTTGGGATACACCGCCCACCCGTCGGCAGGCGCGTGAAGGCCACGACATTACCGGAACCTGTGTTCTTCGCAATCGTGAGCCGTGAACTTCTGTTGGCCGGCTACTAACTGGAATCTGACACCGCCGCGGCCCGGCAACGTCACGGCGTGTGTTCGGGCGACTCGCTACCGTCGGGGAATGTCCGTCGACCCGAGTGCGCCGATCATCGCCGCCGCAGCCCTGCGCAAGTCCTTCGGCGACTTCGTCGCGGTGGACGGCATCGACTTCGAGGTCCGGCCGGGCGAGGCGTTCGGCTTCCTCGGCCCCAACGGCGCCGGCAAGACCTCGACGATGCGGATGATCGGATGCGTGTCGCCGCCCACCGGTGGCGGCCTCTCGATCTTCGGACTCGACCCGGTCGCCGACGGCCGGGCCATCCGCGCCCGCCTCGGCGTCGTGCCGCAAATGGACCAGCTCGACAGCGAACTCACCGTCGTCGAGAACCTGATCATCTACGCGCGCTACTTCGACATCGGCCGTCGCGTCGCTCGCGAACGGGCCGACGAACTGCTCGACTTCGTCCAGCTCAGCGAGCGAGCGGACTCGCGCGTCGAACCGCTGTCGGGAGGCCAGAAGCGCCGGATCAGCATCGCCCGTTCGTTGATCAACGATCCCGAGTTGCTGATCCTCGACGAGCCGACGACCGGGCTCGACCCCCAGGCCCGCCACGTGCTCTGGGATCGCCTGTACCAACTCAAGGAGCAGGGCCGCACCCTCATCTTGACCACCCACTACATGGACGAAGCCGAGCAGCTCTGCGACCGGCTCGTCGTGATGGACGGCGGTCGCATCGTCGCGGAGGGTTCGCCGCAAGAGCTCATCGCCGAGCACGCGCCCCGCGAGGTGCTCGAACTCCGCTTCGGCCGCGGCCGCAACGCCGAGCACGAAGCCGACGCCGCCGCCGTCGCGGCCCGCGTCGAGGTGCTTCCCGATCGACTGCTCGCCTACGCCGACGACGGCGAGGCCGCCCTCGCCGCGCTGCATCACCGCGGCGTCCAACCCGACTCCGCGCTCGTCCGACGCAGCAGCCTCGAGGACGTCTTCCTCCGGCTCACCGGACGCACCCTGGTGGACTGACGCGACGATGGCCCTTCCCGCTGCGCTCCGTGTCGCCAATCGCGACTTCGTCATGTACCGCCGGATCTGGCGCGAGAACGTCATCGGTGCGTTCGTACAGCCGGTGCTGTTCCTGCTCGGGGTGGGCCTCGGCATCGGCTCGCTCGTCGACGACGGTGGTGGATCCGCCGACATCCTCGGCGACGTCTCCTACTTCGCGTTCTACGCCTCGGCCCTGCTGGCGACGACGGCGATGTTCAACGCCGGACAGGAGGCACTGTGGCCGACCGCCGACGGCTTCCAGTGGTCCAACGCCTACCGGGCGGTCATGGCCACCCCGCTCACCCCGCGCGATCTCGCGGGCGGCTTCGCAGTCCGGTTCGCGGGCCGCACGCTCGTCACCGCCGTCGGTGTCGCCACCGTGCTCGCCCTCTTCGACGAGACGCGCACGTGGGGCCTCCTTCCGGCGATCCCCGTCGCGATCCTCTGCGGGCTGGCGTTCGCCCTGCCGATCGCCGCCTGGACGTCGTCGCGCACCGGCGACAGCTCGTTCCCGGCGATCATGCGGTTCGTCCTCATGCCGATGTTCCTGTTCGGCGGCGCGTTCTACCCGATCGACCAACTCCCGACCGTGGGCCAGGCGGTCGCCTGGGTGACGCCGCTGTGGCACGCGATCGAACTGTGCCGCGACCTCATCCTCGGCGGGCTCGACGCGATGGCCGTCGTGCATCTCGCCGTGCTGGTCGGGTACACCCTCGCCGGCTACCTCGCGTGTGCACGGGTGCTCGAGTGGCGGTTGCGCCAATGACCTCCACCTCGTCCCCCCGCGCCGCCGGGGCGTTGCGCGTCATCCCCGCCGAGTGGTTCGAGATCCGTCGGCCCCATCGCCTCGTCGAGCGCAGCGTGATGGTGTACCGGCACACCTGGATCATCATCGTCAGCGGCATCTTCGAGCCGCTCTTCTACCTGCTGTCGATCCGGGTCGGCCTGAGTGAGCTGGTGGGCGAGGTCGAGGTCGACGGTCGGCTCGTGCCCTACGACGAGTTCGTCGCGCCGGGCCTGTTGGCGGCTGCGGCGATGAACGGTGCCATCTTCGACTCGACGATGAACATCTTCCACAAGTGGAAGGCGGCGCGGCTGTACGACGCCGTGCTGTCGACCCCGCTCACCGCCGCCGACGTCGCGCTCGGCGAGATCACCTTCGCCGTCCTGCGGGGGATGTTCTACGCCGCCGCGTTCCTCGCCACGATGGCCGCGCTCGGCATGACCCAGTCGTGGTGGGTGCTGATGGCGGTGCCGATCGCCGCCCTCATCGGCTACGCCTTCGCCGCGCTCGGCATGGCCGCCACCACCTTCATGCGGGGTTGGGCCGACTTCGAGTACGTCCCCGCGGCGACCCTGCCGCTCTTCCTCTTCTCGGCCACGTTCTATCCCGTCTCGGCGTACGGCGACTACGGCTGGCTGGTGCAACTGAGCCCCCTCTACCACGGGGTCGAACTGGTTCGATCCGCGAACCTCGGCGTGTGGGGATGGGCCGATCTCGCCCACGCGGGCGTCCTCGTGGCGCTCGCGGCGATCGGAACCACGATCGCCGCGCGGCGGCTGGGCCGGCTGCTGCTCGCCTGAGCACGACGCGCCGCGGACACGAAACCCCTCGTCGGGCCACCGGCTGACGTCGTAACATCTGACTTGATGGTGACGTTCGGCGAATTCCTCCAACACATCATCACCTCCGGGTTGGTGATGGCGGTCAGCCTGATCGCGCTCGTACTGGCCGCCAACCGGTGGGACGACGGCCACACGTTCCTTCGGCGGGCGCTGATCGCGCTGCCGATCTGTGTCGGGGCGGTCGCCCTGCTCTCGCTCAGCGCGGGCGTGACCGAGGCCCGCTGCCAGAGCGATCCCCAGGAGTTCTGCCGCTTCAACGACAACATCCCCTTCATGGCGATGGTCGTTTTCGGCTTCGTGCTGGCCGTGCTCGGACGCGCGCTCCTCGTCTTCTTCTATCGACCCGTCACCACGTCGGATCTCTTCGAAAAGCCTCCCAGTCACACCAAGAGGCGTGAGCCGCGGGCTCAGGGTTAGGGTCTCGACGTCAACGACGTCGACCACGACCGGAGTCCCCTCATGGCGATCGATCCCGCCTTCCTCGGCACCATCCGCTACCGCAACATCGGCCCGACCCGCGGTGGACGGGTCATGGCGGTCGCCGGCGATCCCCAGGACCGCAGCGTCTTCTACTTCGGCGCCGTCGCGGGCGGGGTCTGGCGCACCGACGACGCGGGCACCTACTGGGAGTGCATCACCGACGGCCAGCTGACCGCAGGGTCGATCGGAGCGCTCGCCGTCGCCGAGTCCGATCCCAACGTCATCTACGCGGGCACCGGTGAGTCGACGATCCGCATCGACGTCAGCCACGGCGACGGCGTCTACCGCTCCCGTGACCGCGGCGCGACCTGGGTCCACGTCGGCCTCGAACAGTCGCGCCACATCGGCAAGATCACCGTGCACCCGAACGACCCCGATCTCGTCTACGTGGCGGCGCTCGGCCACGCCGCCAAGGACAACCCCGAGCGCGGCGTGTACCGCTCGACCGACGGCGGCGACACCTGGGAGCTCGTGCTCCACGTGAGCGAGGGCGCCGGCGCCGTCGACCTCTCGCTCGACCCGTCCAACCCCCGCCGCATCTTCGCGACCACCTGGGAGGCTCGGCGCAACTTCTGGTCGATCATGTCGGGTGGTCCGGGATCGGGGCTCTGGCGCTCCGAGGACGGCGGCGACACCTGGACCAACCTCAACGACAGGCCCGGCATGCCCGCAGGCACGCTCGGCAAGCTCGGCGTGGCCGTCTCCCCCGCCCAGCGGGGCCGCGTGTGGGCGATGATCGAGGCCGAGGGCCGCACCCGCGGCCTCTACCGCAGCGACGACTACGGCGAGACCTGGGAGCACACCTCCAACAAGGCCGAACTCGCCTGGCGGCCTTGGTACTACATGCACGTCGTCGCCCACCCGACCGATCCCAACACGGTCTTCGTCCTCGACATGAAGGCCTGGAAGTCGATCGACGGCGGCAAGGAGTTCACCGAGTTCGTCACGCCCCACGGCGACAACCACGGGCTCTGGATCGACCCGAACGATCCCGAGCGGATGATCGGTGCCGACGACGGCGGCGCCTGGGTCTCGCTGACGGCCGGCTGCACCTGGTCGTCGATCTACAACCAGCCGACCGCGCAGTTCTACCACCTCGACGTCGACGATCAGTTCCCGTACCTGGTCTACGGCAGCCAGCAGGACAACTCCTCGATCGCGGTGCCGAGCCGCACTGGCAAGGGCGCGATCAACTGGGCCGACTGTTACGCGCCCGGCACCGCCGAGAGCGGCTACGTCGCGGTCAAGCCCGACGATCCCGACATCGTGTTCGTCGGCGCGATCGGCAGTTCGCCCGGCGGCGGTGACGCGCTCCAGCGCTACGACCACCGCACCAAGCAGATCCGGCTGGTGAGCGTGTGGCCCGAGCGGGTGCTCGACGGCAACACCGCCGAGGTCCGCTTCCAGTGGACCTACCCGATCATGTTCTCGCCCCACGACAGCAACGAGCTGTACGCGGCGGGCAACAAGCTCTTCCGATCCCGTGACGAGGGCGAGAAGTGGGAGGCGATCAGCCCCGATCTCACCCGCGCCGACCCCGACACGATGGGTGTCTCGGGTCCGCTCACGATGGACACCGCCGGCGCCGAGATGTACGCCACCATCTTCTCGCTGATGCTGTCGAAGCATCAGCGCGGCGTGATCATGACCGGCTCCGACGACGGCCTCGTCCACGCCTCCACCGACGACGGCGAGACCTGGAACGACGTCACGCCATCCGACATGGTCGCCAACTCCCAGGTGACGATGCTGGCCGAGTCGCCGCACGCGTCGGGCACCGTCTACATGACCGTCGCCCGCCACAAGGAGGGTGACTACGCGCCCTACGTCTACAAGACGACCGACTTCGGTCAGTCGTGGAGCCAGATCGGCGGCGGCCTCCCCGACGGCGAGTTCTGTCGCGTCGTGCGCGAAGACCCCACCCGTCAGGGCCTGCTCTACGTCGGCACCGAACTCGGCCTGCACATCTCGCCCGACGACGGCGCCAGCTGGCAACCGCTCCAGGCGAACCTGCCCGTCACCCCGGTCTACGACCTGATCGTCAAGCACGACGACCTGATCGTCGCCACCCACGGTCGCTCGTTCTGGATCATGGACGACGTGACCCAGATCCATCAGGCGATCGACCTGAGCGACACGTCGCAGCCGGCGCTGCTGCGGCCCCACGACACGGTGCGGGCCCCCGAGCACCTCTTCGCGTCGTTCTGGGGTTCGACGGCGGGCAAGAACTACCACGTCACGATCGGCCAGAACGCGACCTTCTACCTCGACGAACTCGAGACCGGCCACAAGGTCAAGCGGGTCATCGACGCCGGTGAGGACTACCCCCACGGCGTGCGGGTCACCTACCACCTACCCGCCGACGTCGACGTCGACGGTCCGGTGACGCTGTCGATCCTCGACGCCGACGGTGAGGTGATCGAGGCGTTCTCCTCCGACATCCCCGAGGACAAGGCGGACCGCGACGGCTTCTACTGCACGGCCGAACCGGGCATGAACTCGTTCTGGTGGTCGATGGAGTACCCGAAGGGCCCGAAGATGACCGACTCCGACTTCCACGGAGCACCGGGCGGGCCCCTCGCCATGCCGGGTGACTATTCGGTGAAGCTCGAGGTCGGCGACTGGTCGGCCACCCAGCCGTTCGCCCTCGTGAAGGACCCGCGAATCGACACGCCCGACGAGGATCTCCAGGCCCAGTTCGATCTGCGCATGCAGATCCAGGACCGGCTCAGCGAGACGACGACCGCGGTGAACCGCTGCCGCGATCTCAAGGCCCGACTGGCCGACTGGGCCGGACGCCTCGACGACATCGACGGTGGGGCCGACGCCGCGGCCGGTGCTCGCCAGCTCTCGGAATCCATCGAGGCGATCGAGACCAAGCTGGTACAGCCCGAGCTCAAGTCGCCCGGCGACAGCCTCAACTATCGCGAGCAGCTGTGGGAGAAGCTGTCCGATCTGGTCCCGATCGTGGCCAGTGCCGACGCCCGACCGACCGAGCAGTCCTATGCGGTGTTCGAGAAGCTCAGCAACGAGATCGATCCCCATCTGTCGAAGCTCGACGAGGTGATCACCGGGGACCTGGCCGCGCTCAACGACACCCTCACGGCGCTCGGCGTCGACATCATCGGCGCCTGACCCGACCATGGAGATCCTCGCCCTCATCGGGGTGTTGTTCCTCGTCTACCTGTCGTTCGCCGTGTCGGCGTCCGCAGGGCTCGGCGGATCCTTGGTGCTCGTCCCGACGCTCGTGGTGTTCCTGGGTTCGAAGGAGGGCATCGCCCTCGCCGCCCTGCTCCTCGCCAGCAACAACGTCGCCAAGATCTTCGCCTACCGGCGAACGCTGCCGTTCCGGCAGGCGGCGCCGATCGTGGCCCTGATCATGGTGGGCGCGGCGATCGGCGCGACGTTGTTGGTGAACGCCCCCGAGATCGTCGTCACCATCGGCGTCATCGCCATGTTCGCCGCGACGCTGATCGCGGAGCGGTACGAGCTCACGCTCGCCCGGAAGGGGTTCGGCCCAGTGCTGGCCTTCTCGTCCGGGGCGACGAGCGGGTTCTCCGGCACGTCGGGCCCCCTGAAGGGCGTGGCGATCCGCAACCTCGACCTCGACCGCCGCCACTTCGTCGGTGCCGCTTCGCTGGCGAGCTTCGCCGGCGACGCGACCAAGACCGCGATCTTCGCCGACGCCGAACTCCTCGGCCGTCAGTCGGTGCTGCTCGCGGTGGCTGCGATCCCGTTGATGGCGGCGGGGACGTGGACCGGTTCGACGGTCAACAACCGGGCCGGCGAGAAGAAGTTCGCCGTGCTGTTCTGGACGGTGATGACCGGCTACACCGTTCGGCTCGGCATCCTGCTCGCCTGAGCGATCATCGCTCTCCGGCCGACCCGGGCCCGGCGGCGTCCTCAGAAGCGCCAGGGGTAGTCCTGGCCGCGACCGCCGTAGGTGGTGTCGTTGGCGAGCAACCGATCGCGCACCGTGTCGGTGGTCGCGGCGTCGATGCAGGTCTGGGCCATCGCGATGGCACCGTGCAGCATCGAATCGTCGGCGTCTTCGGTCTTGCAGTGCTGGGTGAACTCGGGCTGATGGTTGACCGCTGGAGCGCAATCGAGCCCCAGGCTCGGGTGGATCGTCGGCATGAGGAGCGACACGTTGGCCATGTCGGTCGAGGCCGCCCCCTTCGTCATCCGGGGCGAGAACGATCGCCCGAGGGCTTCGGCGTTGGCCTTGTAGAGCAGGGCCAGCTCGTCGTCGTGATCGAACTCGGTGTAGGGCGGGCCGTGATCCTCGATCTCCAGGGTGGCGCCCGTCGCCAGCGCGCCGGCCTCGAAGCACTTGTGGACCCGGCCCTGCAGCCGTTCGAGATCGGCGACAGCCGGGGCGCGCACGATGTACTTCGCGGTGGAGTGGGACGGCACGATGTTGGGCGCATCGCCCCCATCGATGACGATGCCGTGGATCTGGTCGCCGGGATGCAGGTGCTGACGGAGCAGACCGATCCCGACCTGGGCGACGGTGATCGCGTCCGCCGCGTTGATGCCTTCCTGAGGAGCGAGCGACGAGTGCGCCGACTTGCCGTGCATGTGGTAGTCGCACTCGGTCGCGGCGAGGGTCGGGAAGACGTCGCTCTCCATCGGTGCCGGGTGGATCATCATCGCCAGGTGGAGGCCGTCGAACTCGCCGTCCTCCAACATGATGATCTTGCCGCCGCCCCCTTCCTCGGCGGGGGTGCCGAGGACGCGGATGGTGATGCCCGCTTCGTCGGCGATGCGAGCGAGGCCCATCCCGGCGCCAACGCCCGATGCGGCGATGATGTTGTGCCCACATGCGTGGCCCACGCCCGGGAGGGCGTCCATCTCCGAGCAGATGCCGACGGTCAACGGACCACTTCCGTACTCCGCGACGAACGCAGTCTCGAGCCCGGACACGCCCTCACGGATGGAGAACCCGGCGTCGCTCAAGGCCTCCTTGCACACCTTCGCAGCGTGCACCTCCTCGAAGGCGAGCTCCGGATGCTCCCAGAGCTCGTGGGAGACGGAGCGAAGCACGTCGCCGGCAGCATTGACGTCGGTCTCCGCTGCGGCCTTCATCGATGTGACGGACATGGCGCGATCGTAGACGCCCGCCCGATGACGCCGGGCCCGATGCCCTTCGCCATAGGCTCGCCCTATGCCACTGCCGGCGTCGTTCCCCGAACTGGCCTCGCTCGACCTCTTCGTGTCGGTGATCGAACTCGGCAGCGTCAGCCGGGCCGCCGAAGCACACGGCGTCACCCAGCCGTCGGCGAGCAGTCGCATCAAACACCTCGAACGACAGCTGGGCATGATCCTGCTCGAACGCGGTCCGGGCGGCTCGAAACCGACCGATGCGGGCGTCGTCGTCGCCGGGTGGGCCGAAGGCATCCTCCGGGCGGCCCACGAACTCGACGTGGGCCTCTCGGCGTTCCGCGCCGAACGCACCGGACGGCTCCGGATCTCGGCGAGCTTCACGGTGGCGGAGTACCTGCTGCCGCAGTGGCTCGAACGGT
The DNA here is from genome assembly GCA_039193795.1 of Actinomycetota bacterium. Classification (GTDB taxonomy): domain Bacteria; phylum Actinomycetota; class Acidimicrobiia; order Acidimicrobiales; family Aldehydirespiratoraceae; genus UBA11606. The sequence continues at coordinate 37,360 of JBCCWI010000023.1, read as the reverse complement.
TCTCGCGCGATCACCCACGCGACTCGGTCGCACTCGAGGTCGCCAACTCCACGACGGTGATCGATCGCCTGCGACACGGAGCCGCCGACCTCGGATTCATCGAGACGCCGGCGGCGCTCACCGGGCTCGAGGAACAGGTCGTCGCCCACGACGAGCTCGTCACCGTCGTCGCGCCGACCCACCCATGGTCGGCCCGCGGGAGCGTCCCGGTCGAGGCCCTCGCCGCCACACCGCTCGTCATGCGCGAGGCCGGATCCGGCACCCGGGAGGCGCTCGAGCGGGCGCTTCGCGAGCTCGGCCTCGGCGAACCGAGCGCCGTGCTCGAACTCGGATCGACCTCCGCCGTGCGCGCCGCCGTCGTCCACGGCAACGCCCCGACGGTGATCAGCCGCCTCGCGGTGGCGGCCGAGGTCGACACCGGCCAGCTGGTCGAGATCGAGGTCACCGACCTCGCGATCGGGCGCGACCTCCGTGCGATCTGGCCGAGCGGCACCGGGCTCCCGACCCTCGCCCGCTCACTCCTCGACGATCTGGCGTGACGGTTTGCCGGGATGGTCGGCGCCGACCATGCTCGACGCCCGGAGGAGCCCGATGACCAAACCCACCACCCGAGGCCTCGACCCCGACTGGGTCGCCGCCCAGCTCGCGAACGACGGCACGTCCCCGACCGCGACCTTCGACGGGTTCATCGGCACCGGCCAGATCGGCCGCAACGCCCGCTACCGGCTCGACTGGCATGGCGGGACCGGCCCCGCCACCGTCGTGGTCAAGCTCCCGGCGGCCGACGCCGGCGTCCGCCAGATCGGCTTCGACCAGGGTCTCTACCCCAAGGAGTGCACCTTCTACCGCGAGCTCGTCGACCTCGTCGACGTCGTCACGCCCGCGCCGCTGGCGGTCGACATCGACCCCGAGGCGCTCGATTTCGCGCTCGTGTTGCAGGACATGGCCGGCTCCGAAGCCGGGGACCAGTTCACCGAGGCCACCGACGAGCAGTTGGCGCTCGCCGTCGAGCAGGCCGCCGCGCTCCACGGCCCGCTCTGGGGGAAGGAGCATCCGGCGCTCGATGCGATCCGAGGCGACGACGCCGACCGCGGCTCGACCCGCGAGCTGATCGGCCTGTTCCTGCCCGGTTGCCTCGACCGTCTCGGCGACCGGCTCGATGAGCACACCGTTCCCGTGCTCGAACGATTCGTCGAGTTGGCCGATGTCTGGGTCGAGCGCCCCGTCGCCACCCCGAGCCTGCTGCACAGCGACTTCCGGCCCGACAACTTCCTGTTCGGCCACACCGACGATGCGCCACCCCTCGCCGTCGTCGACTGGCAGACCGTCACCGTCGGCGCCAGCGTCTCCGACGTCGCCTATCTACTCGGCGCGGCGATCGATCCGGTTCGGCGCCGGGCCGTCGAGCACGACCTGCTCGTCGCCTACCGCACCCATCTCGCCGCCTACGACGTCGACTACCCCGAGGACGTGTGCTGGAACGAGTATGCGACCGGTTCACTCCACGGCATCGTCGTCGGCATCCTGGCGACGATCATGGCGACCGAGACCGAGCGCGGCAACGACCTCTTCGCCCTGATGCTCAACCGGCATGCGCGACACGTGCTCGACGTCGACGCGCTCGACCTGGTCGGCGATCTCGGCTGATCCGCGACCTTTTCGTCGGCTGAGGAGTCCAACTCGCAGACGGCCCCGTGGGGGGTGCCGTCCAAGAGAGGGATTACACCATGGAGACCAGACCACTCCTCGCCGAATTCATCGGCACACTCGGGCTCGTGCTCGGCGGCTGCGGAACGGCGGTCATCGGCAGCCAGCTCGGGATCGGAACGCTCGGCATCAGCTTCGCGTTCGGACTCACCGTCCTGACCGGCGCCTACGCGCTCGGCCACATCAGCGGCGGCCACTTCAACCCGGCGGTAACCGCCGGGTTGGTCGCCGGCGGCCGCTTCCCGAGCGAGAAGGCACCGGCTTACGTCGTGGCCCAGACCCTCGGTGCGATCGGCGGCGCCGTGCTGATCTACCTGATGGCCGGATCACCCGACATCGACGGCGACGCGGCCGGAGCGTTCGCAGCCAACGGCTACGGCGACCTGTCCCCGACCGAAGCCGGCCTCGGGGCCGCCTTCGTGACCGAGGTCGTGATGACGGCGATGTTCCTGATCGTGATCATGGGTGCGACGGCCAAGAAGGCCGCGCCGGCGATGGGCGGCCTCGCGATCGGCCTGATGCTGACCCTGATCCACATGATCTCGATCCCGGTCACCAACACGTCGGTCAACCCGGCCCGGTCGACCAGCCAGGCGATCTTCGCCCAGGGCGACTACATCCCGCAGCTGTGGTTGTTCTGGGTCGCCCCGATCATCGGCGGTGTCATCGGCGCCACGATCTACAAGACGGTCCTGGCCGACGCCGACGACTGAACGGACGGCGGACGTCGAACGGTTCCGGCTCGCTCAGCGCGACCGGAGCCGTTCGGCGACCTCGGCCATGACCTCGAGCTCGGTCGCCCGGTCCGGCCCGCACGGCGTCAGGTTCAGGGTGTGGGCGCCAGCATCGACGTAGGGCGCCAGGAACTCCACGATGTCGTCGGCGGTGCCGACCGGCGTGTACGTCTCGAACGGCTCGAACGGCAGGCCGTAGAACGCGGCCATCCCTTCGGCGACGTGGGAGCGCGCATCGACGCGGTCGACGCCGACCCCGACCCAGGTCTGGAGCCCGTGACGCCAGTCGACCTCGCGATCGGCCCCGACCCGCTCGACCTCCGCGGTCGCCTCGGCGAAGCGCCGAGGCGAGCACCACGCGGCCAGCCAGCCGTCGCCGAGACGCCCTGCTCGGTGCACCGCGGCGTCGCTGCGGCCGCCGACGACGAAGGGCACCGACGGCGTCGGTGTCGGGCGGATGCGCCCGGCCTCGAAGTCGAAGAACTCGCCGTCGCCGTCGACGGTCTCCCCGGCGAGCAGGCGTCGGACGAGATCGAGCGCGACGTCGGTTCGCCGACCGCGCGTGGCCGGATCGACCCCGCACACCTCGAACTCGTGGCGGTCCTCACCGCCGACCCCGACCCCGATCACCACCCGACCGGGGGCCGCCTCCGCAAGTGTTGCGATCTGACGAGCCGCCACCATCGGATGCCGGAGGGCCAGGAGGAACACGCCGAGGTGGAGATCGAGCCGGGGTTCGATCCCGCTCCACGCCGCCAGGCGGACGACACCGTCGATCCCGTTGCCGCCGACGAAGCTGACATGGTCGGCGGTGAAGAGATGGTCGATCCCGGCGTCGGCCACGGCGGCGAGCCGAGCCTGGCGTTCGGTGGGGTGGAGCCGGTCGAGATCCCAGGGGGCGGTGAGCCCGACTCGCACCGTCACCCGATGATGCCGCCGACGGTCTCGATGTTGAGCTGACCGGCCAGTCCGGCGGTGCGATGGACCGCGGCGGCCTGCCACTCGGGCGAGGTCGACATGGCCACGAGGGCGGCGCGGTTCGGATACTGGGCGATCGCGACCTCGTCCCAGAGATCCTCGACCCGGCCGAGGCTCAGGTGGGTGACGTCGCCGACGAACACGACGCTGCCGCCGTAGTCGGGCAGGATCCCCATCACCGCCTGCCCGTAGAGCTGGTAGGCCTCGCGACCGGTGAGGTCGGTCTCGCGGCCGTCCTCGTACTCGGCCCGATCCTTGAACTTCAGCAGGTTGACCATGTAGATCGGCCCGTCGGGGCCGGGTTCGGCCATCGCCGCGATCTGTTCGGGGTCGGTCGGCATGACCTCGTTGACGACATCCATGGCATCGCTCCTTCAGGCGAGGGTGGCGGGGTGGTCCGCCGGGTCCTTGTCGATCGGCATGGTGAGGTGCCGTGGATCGCGATCGAAGCCGAACACCGCCCGGTACCCGTCGGTGATCTCGCGATGGACGATGTGCGGTGTCGACGCGGTGATCATGGTTCCGGGGCCGCACACGAAGCGTTCGCCACCGTCGCGCAGCTCGATCGTGAGCTCGCCGTCGACGATGTAGGTGGTGGTCTGGAAGTCGTGCCAGTGGAAGTCGTTTCGCACCGCCTCGATGTCGAGGGCCACCGGGTACTCGCCTCGGGCGGTCGCCATGGCGATCGCCTCGGCCTCGTCGTGGAATCGGTCCGGGCTGCAACGGAACTCCATGACCAGACCGTAGGCCATGCGGCTGACACGGGCTTTATCCCGATCGTCGTACGGTGCGCGTGCGCGAGCAGAAAGGACGCCCCCCATGGCCTGGCTGCGACGGACATTCGACCACCTCTTCACCGAACCCCGTGAGGCTCGGCCGCCCGGCTCCCGGTTCTCGCCCGAGGCGATGGAACGGCACCAGGAGATCGATCGGCAGCGCAAGGAGCTCGAGATCGAGATCGAGGCGCGACGAGGACTCGTCGGGTTCTAACGTCGGGCCATGGCCCGCCACTTCAGCCCCGACCTCTTCGCCTTCCTGCGCGACCTCGCCGCCAACAACGATCGCGGCTGGTTCAACGACAACAAGGCGCGCTACGAAGCATCGGTCCGCCAGCCTGCGCTCGACTTCATCACCGACTTCGTCGAACCGCTCGAGACGCTGTCCCCGTCCTTCGTCGCCGACTCCCGCACGGTCGGCGGTTCGCTCTTCCGGATCCACCGCGACACGCGGTTCAGCAAGGACAAGACGCCCTACAAGCTGAACACGGGCATGCACTTCCGCCACGAACGGGCGAAGGACGCCCATGCCCCCGGCTACTACGTGCATCTCCAACCCCGGGGGTGCTTCATCGGCGCAGGACTGTGGATGCCCGAGCCCAAGGTCGCGCAGCAGATCCGGGTCCACATCGCCGAGCACCCGGACGAGTGGATCGCGGCGACCCGCAGCGCGCCGTTCACCGACCACTTCTCGCTCGGCGGCGACTCCCTCAAGCGACCACCGCGCGGGATCGACATCGAAGCCGACGATCCGCTGATGGAGGACCTCAAGCGCAAGAGCTTCATCGCCACCGGGCCCCTCAAGCAGAGCGAGGTCACCCGAGCCGACTTCGCCAAGGTGTTGCGTGAGCGCTTCGCTGCGGCCGGCCCGATGATGGCGCTGCTCTGCGGCGCCGTCGGCGTGACGTTCTGACGATCAGGTCGAGGTCGGCCCTGCGGCCGACCAGAACGCCGAACTCGACTGGCGGAGGGCCTGCACGATCGCCGACTCGTAGGCACCGAACACATTGCTGGTGGCGATCACGTCGTGGTCTCGCAGGACGGCGAGAAGCTCGCGATAGAGGCGTCGGGCGGCGGGACCGGCGAAGTCGTCGGGGAGCGCCACGGCCGGCAGCACCGGGTCGATGCGCAGCAACCCCTCGATCTCGGCGCTGGCCGTGAAGGCCATCCGGACCGCCTCGGCCCGATCCGCCGGCGGGGCGACCACCGCCGGCGACCATCGCTCGACGAAGTCGGCGTACCCCGCGGCGAGGCGCTCGACCGGCCACACCGCCATCGCGATCCCGAGAGGGTCCTGCCGACCGGCGACCGACATCGCCGTCGACTGCACATAGGTCATGCGGTCGGTCACGCCGTGCGCATGGGCCACCGGTGCGATCCATCGCTCGATGGGCCACGGGGAGACGTACAGACCACCGCTCAGCGAACCGCACAAGAGGTCGACCAGGGCGCCTCGCACGGCGTCGCGTGCGGCGCGGCTCCGTTCCGGGATCTCGAAGGCGGCGAGGTGCCAGACGCCGTCCCAGATGTCGAGCCCGGCGTCGAGCCGGTGCGCCGCAGCCACCCACGTCAGATCGGTGCGGCGTTCATCGAGGCCGGCGGGGGTCAACCGGATGGCCGCCGACCGTCCCCGACCGTCGACGGTGACGCTCCCCGACTCGACGAGTCGGCGCAGCGTCAGGCGGACCCGGGTCGAGCTGAAGCCGACCGCGTCGGCCGCCTCGTAGAGCGCGGCGGCGTCGATGGCCCCGGCGTCGTCGGCGATGCCGAGCACGAACGCCCGCGTGGGGGTCGCGAGTTCGGTCGGCTCCGGCACGGCGCTACTGCAGCTCGCCGGTGAAGGAGTCGGTGATGAACATGTCGTAGGGACGGCGACGAACCCGGGTCGACCACCACCGCTCCAGCTTCATCAGCCGCTTCAGACCCGCCGACTGTCTGTGCAGGTGGGCGGCACGCTCGACGACCGCGTCGTGGTCGAGCGGTTCGTCGAGGTGTGGGTTCACCATCTCGAGCACCGCGGGAAGCCAGCGTTCCTGCCCGACGCGGACGAGGCTCATCGCCGCCTGCTGCAACGATCCACGACGCGACCCGATGTCGCAGACGACCTCCTCGTACTTGCGGCGGGCGGGCATGCGCATGAACGCCGGCATGACCCGTCCGACGACGGAGGTGTCGAGCGCGTAGCTGCCGTCGGCCTCGAAGACGAAGGGGGTGCCGACGTCGAAGAGCACCAGTTCGTCCTCGATCCACGCGAAGTTCTGGAACTGGGCGTCGATGCCGAGCCGGCCGGTCTCCGACGCCCGCAACGCCGCGTCGACCACGGCGCGGACGGCGGGGTGATCGGCGCTGGGCTCGTCGACCTCCATGATCGTCTCGAGCAGGACCTCCGCGGCGAAGCGGGGCTGCGCCAGGTAGATCGCGACCCGGTCGTCGCGGTTGCGCAACGTCCGGACCTGTGTCGGCGCGACCGTGACGAAGGCCGACATCGCCTCCACATAGTCGCGGAGGTATCCGGCGAACTCCTCCGCCTCGGTCTCGTCGGCGACACTCACCACCCGCTTCAACACGAGCCGACCGTCGCCGCGCGGCCAGCTGAGGGCCACACCGGTCTCACCGAAGCCCAACACGTCGACCCCGTCGGTGCGCCGGGTGACGAACCCGTCGAGCAGGGCGTTCTCGACCTCGAGCAGCTCGGGGTCGGAGACGCCGTCAGACATCGCCCGCCCTACACATTGCGGTCGCGTCCCTCCCAGTACGGGGCGCGCAGCTCACGCTTCAGGACCTTCATCGCGCCCGACAGCGGCAGCGGTTCGGCCCGGAACTCCCACGATCGGGGGATCTTGTAGCCGGCGATGTGCTCACGGGCGGCCTCGCCGAGCTCGGCTTCGGTGACCTCGGCCCCGGGATGGAGCACGACGATGGCGTGGACCTGCTCGACGAACGTGTCGTGGGGGATGCCGATGACCGCGACCTGGGCGACGGCCTCGTGCTTGCTGATCGCCGACTCGACCTCGGCGGAATACACGTTCTCACCACCGGAGACGATCATGTCCTTCACCCGGTCGACCAGGAACAGGTAGCCCTCCTCGTCGAGGTAACCGGCGTCGCCGGTGTGGTACCAGCCGCCCTCGAACACCTCGGCGGTGGCGTCGGGCTTGTTCCAGTACTCGCGCATGAAGTTGCCGCCCCGGGCGACGACCTCGCCGGCTTCGCCCACCGGCGCCCGGTTGCCCTCCTCGTCTCGGATCTCGAGGGAGATGCCCGGGACGGCGCGGCCCGCGGACTGCAGACGCTTGCCGCCGATGCGGTGGGTCTCGGCGTCGAGCCAGGTCAACACGGCCGAGCACTCGGTCATGCCGTAGCCCTGGGACACCTCGAGGTCGGGATAGGTGGCGAGCAGCGTGTCGAGCAACGCGGCCGGCATCGGCGACGCGCCGTAGGTGAGCTGGCTCAACGACGACAGCCGCTCGGGTGCGAACTCCGGATGGCCGAGCATCATGCCGACCATCGTCGGGACCATCACGGTCTGGGTGACCTTGTGTTGCTCGATCAGCGCCATCGCTCCGGCGGGATCGAACAACGGGATCGTGACCGTCGAACCGCCGCTGGCCGGCGTGCCGAGGATCCCGCCCATCGACGCGGCGTGGAACATCGGCGTCTGATGCAGGAACACCGCGTCCGGATCGAAGTCCAGATTCATGGCGATGTGGTAGAGGTTCAGCATCTCGGCTCGATGCTCGACGGCCACGCCCTTGGGCAGACCGGTCGTTCCACCGGTGTACATCAGCACCGCGAGGTCGTTCTCCTCGGGTTCGTCCGGGGTGACCGGTTCGACCGACGCGAGCAGTTCCTCGTAGGTCATGTCGTAGGGCACGTCGGCGTCGCCGAGGAGATCGCCGATCAGGATCGTGTGCCGGATCGGACTCGGGCCCTCCTCGCTCTTGGCCATCGCGTCGGCGAACAGCGGCGCGAAGAAGCCATCGACGAAGACCACCTCGGTGCCGGAGTCGCGCACGATGTAGTCGAGTTCCTTGCCGGCCAGACGCAGGTTGAGCGGGTTGATCACGCCGGCACCGAGGAAGGCGGCGTGGTACAGCTCGAGGTACTGGTGGCTGTTGGTCGACATGACCGCGAAGCGGTCGGCGCGATCGACGCCGAGGGTCTCCTTCAGCGCCCGACACAACCGGAACGTGCGGTCGGCGTGGTCGGCGTAGGTGCCCGCATAGGCGCCATCGAAGAACGCCGTCTTGTCGGCATACCGCTCGAGCGCGGGCATGAGCATGCGGTGGTAGACGAGTTCCTTCACGACGATTCCTTTGGCCGGGGAGCCCGAGGATAGGTGACCGCGGTCACCTCCGCCGAAGGGGGCCGTCCTAGGCCGGCGCGCCCTCCCATCGGTCGAGGTTCACCGCCACGATCAGGCCGTCGTCGATGAGGACGTCGACGACGAGCCATTGCAGGCACGACGAGAACTCGTCGTGCGTCGGGTCGATCTCGATGACGAGCTGGCGGTCGAAGTCGACCTCGGGCAGGGGTGTGGGCACGGCCGCGCAGTGGCTGTGGGCGCCGTTGTAGACCCGCTTGGGCAGGCCCCCGGCGAGGGATTCGAGGGCCGACACCCGCCCGTCGCCACCCCGGAAGCGACCGACCTCGAACACCCAGTTAGCCGGATCGAGCAGCTCGGCGGGCGATCGAACCATCTGGTGTTGGGTGCCGCCGAGGCTCAGCACCACACCATCGGGGTGCCAGGTCAGGGCCGGATCACTGACCGCTGCGGTCAGCAACGCCTGGCTGATCGCACCATCGGACGGCAGGCCGGCGAACCCCTCGAAGACCCCGAAGGCCGGGAGCCGCAGCTCGGCGCCGGGGTCGACGACCATTCGGCCCCACTCGTCCATCGCGCCCCGCACGACCACTGACGTGCCGATCAGCTCGGGATCGGGCGTCTCCCCGACGAGCACGACCCAGAAGCCCTCACACCCGACCGCGGTCGGCGGGAGCGAGCACAGGAACATCCCGCCGCCCCGGTCACCGAGGTAGCCGTGGACGTCGACCCAGACGTTGGCCCGGTCGGCGAACACGAACTCAAAGATCCCCATGAAGGCCCGTGAATGGAAGCGGAGGTCGACGTCGGGGCCACGGAGGATCAACTCGTCGTCGACGACGGCGATCTCGTCGACGATCAGGAGTGCCTGCACGAACTCCTCGCTGCCGACCGCCGGCAGCACGAGGGGACACGGCGCCGGCGTGCCGTCGACGTCGATCTCGGCGACGGGGCCGCTGCCGCCGAGCAGTCGACCGAAGTCGACACCGTACAGCTCGCAGTGGGCCTGCCCGGTGGCGACGCGGCCGTCGGCACCGATGTCGAGCGTGAAGGTCAGTTGGGGAAGCAGGCCCTCCGGCACCGTGCCGCTCGCGAGGTTCCACTGGGTGTTCACGAGCCGAGGCACGTCGGCGACGGGCAACTCGTCGCCGTCGTCGGCGAGGCGGTAGACGAGGCCGTTGCCGCCGGTCGCCGTGAGCTCGAGGACGTCGTCGTCGAGGCTCGGCGTGAAGCCGTCGCCGAGCACGGTGACGACGAGACCGTCCTGATCGGCCAACCCGGTCGAGCAGTCGCCCTCGGCGCGGAACGAGCCGAATCGCATCCGTTCGCCGACGATCGTCCACTCGCCGGCCAACGTGCGACAGCCGGTGCTCCCGGAGAGCGTTCCGTCCGGTTCGAGACGCAGGGTCGCCGGACCACCGGAGGGTGCGACCATCTCGCCGTCGCGCACCAGGCCGGTGAGGCGCCAGGTCCGCCCGACGAGATCGTCGACGGGAATCGACGGAACGCGCTCGTAGACGAGCTCGGTGCCGTCGGGACCGGTGAGCACCAGCCGGCCGTCGCGCACCATCGCCTCCTCGACCACGGCGAGCGCCGCGAGGTAGGCCGTTTCGGAACGTTGGATGTCGCGCAGGCAGCCCATGTCGTCACGGCCGATCTCCCGGCCGATGGGACCGTCGGCGTCGAGCTCGTAGACGCCGCCGTACCCGTTGCACGCTGCCGTCCCGCCGAAGGCATCGCCCGAGAACGTGATCGTGATCGGCCAGCCCTCGACGATCGTGACGGCGCCGGAGGGGCCCGTCCCGGCGACCAGGCTCCACGCCGTGCCGTCGAGTGCGTCGGCCGTCGCGGTGATGTCGGGCTCGCCGATCGTCGACTCGGGTTCTCCGTCGTCGCGTTCGGGATCGGCGGCGATCACGTCGTCGTCGGAGCCAGAACGCAGCACGACGACGCCGGCGACGACGAGCGCGACCGCGACGAGCGTGGCGACGGCCGGCCGCCAGGGCACGCTGCGGGAGTCGGCCTCGATCCGCCGCAGTGCAGCATCGGCCGACACGTCGCCCACGTCGGTCCGAAGCCGATCGAAGGCCTCGCCGATGCTCGGCACGTCGCGATTCTCGGGGGTGGGTCCCTCGTTGGTCATCGGTCGTCCTCCTGCAGTCGGTCGCGCAACGTCTGGCGAGCGCGGTGGAGGTGGACACGAGCGGTAGCCGGTGCGATCTCGAGTACGTCGGCGATCTCGTCGATCGAGGCGTCCTCGAGGTAGTGCAATGCGACGGCGGCCCGCTGCTTTCCGGGGAGCTCCGCGACGACCGCCCACACGTGAGCGTGTTCGGCGGGCGGTGTCGGATCGAGCGACGACTCGGTGCGCTCGAGGCGCAGGAGCGCCCGCGCCTCGCGGCCGAGTCGGCGCCGATGCGAGAGCGCCAGGTTGATCGTCACCCGCCGGAGCCAGGCACCGGGCCGGTCGTAGGTCGAGACGGTGTCCCATGCGCGGTCGAGTCTCACCATCGCCTCCTGGACGATGTCCTCGGCCCGGGCCCGCCGGCCACCGACGGCGGCCGCGAGCGCGACGAGGCCCCGGTACTCCGCGTGGAAGACGGCTTCGAACGAGGGGGTGGCGGCCGGCTCGGCCGACACCTCCTCCGGTGGGGGCGTCACGACGACTCCTCTCGTGTCCACACCCCAGCACACGCCGGAGGACGCCGGTGCGTTTACCGCGCCGGCGACGAGGCGGTCAGCGCTTCCAGCTGGTGATGAGCGCGAGCATCGAGTCGATCGTGGTCGCCAGTTCGGCCTCGCTGGCACCGCCTCGACCGGCGACCGACATGCCGAACATCGCCGACACGAGGGTCTCGGTGTAGGCGTCGACGAGGGTCGGGTCGATCTCACCTCGATCCGCGGACCACGCCAGAGGACGGCGGATGCTCGTGCGCAGCATCGAGCGGTACCGATCCGACAGTGCGACGGCCCGCTCGTCTCGGAGGCCGAGTTCGGTGGAGGCGTTGACCGCCATGCATCCCTTGGCACCGATCTCGCTGAGCATCATCTCCCGCTGCATCGCGAAGAAGCCGATCAGGGCATCGATGCCACCCTCGGAGAGCGCGTCGCGCAGCATCGCTTCCCGGCCGGCGATGTAGCGCTCGAGCACGGCGTAGAAGAGTTCGTCCTTGCTGCCGAACGCGTTGTAGAGCGACGACTTGTTCAGGCCGGCGGCATCGACGATGTCGTTCATCGACGCCGCTTCGTAGCCGTGCTGCCAGAAGAGTTCGACGAGCGCGTCGAGCACCTCGTCCTCGTCGAAGGCCCGGGGGCGTCCTCGGGTCTTGCCGGTGGTCTCGGTGACGGCCATGACCTCGACCGTAGCGAACCCGCGGCGGTTTGTGAACCGAAAGTTTCAGAAATCCCTTGACATTTTGGACCAAGCGGTCCAACACTGCGTCGAACGAACTGAACCAAACGGTTCAAAACCGAGAGGCACCCATGTCCCCCACCGACTCCGCATCGCACGAGGCCCCTGACGCCCCGGGCGCCCCCGCACCCGATCCTCGTCGCTGGCTCGTGCTGGCGATGATGTCGATCGGCACCCTGATCGTGTTCCTCGACCTCACCGTCGTGAACACGGCGCTCCCCGCCATCTCCCTCGATCTCGGCGCGACGACGTCGGAGCTCCAGTGGGTGGTCGACTCCTACGTGCTCGTCCTCGCCGGACTCCTCATCTTCGCCGGCTCGATCGGCGACCGCTACGGCCGCCGCCGCTGGATGAGCGTCGGCCTGCTGCTTTTCCTCGCCGGCTCGGTCGTGGGCGCACTCGCCGACTCGATCGGCATGCTCATCGCCGGTCGGGCGATCCAGGGCCTCGGCGCCGCGTTCGTGCTCCCCGCCACGCTCAGCATCGTCACCAACGCCTTCCCCCGCGAGGAACGCGGCAAGGCGATCGCCGTGTGGACCGGTGTCGGCGGCATCGGCATCGGGTTCGGCCCGGCGGTCGGCGGCTACCTCGTCGACCGCTACGACTGGGCCGCCGCCTTCTGGATCCACGTGCCGATCATCGTGATCGCCCTCGTCGGCCAGGTGGTGGTGCGCGAGTCCCGCGACGACCGCCACGTCGGCATCGACGCCCCCGGCGCCATCACCGCAACCCTCGGCATCTCCACCCTCGTGTTCGCGATCATCCAGGGCACCGAGGCGGGATGGGGCTCACCGCTCATCGTCGCCAGCTTCACCCTCGCCGTCGCCCTGCTCGCCGCCTTCGTCGGGATCGAACTGCGGGTGAAGGACCCGATGCTGCCGCTCCACTTCTTCAAGGAGCGCGAGTTCAGCGGCTCGGTCCTCGTGATCGGCCTGATGTTCTTCGCCGGCCCCGCCGTGTTCTTCTTCATGACCCAGTTCTTCCAGATCGTGCAGGGCCGCGATCCGTTCGAAGCCGGACTCCTGATCCTGCCCAACGCCGGCGCGATCATGGTCGCCACCGCCATCGCCCCCGCCGTCGGCCGCCTTCTGGGGCTCCGCCTGACGGTCGTGGTGTCGGTCCTGATCATGGCGCTCGGCATGGCCGCCTTCACCCAGATCGATCCGAGCTGGAGCGCCCAGCGCGAGATCGCCTGGATCATGGTCTTCGGCTTCGGCTTCGGTCTCGGCATGCCGAGCCTGACCGACTCGATCATGGCGTCCGTGCCCGTCGAGGACGCCGGGGTCGGCTCCGCCGTCAACGACGTGAGCCGAGAACTCGGTTCGGCGCTCGGCGTGGCCGTGCTCGGGTCGTTCATCAACGCCCTCTACCGCGGCAACGTCGAGGACGCCCTCGCCGGGCAGGTCGACGACGAGACCATCCACCTCGCCCAGGAGGGCATCGGCGTCGTCGCCGCCAACGCTCCCTCGCTCGGCGACACCGGCACGATCACCTTCGCCGCCGCCAGCGAGAGCTTCGTCGCCGCCATGAACGACGGGTTCTGGCTGGGTACCGCGATCATGATCGCCGCCGCGACCAGCGCCGCCGTCCTGCTCCCCCGCCGGGTCCGCACCGAGCAGGTGGCCCGCGACGACAGCGCCGACGCGGAGCTCGTCCCGGTCGCCTGATCCCCCGCTCCGGATCCCCCGCGGTCTCGGGGCCGATGCCGTTCGTCTGGCGTCGGCCCCGGCACCGTGCTCAGATGTCCCCCACGGCGTGACCGACGTCACGCCTCCTGCTGTCGAACCTGGGGGATGTTCGAGATGGTGACCACCACCCGTGCCCGTCTGTTGTTGGCGCTGCTGCTGACGTTCGGATTGATCGCCGCCGCCTGCGGCGGATCCGACGACAGCGACGACGGAGGGGGTGACGGAGCCGACGCAGGCGGTTCCGAGGAGGCCGAGGTCACCGACGACCTGGTCGACGAAGCGGTCGAGGCCGCCACCGACGACGAGGAGGCCGGCACCAACGCCGCCGACGCCGGCGGCGAGGAGGATCAGGTCGGTCAGGGCGACGTGAACGCCGAGGGCATCGTGCCCGGCGGCGAGATCATCTACGCGATCGACAACGACGGTGCAGGGTTCGACACGACCGGTGCGATCCAACCCGGCTCGATCCGCATCGCCGCCGCGGTGGTCGAGCCGCTCGTGCAGCTCCGGGCGACGGGCGACTGGGGCCCGCTCCTCGCCGAGGACCTCATCCCCAACGACGACTTCACCATCTGGACGATCAAGCTCCGGCCTGACGTGCTCTTCCACGACGGCGTGGTCCTCGACGCCGAGGCGGCCAAGGCCAACCTCGACGCCTTCCGCTTCAGCGCGACCACCGGGTTCGTGATGGCGGCGGTCGACGACATCGTCGTCGTCGACGACCTCACCCTCGAGGTCCAGATGAACAGCCCGTGGTCGGCCTACCCGTTCAGCCTCACCGCGCAGGGCGGCTGGATGGTGTCGCCGTCCAACATCGGAACCAACGAACTCATGATCGGCACCGGTCCGTTCGTGATGGGCGCGTGGACGCCCGGCGACGGCGTTCGGGTGGAGAAGTTCGACGACTACTGGCGGGCCGACGAGGGGCTGCCCTATCTCGACGCCGTCGAGTTCAAGGTGGTCCCCGAGCAGGCCGCCCGCCACCAGGCGCTCGTCGCCGGCGACATCGACGCCTACTCCTCGCCGGCCGACGCCCAGCTGCTGGAGTACCTGGCCGACGACTCGGTGTCGGTGTACCAGTCGCCGCTCGGCGGCAACGAGTTCGTCATCATGCCGAACACCAACAACCCGCCGCTCGACGACGTGCGCATCCGACGCGCCCTCGTCCAGGCGGTCGATCGCGATCTGCTGATCGAGACCTTCCGCAGCGGGCTGACCCAGAAGGCGAGCAGCTTCATCGAACCCGCATCGCGCTGGTACGCCGAACCGACCGGCTTCCCCGACTTCGACCTCGAGGCCGCCACCGCGGCGGTCGCCGAGTACGAGGCCGAGAACGGCCCGGCCCAGTTCACGCTCTCGATGCAGAACCGGGAGAGCATCACCGAGGTCGGCGAGTTCCTGATCTCGTTCTGGGAGGACGCCGGCATCGAGGTCGACGTGCGGCTCCTCGAGCCGGGCACCGACGTGCCGTCGGTGTTGCAGGACGACTTCGACGCCATCACCTGGTTCCAGTTCAACAGCCCGGATCCGGACGGTGAGTTCGTGTTCCTGCACTCGTCTGGCGGCCTGCTCAACTGGAGCAACTACCAGAGCGATGCGATCGACGACGCCTTCACCATCGGGCGTACCACCGACGACTTCGACACTCGCTACGCGGCGTACGCCGAGCTCCAGCAGGCCTGGGCCGACGAGATGCCGGTGCTGTGGTTCGACCACATCGTCGGCGGTGAAGGCGTGGTCTCGAGCTCGAGCGTCGCCGGCCTCAACAACACCACCTTCCCGGACGGGATCGAGGGCGCCGGCATCGTCGGCGGCAGCTTCCACGGGTTCGGAGCCATCTACATCGTCTCCGAGTAGTGCGGACGTTCGCCCTGCGGCTGGTTCGGCTCGTCGTCGTCCTGGTCGTCGTCTCCTTCTTCTCGTTCCTCCTCCTGGAGTTCATCCCCGGGGATCCGGTCGTCTACAAGGCCGGCTTCGGGGCGACGCCGGAGGTCATCGAACAGCTGCGGCAGGAGCTCGGGTTCAACGACCCGATCCTCGTTCGGTACGCGAACTGGGTCGGCGACGTGTTGCAGGGCGATCTCGGCGAGAGCTACTTCACCGAGCAGAAGACGTGGGACGCCATCCGGGTCGCCCTCCCCAAGACGATCGAACTGGCGATCCTCGCCCAGCTGATCGCCCTCGGGATCGCCATCCCCGCCGCCATCACCGCCGTCCGCAACCCCGGTGGTGTGGTCGACCGGCTCACCTCTGCGATCGCGTTCGGGTTCCTGTCGATTCCCGGCTTCGTGCTCGCTGTCTATCTCGTCGCCCTCTTCGCCGTCCGGCTCGGATGGTTCCCCGCGATCGCCACCGACATCCCCGGACTCAACGACGACCCGGTCGAGAACCTGCGACAGATGCTGCTGCCCGCGATCGCGCTCGGCATCAACCTGGTCGCCGTCTACCTCCGCCTGCTGCGCACCGACCTGCTGACCACCATGCAGCAGGACTTCGTCATGCTCGCTCACGCCCGGGGCTACAGCGAGCGGCGCGTGCTGTACCGCCACGTGCTCCGGCCGTCGTCGCTGTCGCTGATCACCTCGGTCGGCCTCAACACCGGCGGGCTGATCGGTGGGGTGTTGATCATCGAGTCGATCTTCGCCATCCCCGGCATGGGGCGGCTCCTCGTCCAGTCGATCTTCGGTGAGGACTTCGAGGTCGTGCAGGGCCTGGTGCTGCTGTTCTCCGCCGCCTACGTGCTCGTGAACTTCGCCGTCGACATGTTCTATTCGGTCGTCGACCCCAGGATTCGTCGTGGCGCCGCCGGCTGACGCCCCGCGCCCCAAGCTGGGCCTCGTCACCTGGTTGGCGCTGCTCTGGATCGCGCTCGTCGTCCTGGGCACGCTCCTCGCACCGATCCTCCCGATCGCCGACCCCCAGGAGCTCGGCATCCGGACCCGCGAGCGCGAACGGTTCGAGTCGCCCGGCTGGAACGCCTTCTTCGGCGCCGACCGCTCCGGGCGCGACCTCTTCTCGCTGATGCTCCACGGCGGCCGTCCGTCGCTGCTCCTCGCACTGGTCGTCACCCTGGTGTCGGCGACCATCGGCGGCATCGTCGGGGTCGTCGCCGGCTACCTCCGCGGCCGCACCGACGCCGCGATCATGGCGCTGACCGACATGGCGCTCGCCTTCCCCGGACTCATCCTCGTCGCCGGCCTGACCGGCACACTCGGTCGCGAGGTGTGGGTGCTCGTGCTCGGCTTCACCGTGCTCGGACTCCCTCCGTACATCCGCATCGTGCGCGGCGTGTCGCTGGCGATCTCCGAGCGCGAGTTCGTCGAGGCGGCCGAGGCGATGGGTGCGAGCCGGATCCAGATCCTGCGACGCGAGATCCTGCCACTCGCCGTCCTGCCGGTGATCGCGTTCGCGTTCCTCGGCTTCGCGCTGGTGATCGCAGCCGAGGGCGGCCTCGCCTTCATCGGTCTCTCGCTCGATCAGGACACCTGGGGGACCCTCACCGCCGAGGGTGCACGCGACATCCAGGAGGCGCCCCACCTCGCGCTGATCCCTGCGACGATCATGTTCCTCACCATCCTCTCGCTGAACCTGATCAGCGACCGGTTGAGCGAACTCCGGGCGCCGGGTGGTCGGGACGGCACGGGCGAGCCGGACACCTTCCCGGTGCCGCCGACCCCCGACGACCCCGACCTGCTCACGATCTCCGAGCTCCGGACTCAGCTGGTGACCGAGCGCGGCGTGGTGAAGGCCGTCGACGGTGTCGACCTGCGCGTACGAGAGGGCACGACCCTCGGCGTGGTCGGCGAGTCCGGCTCGGGCAAGACGATGCTGCTGCGATCGATCCTCGGGGCCTTCCCGCTGGTCGACGCCCGCCGCAGTGGACGGATCGATCTCGACAGCCGCGACCTGCTCACGATCGACGACGCGACCCGGCGCAGCATCCTCGGAACCGAGATCGGTGTCGTGTCCCAGAACCCGCTGTCGGCGCTCAACCCGGTCCGCACGATCGGATCCCAGATCACCGAGCCGATGCGGGTGCATCGCCGACTCGGCAAGGGCGAGGCCCGCACGCGAGCGCTGGAGCTGCTCGACCAGGTCGGGATCCCCGAACCGGACAAGCGCTTCGCTCAGTACCCCCACGAGCTCTCGGGCGGTATGCGACAACGGGTCACCATCGCGATCGCCCTGGCCAACGAACCTCGGCTGCTGCTCGCCGACGAGCCCACCACCGCGCTCGACGTCACGATCCAGGACCAGATCCTGAAGCTGCTCCAGCAGCTCCAGGACGAACGGGAGATGGCGGTCGTGCTCGTCACCCACGATCTCGCCGTCGTGCGGGGCTGGGCCGACGACGTCGCCGTCATGTACGCCGGGCAGGTGGTGGAGACCGGACCGGCGAGCGCGGTCTTCGACACGCCCCGCATGCGCTACACCGAAGCACTACTCGAGTCGACCCCCCGCCTCGACCAGGACGTCGACCACCTCGCCACCATCGACGGACAACCGCCGTCGCTGATCGACCCACCGACCGGCTGCCGCTTCGCCCCGCGCTGCAGCTATGCCCAGGATCGCTGCCGTATCGAGGCGCCGCCCCTGGTGGCCGCGGACGACCCGGGTCACGTCTACGCCTGCTGGTTCCCGGTCGGCCATCCGAGCGCGACCCGCCGTGAGACGGAGGTGGCGCTGTGAGCATCGCCGACGCCGGTCCCGTCCTCGAGGTCGACGGCCTCACCGTGGAGTTCCCCGCCGGGCGCAAGCAGGTCGTCCATGCGGTCAGCGACGTGAGCTTCGAACTCCGCCGCGGGGAGACGATGGGCATCGTCGGCGAGTCGGGCTGTGGCAAGACCACCACCGGACGGGCCCTCATGCAGCTGGTCGAACCGACCGCTGGCTCGGTCCAGCTCCTCGGCCGCGACCTCACCGAGCTCTCCGGTGTCCAGCTGCGCGAGGCACGCCGGCGGATGCAGATGATCTTCCAGGACCCGGTCGCCGCGCTGAACCCCCGGCGCAAGGTCAAGGAGCTCGTCCGCGAGGGCCTCGACATCTGGGGCGACCCGGCGGGCGACTTCACCAGCGGGCGGGTCGACGAGATCCTTCGAGCCGTCGGACTCGACCCGGAGGTCGTGAACGACCGACGACCGCACGAGTTCTCCGGCGGGCAGTGCCAGCGCATCGCGATCGCGCGGGCCCTCGTCCTCGATCCCGACGTGCTGATCTGCGACGAGGCGGTCTCCGCACTCGACGTGAGCGTGCAGGCCCAGATCCTCAACCTGTTGCGCGACCTGCGCGAGCGGTACGAGCTCACCATGTTGTTCATCAGCCACGACCTGGCCGTCGTGCGCCACGTGAGCGATCGGGTGATGGTCATGTACCTCGGCAAGGTCGCGGAGCTCTCGCCGACCGACGGGTTGTTCGCCACCCCTCGCCATCCCTACACCCGGGCCCTGTTGGCATCGATCCCGGGCCACGCGCTGGATCTCCCACCGGCGGACGAGTTGATCAGCGGCGAACTGCCCTCCCCCATCGACCCGCCGTCGGGGTGCCGCTTCCGTACCCGCTGCCCGCGCGCGACCCAGCGCTGCGCCGACGAGGAACCCGAGCTGCGTGCGGTCGGCGTGAGCCTCGTCGCCTGCCACCACCCCCACGACGACTGATGGACGGCAACACCCTCTACGGCCTGGTCGAGCGGTACTACGACATCGGGACCCACCGCGCCGGCACCGACGGCGACCGTGCCACCGTCGACTGGTATGGCGCCGAACTCACACGCCGTGGGCTCGCCGTGGAGCGGCGGGCCGAGCCGTTCGACCGCTACGTGACGACCTCGGCCCTCACCGCCGACGGCGTTGCGATCGACCACATCCCGCTCTTCTACGAATGGACCGGCTCGATCACCACCGACGAGGTGCGGGTCCTCGCCGCCGACGCCAAGGCCGGCGGCCGCGACGGCGACCTCGACCACGTGCTCGACCCGGCCCAGGGTGCGGTCGCCATCGCGACCACCCACCCCGACGGCTCGCTCGTCGCGGTCAACCGTGAACCCCGGCCCCACGACGGGGCACCGACCGTGCTGATCGCCGGCCGCGACTTCGCGACGGTCGACGCGGCCGACGCCGTCCACCTCGACCTGACGGCAGCGATCGAGCCCGGGACCACCACCAACCTGATCGCCCGCAGCGCCACCACCGGTCCACCGATCGTGCTGACCACACCGTTGACCGGCTGGTTCGGGTGCGCCGGCGAGCGAGGTACCGGGGTCGCCGTCCTGCTCGACCTCGTGGAGCGATTCGCCGAGTATCCGATCCTCGTGCTCGCCACCGGTGGCCACGAGCTCGACTATCTCGGCGTCCGCCGATGGGTCGCCTCGTCACCGGAGCCACTGCGCGCCATCGTGCACGTCGGCGCGTCGGTCGCCGTCGACGCACCCGATCCCGACGACGGCCGACGCCGACTCGTCCCCACCCGTCTGGCGATGACCGATCTGGCCGGTGCGCCGGCCGACCGGGTCGGCGCCGCGCTGGCGCCGGCATCGTTCGTGTTCCGCCCCGATACGACCGGCTGGCTCGGAGAGTCCGAGGTGCTCTGTGATCTCGGGGTGCCGATGATCTCCTTCACCGGAAGCGGCATCGACTTCCACACCCCCGAGGACACGCCCAGCCGGGCGACGTCGCCGGCGGCGCTCGCGACGGTCGCCGACGCGATCGGCGACGCGATCGAGGCGGTGTGGGAAGCGACGGCCTGACGCGACACCGTGCCGGTCCGCCCCGCCGTCGAGCCCCGGTGCACTAGGTTCAGGCCAACGAGAATGACTCCAGGAGGATCTCCGTGAGCGACATGCCAGCCGGCCACTATCACGCCGAAGGCGACCCGCCCGACACCGTCCGCTACTGGGACGGCAGTCAGTGGGCAAGCGAACCGATGCCGGCACCGCCCAGCCCGGTGGTACCGAACGGCGGCGATGTTGCCACCATGGCCACGGTCGGCAAGATGGATCGCTTCCTGTGCGCCCTCCTCGAGGCGGTGCTCGCGCTCGTCACGCTGGGCATCGGCTGGCTGATCTGGGCCCTGGTCATCGTGTTGCGCAACGAGGGCCAGACCCCGGCCAAGAAGATCATGAACCAGCAGGTCTTGATCGAGGAGGACGGGAGGCCCGCCGGTGCGGCCCGGATGATCTTCGTTCGTGGCCTCGCCGCCGGCATCGTGCTCAACATCGCCTGGCTGCTCTTCTTCATCCCGGCGCTGATCCTCCTCGCCCTCGTCTTCTTCGACGACCGCAACCGCACCTTCTGGGAGCGTTTGTCCCAGACCATCGTCGTGCCGTATCAGCCCGGCCGATGACGTGATCCCGGTCCTCGACGCCCGGTCGGCGGACTTCGCCGCCGAGCTGTGTCGAGCCAGCCGGGACATCGGGTTCGTGTCCGTCGTCGGACACGGCATCCCGACCGCACTCTTCGAGAGGGTCCGGAGCACGCTCCGGACCCTCTTCGCGTTCTCCGACGACGAGAAGCGACACCTGCGCATCCGACCCGGCGACTACCGCGGGTTCATCCCGCTCGGCTTCTTCACCCCCAACCGAGCCGAGGTCAACGGTGCGCGCGGCGACCAGTACGAGGGCTACAAGCTCCACTGGGAGTGCCCGCCGGGCCACGGGGTCGCGGCGGAGTGCGACCTCTACGGCCCCAACCGGTGGCCACCCCAGCTGCCGGAGCTCCGGACGGTCATCCAGACCTACTGGGCGGCGTGCGAGCGGGCGTCCCAGCCGATGCTCGACGCCTTCGCCGATGCGCTCGACGTGGATCCGGCGACGTTCCGGTCCTGGCACAACGCGCCGCTCACGAACATGACCCTGCTGCACTACCCGCCTCAGCCGCCCGTGGGGGACGTCATGGGGATCCACCCCCACAAGGACACGAACGTCATCACGCTGCTGCACCCGGATCCGGTCGGTGGTCTGGAGGTCCGGGCGCTCGACGGCACCTGGCTCGAACCCGACGCCCCCGCCGATGCCCTGGTCGTCAACGTCGGCGAGATGCTCGAACTCTGGTCCGGCGGCGACTTCACGGCCACCCCGCACCGGGTCATCAATCGCACCGGTGCCGAGCGTTACTCGTTCCCGTTCTTCGTCGTCCCCCGCCACGACATCGTGGTCGAGCCGCTGACCACACCCCAACCCGGGTTCGACGCGTCGCCGATGCCGGTCGGTCCGCTGTCGGTCGAGGTCTGGCGCACCAACTGGCCCGACGAAGCGCCGTCGACCGCCGGCCACGACCTCGGTACGCTCGATCGATGACCCGACCGAACGATCTCGGGGTGATCACAGAGCCGGCCCGCACCCTCGACGTCTTGGCCCGAGCCGACGTCTTGGTGATCGGCAGCGGCCCCGGCGGCCTGGCCGCAGCGCTGGCCGCCGCTCGGGCCGGCGGGTCGGTCATCCTGCTCGAACGCAACGGGTGCTTCGGCGGCAACATCACCCAGGTCGGGGTCGAGGGGTTCGCCTGGTATCGCCACGAGGAGACCGTCGACTGCGAGGGCATCGGCATCGAGTTCGAGGAGCGGGCCAAGGCGGCCGGTGCCGCCCAGCCCGAACCCCAGAGCGACAGCCACGCCATCGACGCCGAGGGGTTCAAGCACGTCGCCGACGTCATGGTCGCCGAGGCCGGGATCGAACCCCTGCTCCACGCGCTCGTCGTCGCCCCGATCGTCGACGACGACGCCATCATCGGCGTGATCGTCGAGTCGAAGTCGGGTCGCCATGCCGTGCTCGGCCGCGTCGTCATCGACGCCACCGGCGACGCCGACATCGCGGATCGGGTCGGGTCGCCGACCCGAAAGACCCCCCTCGAGGAGATGCAGGCCGCGTCGGTGATGTTCCACATGTCCGGCGTCGACAAGGCCGCCTTCATCCAGGGGGTGAAGGACGACCCGCAGACCTACCTCTCGTGGGCCGGTGCCGACGAGTGGGCGATGGAGACCAGCGGCAAGGAGGACGACATGTTCTCGCCGTGGCTGTCGAAGCCGTTCGATCGCGCCAAGGAGGCCGGGATCATCCCGAAGGACCTCAAGACGATCGGTGGCACCTGGGGTGCGGTCTCCGACCAGGGCGACCTCACTTATCTCAACCTGATCCACATGCCCGAGATCGACGGCACCGATGTGCGATCACTGACCGCCGGCGAGATCGAGGGCCGCCGCCAGGCGCTGATGGCGATCGAAGCCCTCCGGCGTTTCACCCCCGGGTGCGAGAACGCCAAGCTCCGCAACTTCGGCATGACGATCGGCATCCGCGACACCCGCAAGATCCAGGCCCGCTACGACCTCACCGGCGACGATGTCAGAGAGCAGGGCCGGTTCGAGGACTCGATCGGGATCTTCCCGGAGTTCATCGACGGCTACGGGATCCTGATCCTGCCGACCACCGGTCGCTACTTCCACGTGCCGCTGCGGTCGATGGTCCCCCGCTCGGGGGTGCGCAACCTGCTCGTGACCGGCCGCTCGATCGGGGGCGACAAGGTCAGCCATGCCGCCGTGCGCAACATGATGTGCTGCACGGTCGCCGGGCAGGGGGCCGGCGTGGCTGCTGCGATCTCGGTGACGTCGGGCCGACCGGTCGGCGAGGTGGATGTCGCGGCGGTGCAGGCAGAGCTCAAGCGCCAGGACGTTCGGCTCTTCTGATCGATCGGCCCCCGGCCGGACCGGCTCAGTCGATCGTGGCGAGCCAACTCCGGGCGTCGATCATCATCTCGATCGTTTGGCTGTGGGCCATGTCGTACGCGTGGGCGCTCAGGTCCCATCCGCCCGCGTCGAGCGAGGCGACCACCGCCTCGGCCCGGTCGGTGGAGATGATCGGGTCGCGGGTGCCCCACTGGAACAGGGCCGGTCGTCCGTCTCCTGCGCCGAGATCGGTGGGCGTCTCGGCCAGCTCCGGCAACCCGCAACAGATGGCCCAGACTCCGGCGTAGCGAGGGGCGTCGTGCTTCCCCACCAGAGCGAGCGCCAGGTAGCCGCCCTGCGAGAACCCGCCGATCACGCAGCGCTCGAGCGGAACGCCTGCGGCAGCCGCCTCCTCGCCGATGAAGGCCTCGAGGGTCGCGAGCGAGGACTCGAACTCCCCGACATCGGCCTGTCGCGTCTCGAAGTCGATCGACCACCACGCCGCACCGTCGGCGCCGGGGTCGGGGAGCGCGTAGGGCGCCCGCGGGGCGATGGCGGTGAAGCGTTCGTCGGGATCGACCAGGGGCACGTACGACGCCAGGTGATGCTGCTCGGCCGAGTAGCCATGCATGAGGAACAGGAGGCGGGGGGCGCCGTCGCGGTCGATGCGGTACTGGGTCAGTTCCATCGCCGGAGTCTGCCCGCCACCGCACCCCCTGGCCAGCCGGCCGCGTGGCTCATCGGGTGTCGGTCGGGATGACCAACGGCGTCCCGCTCATCGGATCGTCGATCACCGTGCACTCGAGCCCGAAGACCTCCTCGACGAGCTCGGCGGTGACGATCTCGGCGGGTGGACCGGACGCGACGATCCGTCCGCTCCGCATCGCGACGATGTGGTGGGCGTACCGGCAGGCGAGATTCAGATCGTGCAGGACGACGACGACCGTGCGCCCCCGATCCCGGTTCAGTCGGTGGACGAGGTTGAGCACGTCGACCTGATGGGTGATGTCGAGGAACGTCGTCGGCTCGTCGAGCAGGAGGAGCTCGGTCTCCTGGGCGAGCGCCATGGCGATCCAGACCCGTTGACGCTGACCACCGGAGAGCTCGTCGACCGAGCGATCGGCGAGCTCCAACGTGCCGGTCGCCTCGAGCGCGGCGTGCACCGCCTGCTCGTCCTCGTCGGACCATTGCTGGAACAGCGATTGATGGGGCGTCCGCCCGCGTGCGACCAGGTCGACGACGAGGATCCCCTCCGGAGCGATGGGCGACTGTGGGAGCAGACCGAGGCGCCGGGCGACCTCGCGGGTCGGGAGCGACTCGATCAGTTCGCCGTCGAGCAGCACCGAGCCGTTCCTCGGCTTCAACAGCCGGGCCAGCGCCCGGAGCAGCGTCGACTTGCCACAGGCGTTGGGACCGACAATCACCGTGATCTGACCGTCGGGAACGGCCAGGTCGAGATCGTCGATCACGGCGAGGTCCTCGTAGGCGAGGCTCACGTGTTCGGCGACGAGCCGATTCGATGGGGTGTCGGGATTCATCGGACGCTCCGGGTCAGAGGGCACCGCTCCGCGCCTGGCGATGCAGCAACCACAAGAGATACGGACCACCGATCGCGGCGGTCATGATGCCGACCGGCACCTGGGTGTCGGGGATCAGATTCTGGGCGGCGAAGTCGGCGAGCACCATCAAGAACGCACCGACGAAGCCCGCCGGCACGACACATGCGCTCGGCGACGACACCAGGCGGCGGGCGACGGGGCCTGCGACGAAGGCGATGAAGGCGACTGGCCCGGCGGCGGCCACCCCGAGTGACGCGAGGCCGACGCCCACCAGCACCAGCCAGAGCTTGGTGCGAGAGACGCGCAGTCCGAGCGCTGCCGCGCTGTCGTCGCCGAGTTCGAGTCGGTCGAGGCGACGCTGCATCACGACGGCGAGCGGGCCGAGCACGACGAGGGCGACGGCGACGGTCCGGAAGTCGTCCCAGCTCCGACCGTTGAGCGACCCGGTCAACCACACCGCCGCTTCCTGGACGTCGCGGAGCTCGGCGCGGGTCAGCGAGTAGTCGACGAGCGCGTCGACCGCGAACTTGGCACCGATCCCGACCAGGACGAGCCGGTAGGCCTGCACCCCTCGACGCCAGGCGAGGAGGTAGACGAGGAGCGCCACCACCAACCCGCCGATCACCGCACCGGCGGAGACCTGCGCCCGCGAGCCCTCGATCGTGAAGATCACGAAGACGGCGCCGAGCGCGGCGCCCGAGTTGAAGCCGATGAGATCGGGCGACCCGAGCGGGTTGCGCACCAACGACTGGAAGATGGCGCCCGACATGCCGAACGCGAATCCGACACCGATCGCGACGAGGACCCGCGGCAGTCGCAACGTGCCGACGATGAACTCGGTGTCCTCGGTCGGATCACCCAGGAGGTGGGCGATCACATCGGAGATCGGCAGGTCGAACTCGCCCACACTGATCGACACCAGCCCCAGCAGGACCGTTGCGCCCGCGAGCGCTGCGCACACACCGATCGCTCGCGGGTCGAGGCGAACCGAGAATCCGTTCGTGCGGATCACCCGGCCACGAAGCGGCAGCGGGTCGACCGCGTTCGGGGGTTCGACGGTGTCGGCGACGGTCACAGCTGCGCCATCCGGGTCCGGCGTACGAGCAGGATGAAGATCGGGCCGCCGAGCACGGCGGTCATGATGCCGACCTGGATCTCGGCCGGCCGGGCCACCAGTCGCCCCGCGGTGTCACAGAACAGCATCAGCGCGACCCCGAGCATCACCGAGGCGGGGATCAGCCACCGCTGGTCGGGGCCGAACCAGGCCCGCGCCGCGTGCGGGACCACGAGGCCCACGAAGGCGATCGGGCCGGCCGCGGCGACGGCTGCGCCGCACAGCAACATGATCCCGACGACCGACACGGCGCGGGTGACGGCGAGGCTCGTACCGAGGGCTCGGGCGGCGTCGTCGCCGAGCGCGAGGGCATTGAGCTGACGGGCGGCGCCCAGGGCGATCAGCACCCCGACGATCACGAACGGAGCGACCTGGCCGGCCAGCGCGGGATCCCGTCCCGCCAACGAGCCGACCGCCCAGAAGCGGAACTCGTCGAGCGCGCCCTGGTCGGTGAGGATGATCGTGCGGGTGAAGGCGAAGAGGAGGGCGCCGAGGGCCGCTCCGGCGAGCGCGAGTCGCACCGGGGTCGCACCGGACCGACCCGATGTGCCGAGCACGTACACGACGATCGAGGCGACGGCGGCCCCGGCGAGGGCGAACCAGACCTGGCCGAGGGTCTCGGTGACGTCGAACAGCCAGATGCCGACGACGACGGCGAACGACGCCCCGGCGTTCACGCCCAGCAGCCCGGGATCCGCCAGCGGGTTCCGGGTGACGCCTTGCATGAGCGCGCCCGCTCCGCCGAGGCCGGCGCCGACGACGAGCCCGAGCAGGGTCCGGGGTTGGCGCAGGTCTCGGACGATCAGATGGTTCGTGTTGCCGGGGTCGCGATCGAAGTAGGCGCCGATCACGTCGCTGATCGGGATCGACTTCGTCCCGAACGCCAGCGACGCGATCGCCCCGGCGACCACGATTCCGACGAGCGCGACGAGTCCGACCAACCGGCGAGTGCGGGTCGCCTGGCCAGCCCGCACCATGGCGGGACCGGCCGCGCGACGCGTCGACGGGGGGTCGGACTCGATCGTGCTCGTCATCGACGGGTCAGCCGGCGACGGTGCCGAACTCCTGGGCCGACGGGACGATGGTCGACGGATCGCCGTCGGTCGCGATCTCGAGCTCGGCGACGAGCTCATCGATGGCGAAACCGAGGCTGAGGGGGCTGGAGTGCGAGAACGCGCCGGTGAGCTCGGTGCTGGCGAAGATCTCGCCACCGTTCTCGAACGCCTTCAGCGCAACGCGGGTCGGGAGCGCGGTGAGGAGATCCGGGTAGTCCTCCTCGGAGCCGGCCACCCAGACGATCACGTCGACGTCGAGGTCTTCGGGCATCGTCTCCGCGCTCGACTCGAAGAAGAACGAATCGCCGGCGGCCTCGTCGAATTCGGCCGGGATCTGGAAGCCGAGGTCGGCGAGCAGGCGGCTGCGCGGGTCCTCGGAGTTGTAGGCGCCGGGGTTGCCCTCGAACAGGAAGGCGACGGCGGCGGTCAGCTCGGCCCACTGGGGGTTGGCGTCGCGCGCGGCGGCGATCTTGGCGTCGATCTCGTCGACCGCGGCCTCCGCCTCGGCGACCCGATCGGTGACCTCGCCGAGGATCATGGTCTGTTCCTGCCACGGCGTGCCGTAGTCGAGGTACTCCTCGGGCTGAGCCACGACCGGAGCGATCTCGGCGAGGAGGTCGTACTCCTCCTGGGTCATGCCCGACCAGATGCCGACGATCACGTCGGGCTCCATCTCGGCGATCGCCTCGTAGTCGAGGCCGTCCTCACCGGCGACCTGCCCGGGGGTGGCGTCGCCGAGGGCGTCCTGGCCCCAGGGCCAGACCGAGTTCGGCTGATCGCCGTACCAGTCGCGCACCCCGACCGGGATCACGCCGAGGGCGAGGAGGAAGTCGTGCTCGTTGTAGCCGATCGAGACGACACGTTCGGGCACGGCGTCGAGGGTGGTGGTGCCGAACTTGTGCTCGACGACGAGGAAGGCGTCGCCGCCGGCCTCTTCCTCTTCGGCCATCTCCGAGGACGACGCCGACTCCGACATCTCGTCCTCTTCGGCCATCTCCGACGCCGAGGCGGACTCCGACTCGGATGCCGACGACGAGGCCGATGCGGACGCCGACTCGGACTCGGACTCGGACGACGAGTCCGACGTCGAGCTCGACGAGTCGTCGTCGTCACCGCACGCGGCGGCGAGCAACGACAGGGCGAGAAGGGCAGCGAGCCAGCGCCACGAACGCGACGGCCGCTTGGGGGTGGTGGTCATGGGTTCACTCCTGGAACGACGGGATGCCGCTGCGAAGCACCGTGAGACAACTGTCTCTGATTTCTACCTACTTGGTCCTGTTAAGCCAACCTAAGGTGCTGGAATCCTGAACACCGCTCACGGATCGCCGCCAGGACTCGGCCTGGCTCAGAGGGTCGGCGTACGGTGGGCGGATGGATCTGCGTTGGGAGGACCGCCAGCGAGCGTTCCAGGCGAAGGTGCTCACCGAGGGCATCGGCGAGGACGTCTCCATCGGTGTCCGCCCCTATCGCACGTTCCACGGCGCGGCATCCGGCACGCCCCCACCGGCGGGATCACGCCTCGAGCGAGCGGTGATCGTCGTGATCGCCGGCACCGCGATCTGCGCCACGATGATGCTGATCGGCGGGCCGAGATCGGTCGTCGCGCTGCTCGCGGGCCTGACCGGTGGCGTCGCGGTCTTCGCCGGGCTCGCCGGACCCGACCCACGGGTGCGCCACGTGATGTTCGAGCCGCTGCTGGCGATCTACGAGGACCGCGCCGGCCCGGGCGCGACCCCGGTGTGCGTCACCGCCATCACCGACGACGAGCAGTTCCGGCTCGGCGAGGAGGGGTTCGGCAACATCGTGGGCGCTCCCCGCCCCGGCGGAACCATCGGGGTGTTCATCGACGACTACCTCGTCTGGGCCCGCACCCCGCCCCGGGGCAGCCGCAAGGGCGACCCCGCCTTCGGCGAACTCTGAACGCCATCCAGCGCGGCGGCTAGCGTTGCCGGCGGCGGAAGGAGCGCACGGTGGCGCAACTCGGAATCGGTTTCGTGGGGTTGGGTGTCGTCCTCGCCCTGGTGGCCTTCCTCGACATCGACATCAAGGCATTCGGCATCGAGATCGGAGCGGATCGACATCGTGCACGCCGGATGGGAGGCGTCGGGGTCGTGCTGATCATCGTGGGAGCACTCCTCCTCTGGGTTGACTCGCGTGCAGACGACACCGACGAGGTGGCCGATGACGCCCCTGGCGGCTCAGCCGAGGCCGACCAGGAGG
This sequence comes from Actinomycetota bacterium, assembly GCA_039193795.1. Lineage (GTDB taxonomy): Bacteria > Actinomycetota > Acidimicrobiia > Acidimicrobiales > Aldehydirespiratoraceae > UBA11606. Next base: position 8,142 of record JBCCWI010000023.1, on the reverse strand, counting down.
ACCAGGAGTCGACATCGCAGGAGGAAAGCCAGACCGAAGACTCCGCCGAGACAGTGGACGACACCGATCCTGCCGACACGACGCCCCCAGGACCGCTCCCGGACACCATCGATCACGACGATGCATGCGCTGCGCTGCAAGCTGGGTCCACGACCAATTTCCGGGAGGCCGACCTGGCGGGCTGTGTCTTGACGAGCGAGGTGAACCTGCGCAACACGATCTTCGTCGACGCCGACCTCAGCGGTGCCGAACTCGCGGTCGGTGGTATCCGCGAGGACCTCAACTTCGATGGCGCCGACCTCACGGGCGCCACCTTGGCGTTCGCCACGTTCGAGAACCCCACCTTCATCGGCGCCACGCTCGTCGACGCCACCATTCGCAACGCGAACCTCGTCAACGCCGACTTCGAAGGCGCGGACGTATCCGGTCTTCTGCTGCGAGAGATCCCGGAATGTCGAGACGCGAGCGCCGATCCAGCCCCGATGTTCTTCTTCGACAACGTCGGCCTTCCTGCGTTGATCGATGTTCCGTCCGACTGCGTGCAGGAGGGTGCGACCGCCGAGCCGTGCAACGCAGTCGCGTTCGCGTTGGCCGCCAACGTCTACCTGGCCGAGTCTGACCTCGACGACCAGTGGCGCGACGATGATTTCGACTGCCTTTCGAACGGGTTTGAGCGGAACAGCGAGGGCTCTCCGGCCGACCAGCCGACGGTCATCTCACCGATCCCGGAGATCCGAACCCAGATTCGCGACGGCAGAGGCTAGGGCGAGACCCGCCGCGTCAGTGGCCGCCGCGCTTGACGCCGCCGTACTTCATGCGGGTGTCGGTCATCGAGGCAGGTCGCTTCTCGTCGTCGTTGATCGCGGCGTCGACCAGCTCGCCGATGAAGAGCGTGTGGGTGCCGAGGTCATGGGACTGGCGCACCTCACACTCCATCCACGCGATCGCCTCCTCGAAGATCGGTGCGCCGGTGACACCGTCACGTACGGCTCGTCCGTTGAGCGCACCGTCCTCGTAGACGGCCGGCTTGGAGAACTTCACGAACGGCCGGGTCTCCTCGCTGTCCCACAGGTTGACGGTGAAGGACCCACCCTCGGTGATCAGGCGATGGGTCACCGCGCTGTTGTCGACCCCGATCCCGATGAGCACCGGCTCCATCGACAGCTGAGTGATCCAGCTGGTGGTCATGCCGTTGCGTTCGCCGTTGGCGGCCGAGCCGACCAGTGCGAGCGCGTTCGGGATCTTCCAGGTGACGCGGTTGACGAGTTCGTCTTCGAGGGCCATGCCCGGAGACTAGAACGCCCGATCAGCCCAGGTCGGGTCGACCCGACGCCGTCGCCGTCGCCGTGCCCTCCACGAACATCCGGCGACCGTCGACGTCGATGACCTTCTCGGTCCAGGCGACGTCCACCTCGAACTCGCTCGCTCCCGCCGACCGCACCTCCTCGATCGCAGCCTCGCGGGCGAGCTCCTCGGCACGTGCCCGGGCGTCCGGGCGTTCCCAGGAGGTCTCCGGCTCGCCACCACCGTGGATCCGATAGACGCCGCGGCGCGGCGCGGTCACCTGGATCTCGCTCCGCACCCGAACCTTGCCGACCACCGCGCCGATGGCATTGGCCACGTCGGCATCGGGCGGAACCGTGACGCTTGCACCCAGCAGCCCCCCGATCGCCGGGTAGTAGGTCGCTGCGGGCGCGCCGAGACCGACGAGGGGGGCACCGAGCCCGATGTCGATGCGGGCGGACCGTGCCGACCGGTCGAGTGCCGCAGCGACGAGCGGTGAGTCGGCCAGCGAACCGTCGAGACCGTCGCGGTCGAGCGCTGCGGCGAGCAACGCCTCGGCGGAACGACGGACGAGCGAATCGACCACCACCTGGCTGATCTCCTCGGGTGTTTCCGCGATGGCGTTGCCGTAGCGGTCCCGGCGGCGGGCGAACACGGTTGCGCCGAGCTGGGCGATCTCGGGATCGTGCGTCCGCTGATCGCCGAGTACGTGGCTGGCGTCGGTCGGCGTGAACGAGGAGAGGCGCAGGACGGCACGGCTGACGAGCCGGCGCATCGCCCGCTCCTGCAGGCTGGTGGTGACCGCCCGGGCGACCGGGACGAGGGGACGGTCGACGGCATCGACGACCTGCTGTTCGAACCGATCGAGGGTCGCGCCGTCGGCGCGGGCGGTGCGCTGGAGGAACATGCCGTCGAAGGCGCCGGGGATGTCGTCGTTGACCCGGGCCTCGAGTTCGGCGCGGATCACCTCACCGTGGGTCTCACCCATGAGCGAGAGCGGCACGACCCGGCGAGGACCGACGTCGAGCTGGGCGCCCACTGCCCGGTCGGCGAGCCGGATTTCGCTGTCACCGCCGAGCCCGTGGGTGTGCATCAGCACGGCCTCGACCATGGTGCGGTGACCGCCGACCGTCGCACCGTCCGCCCCGAACTGCGGCACCCCGTCGCGAACGACCGCGATGTCGGTGGTCGTACCGCCGATGTCGGAGATGACGGCATCGTCGGAGGCCGCGAGATGCGCCGCCCCGACCAGGCTCGCGGCCGGCCCGCTGAGGATCGTCTCGACCGGCCGATCCTTCACGAAGTCGACCGACACGAGCGACCCGTTGCCTCGCACGATCATCATCGGCGCTTCGACCCCCCGATCGGTGAGGATCTCAGCGGTCGTCGCCACCAGGTCTTCGATCATGGCGATGAGGCGGGCGTTCAACAGCGCCGTCACGCCACGCTTGGGGCCACCGAGGCTGGCGGACAGCACATGGCTGCACGTCACCGGCTTGCCGGTGCGCTCACGGATCAGGTCACGAGCGGCGATCTCGTGGTCGGCGTTGCGGGTCGCGAACTGAGCGGTGACCGCGAAGCCGTCGACATCGCCCGCCACCTCGTCGACCAACGCGCCGAGCCGGTCAAGATCGAGGGCGACGACCTCCTCGCCGTGGCTCGTGTGGCCGCCGGGAACGACGATCACCGCGTCGTCGCCGATCGCGTCGCGCAGGCCGCCGCGGTCGAGTGCGTCGTCCTCGAAACCGATCGTAACGAGGCACGCGGGCCGTCCGGTGCCTTCGACGAGTGCGTTGGTCGCCAGCGTCGTCGAGAGCGCCACCATCTCGATCGCGCCGGGGTCGACGGCCGCATCGGCGACGGCGGCGTCGATCGCCGAACCGATCCCGATCGCGAGGTCGTCGTGGGTGGTGGGCGACTTGGCCTTGGCGACGATCTCCCGGGCGCGTTCGTCGTAGACGACGGCGTCGGTGTAGGTCCCCCCGGTGTCGACGCCCAACGCGTAGCGGCGCGGCTCGGTCATCGCGGCACAGTCTGCCCCGGGAAGGCCGTCACACGCGCCATCTAGGGTGCGGATCATGACGAATCCACCCCGTTCCGAGCGGCCCTCGATGGAGGGCTATGGCGTCACCGACGATCCGGACGGGCTGCTGCCCTGGTCGTGGGCCGAGGAACGCCTCCTGACCTGTCGCAATTTCTGGTTCGTGACGGCGCGCCCCGACGGGCGACCCCACTCGATGCCGGTCTGGGGTGCGTGGATGCCCGAGCGCCAACGTTGGGGCTTCGGCTGTGCCCCGACGAGCCAGAAGGTTCGCAACCTCGCCACCAACCCGAACGTGGTGATCACGGTGGAAGACACGGTGGAGGCGATCTCCATCGAAGGTGTGGCCGAGCGGATCGACGGCGACGCAGCCGGACCGTTCATCACCGCATGGGTCGACAAGTACGCATCGGAGGTCGGCGACTTCGCCGACGGCATCGACGACGCGTCCCGCGAGCAAGCCGCGGAGTTCCTGCGTGGAGGCGCGATGTTCGAGGTCGTGCCTCGGCGAGCGATCGGCATGATCGAGCGGGCGGAGGAGTTCTCGACCGCGGCGACCCGTTGGGTGTGGGGCTGAGTCAGCCCTCCGATGTCCAGAGCGGTTCGTCGATGACGAACCCGATGTCCTCTCCCCAGGTGTTCCGGTAGGCGACCTCGTGCACGGGTGCCCGCTTCGCCACTCCCCACGTGCCGGTCGGGTATCCCATCGGGACACACGCCGCCATCTTCCAACCCTTGTCTTCGGGAACCCCGAGGATCTCGAACGTCTCGTCCTTCTTGAACGCGAGCACGCTGGTGAGTGACGAACCGACGCCCTCGGCTCGAGCGGCGAGCATCGCGCTCCAGATGGCCGGAAAGATCGACCCCCCGCTCGCGTCGTTGCGGTCGAACGCGAAGAGCAAGAGGGGGTAGGTCGCGAAGTTGTCCTGCGCCCAGCCGACCGAGTTGACGATCCGGCGCATCTGGACGGTCTCGGGGTCGTCCGAGCCGGACTGCACGTCGTCCATCTTGTCCTTGTAGATCGTCGCCCACAGCATGTCGATGCACACCCGATAGAGCTCACCGAGTCGGGCCCGCTTGTCGGGGTCGTCGACGAGCATGAAGGTCCACTGTTGATTGTTGCCGCCGCTCGGGGCGCGGATGGCGGCGTCGAGGATCCGCATCTGGACGTCCTCGGGGATGGGGTCGGGCGTGACCCGCCGCATCGCTCGCGTGGTGTACAGGGCTTCGCGGATGTCCATCCCCGAAGTCGACCACGACTCACATCGACCGAGCAAACGCCGATGCTGACGGTGTGAGTTCGTTCATCGACGCCCTCTTCGAGCAGGACCGGCACTGCGCCTGTGGCCACCACGAGGGCTCCCACAACCACGGCTTCACCGCCCGTGCGTGCATGTGGTGCGAGTGCCAGGAGTTCGTCGACGACGACGTCTCCGCTGGCGCACGGCGACCCCTGCGTCGTTCCCTCACCCCGACCTGAGCCACGAGCGTTTAATCGTTCGACACGTCGGCGCGGTCGTCGTACGGTCACCCACATGAACGGAACCCTGACCATCCTCGGCATCGCCGACGTGGCCGGCTTCCGCCCGAGCGTTCCCGCTCAGGGCTGACCGGCCCCCGGCTCTCGCCGGCCGCCGTCGCTCGTACGCCCCGCCGATCCCTTCGGCCGCGCCTCGAGCCCTGCCCACCAGACCGCCCCTGTGACCACGGGCACCGTCGGATCGTCTTGACTTCAAGTCGACTTGAAGTCGTACGGTCGAAGCACGACGTGGTGCCCGTCTCCCCCGAAACGAAAGCAACGGACCCATGACTGACATGCTCACCCAGCTCCTGGCCGAGGAACGCGTTCGCCGCATGCAGACGCGTCATCTCGAGGCCGAGAAGCGTCGGGCGTGGATGGCCAAGCCCACCCGCCCGGTGTTCCGCCGCCGATTCCAGCGCCGGTAGTCGACGCCAGCCGCGAGGCTCGGACACGACGACTGCGCACCCGTGCCGGAACCGGCACGGAGTGGAACCCGCGCCGGACGCGGCGCGACTCGGCGGAAGCGGGGCCGGTCCCGTACCGTTCAGGTATGGCGACCGGCCCCCTCGGACCGCTCGACGACATCCGCGACCGCCTCGGACGAGGCATACGTGAGATGCTCGCCGGCTCCCCCGATCAACCGACCTACGAGCCCGATCCCGGACCCCGCCGCTTCGGGCCCGACTCCGGGATGTGGGCGGTGCACACCGACGTCGCGATGCTCATCGGTGGACTCCGAGCCCTCCTGCTGCAGACCCTCCACCCGCTCGCGCTGGCGGGCGTGACCCAACACTCGTCGTACAAGACCGACCCGCTCGGGCGCCTCCACCGCACCGCCGCATTCGTGGGCACCACGACCTTCGGCACGGTCGAGGAGTCCGATCAGGCGATCGCCGTCGTGCGGTCCATCCACGAACGGGTGGCGGGAACGGCCCGAGACGGCCGCTCGTACTCCGCCCTCGATCCTCACCTGCTCGCGTGGGTGCATTGCACCGAAGCGCACAGCTTTCTGCAGGCCCGGCTCCGCTACGGCGACGGCCCGCTCTCCGACACGCTCGCCGACCGGTATGTCGCCGAGATCGGCGAGATCGGCGCCGCCCTCGGTGTCGAGGAGCCACCGCAGACCCGCGACGAACTGCGCACGAGACTCCAGAGCTACCGATCCGAACTGGTCGCCGACCGCGACACCCGTGAGACCGTCCGGTTCCTCGTCTTCCCGCCGTCGCTCCCCATCGCCGCACGCGCCCCCTACGGGGTGCTCTTCGGTGCAGCCGTCACGATGCTGCCCCGATTCGCCCAGCGCATGCTTCGGCTCCCGGTTCCCCCGTTGAGCGAACCATTGGTGGTCCGACCCGCCGCCACCGCCCTGCTGCGCACCATCGGGTGGGCGCTCGGCGACCACCCGGCGACCCGATCCGCCGGCGTCGACACCTAACATCGGGCCCATGGAGCTGGCCGAAGTACAACGCCTGATGGAGGATCTGTACGGCGAGGCCGACCGCGAGCGGGGCGTACCTGCGACGGTCGCCTGGCTGGCAGAGGAGCTCGGCGAGCTCGCGCAGGCTGTGCGCAAGGGCACCCGCGAACAGCAGGTGCACGAGTTCGGCGACGTGCTGGCCTGGTTGGCCTCGCTCGCCAATCAGATGGACATCGATCTGGCCGAATCGATGCAGCGCTACGTCACCGACCCGCCCTAGGCGACGCCCAGGATCCGTTCGGGATCGACGAGGATCGCGACCCGCCCGTCCTGACGCATCACCCGGTCGTACTCCTCCCAGTCGTCGTGGGTACCGCCGGCGGCGGTGAACACGTCGCGCAGGACTTGGGCGAGGCCGGCCTCGCCTGCGGCCCGGTCGTCATCGATCACCTCGGCGCGACCTTCGACGCCGGCCCACCGCCAGCCGCGGCGGAAGGTCACCGACAGCCGCCCCGTCCGGCGAACGTGCTCGAGCTTGCGGGCGTCGCCGCGAACGACGAGACCGATGGTGTCGGCCCCGGTGACCGGATGGGCGATCGGTCCGGCGTTCACGATCGACGCGTGGACCGAACCGTCGGGTCGGGTGGTCGAGACGACGCACAGGCCCGTCTCGTCGGCCGCCAGTCGGCGGATGTCTTCGAAGTCAGCCATGAGGCCGACCGTAGACCGGTCGGCGCAGGCCGGTCAGCTCCCGCCGATCAATCCCTGCTCGACGAGGCTCTCGGCGATCTGGATCGTGTTGAGCGCCGCGCCCTTGCGGAGGTTGTCCCCCGACAGGAACAGGCTGAGGCCGTACTCGACGGTGTCGTCGACCCGGATGCGGCCCACATAGGTCTCGTCCACACCGGCGGAGTCGAGCGGCGTGGGGACGTCCATCAACACGACGCCCTCGGCGTCGGCGAGGAGTTCACGCGCCCGGTCCGGGGTGATCGCCGAGGAGAATCGGGCGTTGATCGCCAGTGAGTGCCCGGTGTACACGGGCACGCGCACACAGGTACCGGAGACCTTCAGATCCGGCAGCCCCATGATCTTGCGGCTCTCGAAGCGCAGCTTCTGCTCCTCGTTGGTCTCGTCGAGTCCGTCGTCGACCAAGGCGCCGGCGAAGGGCAAGACGTTGAACGCGATCGGCTTCACGAAATTCTCGCCGGCCTCGATCGAGACCGCCCGACCGTCGTAGGTGAGTTCGGGTCCGTCGGCGCCCACCTTCTGGGCCTGCTCGTCGAGTTCGCGCACGCCGGACAGACCAGCGCCGGAGACCGCCTGGTAGGTCGAGACGATCATCGCCTCGAGCCCGGCGTCGTCCGACAGCGGCTTCATCACCGGCATCGCGACCATCGTCGTGCAGTTGGGGTTGGCGACGATGCCCTTCGGGATCGATCGGAGATCGGCCGCGTTGACCTCGGGCACGACGAGCGGAACGTCGGGGTCCATCCGCCACGCCGAGGAGTTGTCGATGACGATGACCCCTGCGGCTGCGACCTTCGGGGCGAGTTCCTTGGACGTGGAACCGCCGGCGGAGAACAGCGCGACATCGAGACCGGAGTAGTCCGCCGTCTCGGCGTCCTCGACCGTGATGTCGTGCCCGTTCCATTCGATCGTCTTGCCGGCCGATCGGGCCGAAGCAAAGAGTCGAAGCGAGGTGACCGGGAAGTCGCGTTCCGCCAAGAGCGTCCGCATGACTCCGCCCACCTGGCCGGTGGCGCCAACGATTCCTACGTGCATGGTGTCCAGGCTACCGGCGTCCTCGGACCCAACCGGCGGAGTTTCGCCTCCGCGACCATCCGGTCGACGCCGGTTGCGGCGGAGCGAAAACGACGG
>JBCCWI010000022.1:0-50854 GCA_039193795.1 Actinomycetota bacterium | reverse complement strand
GTGGACTCGGGTTCCCGGAGGGCCCGGTCGCGTACTTCCAGTACATCGACGAGTGGAGGTCCTCCGGCGACTTCGTCGGCCTCGACTACCGGTGACCCTGCCGCCGCCCCCACGGCCCGACACGCCTCGCCTCGACCTCACCCCCGCGAGTCCGCGTCGCTACGACCTCGACGCGCTGCGAGGTGTGGCGATGCTGCTCGGCATCGTGCTGCACGCCGCCATCCCCTTCGTCCCCTACTGGGAGGAGGGTGACACCGGCGGCTCGTTCCTCTTCGCGCTGTTCGAGTACATCCACCTCTGGCGCATGCCCCTGTTCTTCCTGCTCAGCGGCTTCTTCACCGCGATGCTCTGGCACCGCCGAGGACTCCGCGCGTTGCTCGACCACCGGGCCCGCCGGATCGGCCTGCCGTTGGCGATCTTCTACGTCCCGATCATCATCCTGGTCATCCTGTCGTTCGTGTTCGGCTACCTGATCGCCGGGCTCGACGTCGAGGAGTCGGAGCGCGACGGCACCGCCGACTACAGCGATCCCAACGAGACCGACGACGTCGGCGACACCGACGACGAGGACGACGACGAGGGCGCGCCCTTCTCGTGGGCGCACATGTGGTTCCTGTGGCATCTGCTGTGGCTGGTGGGGCTGTTCGCCGCAGTCGCGCGGTCGATCGACCGGATCGGCGCTCGAGCGCCGCCGCCGACGGTGCTCGCCATCGCCGCCTGGTCGCTGCCGTTCCTCTCGCTGATCCCGTTCTCGTTCATGGCCGAGGATGTCCTCGGTCCCGACACGTCGGAGACCTTGATCCCGGCGTTCCACGTGCTCGCGTTCTATGCGTGTTTCTTCTTCTTCGGCGCCCTCGTCTTCCGCACCGGCGACGAGCCCGGTCCGATCGACCGCCTCGGGCGCTGGTGGGCGCCGCAGCTCGCCGCCAGCATCGTCGTGTTCGTCCTCCTCCTCGGCCAGGAGTTTCCGGATCGGTTGCGAGAGCCGTCGGAGGTGCTCCTCGCCTGGATGGTCAGCTTCGCGGGTATCGGCTTATTCCGAACCCGCTTCGCCGACCCATCGTTCCGGGTGCGCTGGCTGTCGGACGCGGCGTACTGGATGTACCTGCTGCATCTACCGATCGTCGTGTTCCTGCAGGGGGTCATGGCCGCACTGGGCGTGCCCGCGCTCGCCGGCTTCGTGCTGATCGTGGCGATCACGGTGGCGGTCCTCGTTCCGAGCTACCGCTACCTGGTGCGGTACACCCCGGTCGGCACGCTGCTCAATGGCGAGCGGACCAAGGACGGCGATGTGCGGCTGCGAGCCGTGATCGATCTCACTCGATCCGGACCGTGAGGTCGACGGCGACCTGATCGCCGACATCGATCCCCTCGCTTCGGCGCACCGCCTGCTTCACGGGGAGCACGAACATGCCGCGTTTCGAGTCGGGGAAGATCGAGGTTCGCCAGGTGGTGGCTCCGATCGCGACCTCGACCGGCACCGAGCCGAAGCCCTTGCGGTCGGGGACGATGTCCTCGATCTCCTCGGACACGTCGATCGGCACCGAGAGGAAGACCCACGACCCGTCGTCTTTCCAGAGGTAGAGCTCGGCATCGAACGTGAAGGTCGGGTTCATCGGGGCGTCTTCTCCGAGGGTGGGTTCCGGATGGTACCGGCGGGCTACCGTGCCGTCGTGACATCGGGACCGCCGGCATCGGGTTCGCTGAAGCGCCAGCTCGGCGTGAGCGACGCCGTGATCATCGGCGCCGGTTCGATGATCGGCGCCGGCGTCTTCGCCGCCTGGTCGCCCGCCGCCCGCGCCGCCGGCGACGGTCTGCTCATCGGGTTGGCGATCGCCGGCGTGGTCGCCTTCTGCAATGCGGCGTCGTCCGCCCAGCTCGCCGCAATCCACCCGCAGTCGGGCGGCACCTATGTCTACGGGCGACACCAGCTGGGTGCGTTCTGGGGTCACCTCGCCGGCTGGGGCTTCGTCGTGGGCAAGACGGCTTCGTGCGCGGCGATGGCGCTGACCGTCGGCGTCTACCTCACGCCGGAGCAGCCGCGGCCGACGGCGGTGCTCGCGATCGTCATGATCACCGCCGTCAACCTCGGAGGCTTGACGAGGACCGTGGCCGTCACCCGGATCCTGCTCGCGGTGTCGCTCACCGCTCTGGCGGTCATCGTCTACACGGCTGTCGGCTACGAGGACGAGCGGGCGCTGGCCTTGGTCGGCCCCGGAGCCGGCGAAGCCGACCTGCCCGGGGTGTTGCAGAGCGCCGGCTTCCTCTTCTTCGCCTTCGCCGGGTACGCCCGGATCGCCACCCTCGGCGAGGAGGTGCGCGACCCGGCCCGCACCATCCCGATCGCCATCCCGACCGCCCTCGTCGGCGTGCTCGCCCTGTACGCGGTGGTCGGGGTCGTCATGCTCGGCGCGGTCGGCGCCGACCGCCTGGCGACCACCTCGGCACCCCTCCGCACGGTGTTCTTCTGGGACGATCGGTTGGAGTGGGTGGTGCAGATCGGCGCCGGCATCGCCTCGCTCGGGGTGCTGCTCAACCTGATCCCGGGTGTGTCGCGCACGACCCTCGCCATGGCGCGCAACCGTGATCTGCCGGGTTGGTTCGCCCATGTCGACGGCGTTCGGTCGATCCCGCTCCGAGCCGAGCTCACCGTCGCCTCGGTGGTGACGATCCTGGTCCTGACCCTCGACATCCGCAGCTCGATCGCCGTCAGCGGCGTCGCCGTGCTGACCTACTACGCCGTGACGAACGCCGCGGCGCTCACCCTCACCGCGGAACAACGACGCTGGCCCCGGGTGATCCCCGTCCTCGGGTTCGCGGGGTGCGTGATCCTCGTCCTGGCGTTGCCGGGCGGCGCGCTGGCCGGAGGAGCGCTCGTGCTCGGGCTCGGCGTGATCGCCGGTGTCGTCGCCCGCGGCCGCACGTGACCCCGACGATCTGCCTCGAGGTGTGGGGCGCCGATCCCCGCGACCTGATCACCGTCGCGCGGCACGCCGAGTCGGTCGGACTCGAAGGCGTCTACCTCGGCGAATCGCCGACCGCGCTCAACGCCGAGACGTGGACCTCCCTCGGCGCGATCGCGGCCGCCACGGAACACCTGCGGATCGGCCCGGTGATCGCCAACCTACTCCCCGACTACCGGTCACCGATCCTGCTGGCGCGCCAAGGGGCGACACTGGCTGCGCTGAGCGGGGGCCGGTTCGACTTCCGAACCGGCGCCGGGGCGAGCCGTTCGGCCGGCCGTGCGTGGTGGCAGCCGGCCGGCGTCGACTATCCGGCCTACGAGGCCCGGCTCGAACAGACCGAACACCAGCTCGGGCTGCTGCGCAGGTTGTGGCGAGGGGAGGTGGTCGAGATCGCCGGGGCCGGCTTCGAACTCGGGCAGGCCCATCCCGGCATCGAGATCACCCTGGCTGCGACCGGACCGCGGGCGCTCGCCGTGGCGGGGCGGCTGGCCGACCGGTGGGAGACCTCTTTCTCGACCGTGGAGGAATGGCGGATCCGCGCCGCGGACGCCTCGGGCGGTTTGCGGACGTCGCTCGAAATCGATGCCTTCGTCGGTTCCGGCACCGACCCCGACCGCATCTGGCGCGACGCCGCCCGGGACCGGGACGGCGAGGATCTCGAGGCGATCCGCGCACGGTCGCTCGTCGGCGCGCCCGCCACGATCGCCGAGCAGCTCCATGCCCTCGGTGCGGCCGGCGTCGAACGACTCGTCGTTGCCCTCCACGATCCCCACGACCTCGACGCCATCACCGGGCTCGGCGAAGCGGCGCGTGCGGCTCGGTGAGCCCGCACTCGCGAAAACACCGCGAGCGGGGCCATCATGGAGTGCATGCAGCGCATGCACGTCGGGCTCAAGGTCAGCGACATCGGCGAGGCGGTCGACTTCTACAGCCGCCTCTTCGGCGCTCCGCCTGTTCTCGAACGTGACGACTACGCGAAGTGGATGCTCGACGACCCGTACCTGAACTTCTCGGTCGACCTGCACGGGGACGGTCCGCCCGGAACCGCCCACTTCGGGTTGCAGCAGCGCGACGAGGCCACACTCGACGAGGCGCGCCGGCGAACCGACGGTGCGTCCCTGCCCCGGGACGACCAGAACGATCTCGTCTGCGGCTACCAGCTCCAGCACAAGTCGTGGGTCTTCGGTCCCGACGGCGAAGCGTGGGAGATGTTCTTCACCGAGGGCCTTGCCGACGGCGACACCTACGGCTGCGAGGACATGCCGGACGCCTGCGCCGGCTGAGCGCGACCGTCGTCAGCGGATCGGGTTCTTGTACTCGTCGAGGTAGGTGATCTCCTCGACGGGCGGGCGGGTCGCCGGCTTGAAGTCCGTGCCGGTGGTGTAGGCGACCGGGAGGAGGCCGGCCTGGGACATGTGCGGCGGGATGCCGAGCAGCTCGGCGGCTTCGGACTCCAGGCCGAGGTGCAGCGTCGTGTAGCAGCTCCCGAGACCGCGGCTCCGCAGGGCGAGCTGAAAGCTCCACATCGCCGGGATGATCGAGCCCATCAGCCCCGCTGCGGCGTTGGTGATGTTGCCGCCGCCGGGCGCCCCCTCGACCGCCTCGTCGAGTCGCCCGATGATCATCGGGATCACCATCACCGGCACGCGCTCGAGGTTCTGGGCGAGGTAGTTGGCCGAGTCCATCACCCGACCCGACTGGGTGCCGGTCGGGGTCTCGGCCGCCGCTGCGGCCAGATAGTCGCCTCCGGCCCGCCGGTAGATGTCGGCGAGACCCGCCTTCTTGTCGGGGTCGCGCACGACCATCCAGCGCCACCCCTGGCGGTTGGAGCCGGTCGGGGCCTGAACCGCCAGCTGCAGGCACTCGAGCACCACGTCGTCGGGCACGTCGCGCTCGAGGTCGAGGCGCTTGCGTACGGCGCGTGTGGTCGAGAGCAGGGCGTCGGTCTGGGTGAGGTCGAAGTCCATGCCCGCATCGTGGCATGGACGCCCGCTCAGCGCCCGTAGCGGACCTGCACGTGACGGCGACGCATCGCCCGCTGCTCGGCTCGTGCCGTGGCGTCGACACCGTCGGCGGCGAACCCGGGGATGACGTCGGACAGGTCGTCGACCGCGATCAGCCGGGCCGACGGCGCCGCATCATCCGGCGGCTCGGCGTCGAGCCCGTCGTAGCGGAGATGGACGATGCCCCGGGCGACGCCGGCGGGGTCGAGCCAGTTGACGTACCCGGGGTCGTCGAGGGACAGCACGAGGTACCGATGGCCATCGGGCGCACTGACCGCCTGGGCGCCACTGATGCTGGAGGTCGCGCTCGCGTACTCGAGTGAGCCGAACCAGAGATCGGCGAGTTGCGCGCCCTCGTACGCTGCGCCGGTTGGCGGCATGTCGATCACGAGCGCATGGCCCGGGTCGAGCGCGTAGTGGCCGATCGAGATCCAGCGGCCGACCACGCCGGCTCGGGCCCCCGGGCTCATCAACGGGCCGAGCGTGTTCGGCTCCAGAAACGTCATCGGGCCGTTCTGCACCAGGTCGGGCCAGCAGGCGATGGAGGCGGAGATGTCGGCCGCTGCGCCGCGCCACCTCGCCGCGACCTCGCTCGGGCCTTCGGCCACCCGTCTCGCCCCCTCCCAGCCGATGCGGTCCACGAACACGGCGCCGGGATCGGTCGTGTCCCACTCGTCGTAGATCTGGCGGATGTTGAGGATCGTCGCCGACGACGGGTTGACCAGGGTCGACGGCCCATCGACCGCCGGGCCCAGCTCGACGCTGAAGGTGCCGTCGACGTGGAAGACGATCTCCTCGTCGGGCAGGTAGCCGACGCCGACGTCCTCGCCGCCGTACGGCTCGCGCGAGTACAGCTGGAGTTCGATCCGGGCCGCCGAACCCTTGCGGCCCCAGACGCGGTAGCGCTCCCCGCCGCGCACGGGTGCGAAGAGATAGCGCTGGTCGGGATTGTCGCCGCCGGTGCGAACCCGGTCGTCGAGCACCCGCGACAGCGGATGGTCCGGGTCCCGCAGCAGGTGTTCCTCCAACCCGCGGATGATGGTGCGCCCAAGGTGCTGGTACCCGCGAGCGAGCCCGACGGGGTCCGAGGCGGCGGCGTAGGTCTCCAGGGACGCGGCGCCGGCCTGCAGTCGTGTCAGGAGGGAGGCGAATGCGGCCCGGAGCTCTTCGACGTCGCTCATGGCCGCATGCTCGCACAGCGTCGAACGCCCGTCAGCGCTGCGGGACGCCTAGCGTCGACGCCATGGGAGACGGTCTGTCCGCCCGCCGATCGATCGACACGATCGACCTCGCCGCGAGTCTGCGATGGCCGGCGATCCTCCCCGGCGACCCCACGGTGCGTCTCACCTCGCGCTCGCTCGAACGGGCGACGTGGACACCGGAGGGGGCGGCGGAGATCCACCTTCGCTGGGCGGGCGGCGACGTCGAGGCGCAGGCGTGGGGACCCGGCGCTCGGTGGTTGCTCGACCGACTCGACGGCCTCGTCGGCCTCGAGGATCGAGTCGACGACTTCGCACCAACGGACCCGCGCCTCGATCGGCTGTGGCGGGCCAACGATCGCCAGCGGGTGGTGGCGACCCGGACCCTGTGGCACGACCTCGCCGGCGTCGTGCTGCAGCAGCGGGTCCGCTTCGTCGATGCTGCCGACCACTGGCGCCGCATGGTGCGAGCGTGGGGCGCGCCCGGCCCCGGCCCCGGCGAACTCCTGCTCCCGCCGTCGGCTGCGGAGCTCGCCGGACGGAACTACGCCGAATTCCACGGGTTCGGAATCGAGCGGTCGCGCGCGCAGATCCTCATCACCACCGCCAAGGCGATGTCACGGCTCGAGCGGCGCGTCGATGAGGACTGGGCGACGTTCGCCCCTCGCCTCGGCTCGCTCCGCGGGGTCGGACCCTGGACACTCGCGGCCGTCCAGTCCCTGACCTTCGGCTCCGCCGATGCCGTGCTGGTCGGCGACATCGGTGCGCCCCGGTCGGTCGCCTGGTTCTTCGCCCGCGAGGAGCAGGCGAACGACGCTCGGATGCTCGAACTGCTCGAGCCCTACCGACCACACCGGTTCCGGGTCCTGCAGCTCATCCTGGGCAGCGGTGACGCGCCGCCCCGCCGCCATCATCGGCTCGCCCGCAACCCGATCGAGCGCCGCTGAGTCAGGCGCCCAGCCGGCTCAGCGCGGCCTCGACCGCGCCGCGGTAGCCGCCACCGAATTTGATCGCATGGACGATGAGCGGTGCGAGCTGATGGAGATCGATCCGTTGCTCCCAGCCCGGCGCCAGGGCGAAGCTCTCGTGGTAGGCGACGAACGCCTCCGAGCCGAAGCCTCCGAAGAGGCGCATCATCGCGAGGTCGAACTCGCGGTGCCCACCGTGGGCCGCCGGGTCGATCACCCAGCTACGGCACGCGGGGTCGATCAGGCGGTTCCCGGCCCAGAGGTCGCCGTGAAGTCGCGCGGGTGGTTCGTCGGCGGCGCCGAACTCGCCGAGCCGGTCGGCGATCCGTTCGACACCGTCGACCGCGCTGTCGGACAGCGCATGCCGGTCGGCGGCGAGCTGGGCGAGCGGCAGCAGTCGACGGCCGGCGTAGAACTCGGCCCAGGTGTCGGCCGGGTCGTTCGGGAGGGCCAGGCTCCCGGTCGTTCGGCGGTCTTCGCGCCCGAACGACGCCGCCCCCGACCGATGAAGCGCGGCGAGCTGCGCGCCGAAGGCGCGCTCGGTCGCCGGCGTGCGGCGGCCGCCGGGGCCGATCCACTCGAGCACGAGGCACGCCGGCTCGTCGTCGGCGACCACCAGCACCTCCGGCACGTCGACGGCATCGGCGTCGGCCAGCCAGCGAAGGCCCGCGGCCTCGGTGCCGAAGAACCCCGGCGGCGGGTTGCGATGCGTCTTGGCGAAGACGCGACGACCATCGTCGAGCACGACGGCGTAGGCGGTGGCGAAATCCCCTCCGCCCTGTGGGCGGACCGAGGCGATGGTTCCGAGCCCGGCGAGCCGATCCCGGAGCGCGTCCTCCATCTCAGTCTTCGAAGAGCTCGGGCGGGAAACCACCCTTGCTGACCGGACTCCAACGCGTCGGGGTGACTGCGATCAGGCTCTTGCCCTGATCGACCATGGCTTGGCGATACTCGTCCCAATCCGGGTGCTCTCCGCTGATGCAGCGGAAGTACTCGACGAAGTCGTCGAGACCGTCGGGCACGTCGTGGACCGCCGCCGTGCCGTCGACCTGGACCCACGCATCGTTGAAGGCCTCCCCCATCACCAGAACCGAGACCGTCGGGTCGCGTCGTGCGTTCTTCACCTTCGCCCGGCTGGGGTAGCTGGTGATCAGCAGCCGTCCGTCGGCGGCCATACCGCCGGTGACGAGGCTCATCTGGGGACGGCCGTCGGCGCGGGTCGTGGCCAGCACCCATCGGTGCTTGCCGTCGAGATGGGTGCGCAACGCCGCCGCGTCGACGTCGATGTCGCTCGCCCGGTACTGGGCACGGCGGTCGTCGGTCGGGATCTTCTTCACGGGTCTCCTTCCGGCCCTCAGGCCTGGGCGTCTCGCATCGCCTGCCACACTCGCTGCGGCCGGACCGGGATGTCCACATGGCGCACGCCGAGGTGCTTGAGCGCGTCGACGACCGCGTTCTGCACCGCCGGGGTCGAGCCGATCGTTCCGGCCTCACCGATGCCCTTGACGCCGAGCGGGTTGCGGTCGGTCGGCGTCTCCATCGGGATCCGCTCGAAGCTCGGGAACTCCGACGCGGCGGGGATCGCGTAGTCCATGAAGTTGCCGGTCTGGGGGTTGCCCCATTCGTCGTAGACGAACTCCTCCATCAGCGCCTGGCCGACGCCGCCGCCGACCCCGCCGTGGACCTGACCGTCGACGATGGTCGGGTTGACGATGATCCCGGCGTCGTCGCAGGCGACGTGGCGCAGGAGGGTGACCTGACCGGTGTCTCGATCCACCTCGACCACCGACAGGTGCATGCCGAACGGAAACGTCGCCGCCGGTGGCTTGAAGTCGTTCTCGGCCGAGAGCGGTTCGCCGGCATCGGCCGCCCGAGCGCCCACCTCGGCCCAGCCGACGCTGACCGCCGGGGTCCCGGTCACCGAGAACGCTCCCGAGTCGACGTCGAGCACGATGTCGGCCGGATTCGCCTCGAGGATGTCGGCGGCGAGCGAGGTCGCCTGCTCGATCACCGTCTTGGTCGCCTCCCAGATGGCGGTGCCGCCGACCTGCAACGAGCGGGAGCCGCCGGTGCCTCCACCGCGCTTCACCTCGTCGGTGTCGCCGTGACGGACCTCGATGCGGTCGATCGGGATCCCGGTGAGTTCGCTGGTCAGCTGCGCGAAGGTCGTGTAGTGGCCCTGGCCGTGGGGCGACGAGCCGGTCAGCAACAGCGCCGAACCATCGGGACGGATCTCGCAGCTGCCGAACTCCGACGCCCCCAACGGGTTCGTGATCTCCACGTACGCCGACCAGCCCACGCCGAGATACGGCCGGGTGGGATCGTCGAGCCGAGCCGCCTGCTCGGCGCGGAGCGCGTCGAGGTCGACGGCGGCGATCACCCGATCCAGCGCGGCGGCGTACTCACCGCTGTCCATGTCGGCCCCGGTCGGCGTGGTGAACGGGAAGGCGTCGGGCGCGATGAAGTTCCGACGCCGCAACTCGGCGGGATCCATGTCGATCTCCGCGGCGAAGACGTCGATGATCCGCTCGATCGCCAGGGTCGCCTCCGGTCGGCCGGCGCCCCGATAGGCACCGATCGGCGTGGTGTTGGTGACGACCGAATCGGCCGACACGTCGACCGTCGCGATGTCGTAGTTGCCGGTCGCCATGATCCGGCCGAACATCGGGAGCACGGACCCGATCGCCGGGTATGCACCGGCGTCCTGCGTGATGTGCATGCGGTAGGCCTGCAGGTCGCCGTCGCGCGTGCCCCCCAGGCTCACGCGGTACCGCAGACTGCGGCCGTGGGCGAGATTCGTCATCGACTCCGAGCGGGTCTCGACCCATCGCACGGCCCGCCCGACGGCGCGGGCGGCCGCGCCGACGACGAAGTCCTCCGCGTAGTTGGCGTTCTTGGCTCCGAAGCCACCCCCGACATCGGGGGTGATCACTCGGCAATCGCTGGTCTCGATCCCCATCGCCGCGACGAAGCCCTCTTGGGTGCGGTGCGGGAACTGTGTGCACGCCCACACCGTCAGCCGACCGTCGACCCATTCGCAGACGGTCGCGCGCGGCTCGATCGGTGCGACGGACAGTCGCGGGTTGGTGAACTCGAGATCGACGGTGACCTCACACCCGTCCATCACGTCGCCTTCGGCGCTCGACGGCATCCGGAACGAACGGTTCGACCCGACGTCGGGGAACAGGAGGGTGTCCTCCGCGAGCGAGTCGTCCAGGGAGACGACGACGTCGAGGGGTTCGATGTCGGCGTAGACCAGCTCGGCCGCGTCGACCGCCTCGGCGACCGTCTCGGCGAGGACGACGGCGTACGGCTCTCCGACGAAGCGCACCCGGTCGGTCGCGAGCCAGCTGCGGGTCATCGCTTGGTTCAGCAACGGGTTGCCGGGCGGCCGGGGCTCGAGTCCCAGATCGGCGGCGGTGTAGACCGCTGCGACCCCCGGCATCGCCCGAGCCTCGTCGACCTCGATCGACTCGATCGTGCCGTGGGCGATCATCGAGCGAACGAAGACCGCGTGCAGGGCGCCGGTCGGGCCCGCCTCTGCGACATAGGTGCCCCCGGCGGTCAGGAGTTCGGGATCCTCCTTGCGCACGACGCGCGTACCGATCATCGACATGGAACACCTCGGGAGGGGACGGCAGCAGTGGCCGCAGTCTAGATGGCTACTGACATTTTCGCCGGAGTGTGTCAGGTGCGGGCGCGGCTAGGGTCGCCGCCGTGCAGATCGATCTGATGACCGGGGCCAGCACCTGGGACGACGCCGCCGAGCTCGCCCGCCTCCTCGAAGGCGCCGGATTCAGCGGGATGCTCTACACCGAGACCACCCAGGTCCCCTGGATGCAGATCGCGGCGGCGGCCGGCGCTGCGCCGAGCCTCTTCTTCACGACCGGCATCGCGGTCGCCTTCCCCCGAAGCCCGATGCTCGCCGCCGCCATGGCCTACGAGATCGCCGACAACACGGGAGGTCGCTTCCGGCTCGGCCTGGGCTCGCAGGTGAAGGCACACGTCGAGCGCCGCTACAGCAGCGAGTTCGACCGCCCCGCCGCCCGACTCCGGGACTATGTCGAGGCGGTCAAGGCGTGCTGGCGCGCCTTCGACCGCGAGGAACGCCTGGCGCACGACGGCGAGTTCTACTCGCTCTCGCTGCTGCCA
Organism: Actinomycetota bacterium; assembly: GCA_039193795.1. Taxonomy (GTDB): domain Bacteria; phylum Actinomycetota; class Acidimicrobiia; order Acidimicrobiales; family Aldehydirespiratoraceae; genus UBA11606. Next base: position 39,566 of record JBCCWI010000022.1, on the reverse strand, counting down.
CCCGACTGGGCCCCGCGCCGCCACGGTCACGACATGAAGATCGACATCTCCGCCGTCGGGCCACTGATGACCGCGGTCGCGGCGCAGGTCGCCGACGGCGTCCACGTGCATCCGTTGCACTCGATGACCTACCTCGAGAACCGGCTCCTGCCGGACCTCGCCGCCGGCGCGGCCGCCGTCGACCGTGACCCGTCCGAGATCGACCTGATCGTTCCGGTCTTCGCCTGCCCCGGCGACAGCGCGGAGGAACGGGCCGCGTACGTGGCCACGGCCCGGCGTCAGATCGCCTTCTACGGCTCGACGCCCAACTACGCCTTCCAGTTCGACGACCTCGGGTTCGAGGGCACCACCGGCCGGATTCGGGAGAAGTTCAAGGCGGGCGAACTCGACACGATCGGCGACGTCATCACCGACGAGATGCTCGACCACTACGCCGTCGTCGCACCGTGGGACGAACTGGCCGACCGGCTCGTCGATCGGTACGGCGGGGTCGCCGCCCGCGTCGTGATGTACCTCGGTGAACGCGAGATGCGCACCGACCCGACCCAGCTCGCCCGGTGGGGTGAGGTGGCCCGAGCCGTCAGGGAGAGCACCCGATGATCGACCGTTTCGCCGAACGCTTCGAGACGCTGACCTTCACCAACCCGGCCGACGGGGTCCTGCAGATCACGATGGAGGGGCCCGGCCTGAACGCCGTCGACCCGCGCAAGCACCGTCAGCTCGCCGACGTGTGGACGGCCGTCGACCGCGACCCGGATGTGCGGGTTGCGCTGCTCGCCGGCGCCGGCAAGGGGTTCTCGTCGGGAGGGAGCTTCGAGCTCCTCGACGCGATGACCGAGGACTACGGCACCTCGCTCGAGGTCCTTCGCGAGGCCCGCGACCTCGTCAACAACGTCATCGACTGCTCCAAGCCGATCGTGTCGGCCATGTGGGGTCCCGCGGTCGGCGCCGGACTCGTGGCCGGTCTGCTCGCCGACGTCTCGGTGGTCGGCCGGACCGCTCGCATCATCGACGGGCACACCCGCCTCGGCGTGGCGGCGGGCGACCACGCGGCGATCTGCTGGCCGCTGCTGTGTGGCATGGCCAAGGCAAAGTACTACCTGCTCACCTGCCGAGACCTCTCCGGGGAGGAGGCCGAACGGATCGGCCTCGTGTCGATCTGTGTCGACGACGAGGACGGGCCGGAGGCCATCCTCGATGAGGCGCTGACCGTCGCGACCGAACTCGCCGACGGTGCCCAACAGGCGATCCGCTGGACCAAGCACACGCTCAACTACGCGTACCGCCAGCTCGCCCCGGCCTTCGAGGCCTCGCTGGCGTACGAGTTCCTCGGGTTCCAGGGGCCGGATGCGCTCGAGGGAATCGCCGCCGTACGTGAGAAGCGGGCGGCCGACTTCCGCGGCGGACCTACGAGCGAGTGACCTCGCGCACGACGCTCGTGCCGGCACCCGGGCGGCTCTCCCACTCCCACGACTCGTGGAACTCGAGGCGGCCGTCGTCACCGCGCACGATCCGGCTGCGGCAGTGTCCATTGGCCGTCGCGCCGTCGACGGTGACGTGCGAATAGCGGAAGTCGAGCCGATCGCCTCGGCGGGTGCCGACCAGATGGCCGAGACGGACGCTGCCGCCGGCGTACCGCGCCCAGATCACCCCGTCGGTCTCCTCGTGGTACTCGAACCGCGTGTCGGCGCCGACATCGCCGGCGTGGTCGTCGGTGACGTCGGCGAAGACCCGCCCCTCGAGCGACGGCAGCTCATCCATCGAGCCTGCTCCTGCATCGGCGCACGTCGGCCCCTCTCGTCGACGGTGCATCTTGCCACGGCTGGTAGCCTCCCGGTCGACGCCGAGCCCGTGCCGTCCGATGCGGCGCCGGTCGTCACACCGGACTAGGCAGGATCATGTCGTTGGCGAGATCAGACGGATCGTTGGCGGGGGCTGACGGCTCGACGACCGCGACGGCCGGCACGCTCGTCGACCCGTCTCGACGGCCGTCGCTGACGAATCGACTCCTGCCGACGGACCAGCCGAGCCGCATCGTGCTGGCGGCGTTCGTGGCCGGGCTTCCCGCGACCCTGCTCGGGTACGGGACCGACATCGACATCGCCAACGTGTTGCGCGCCGGGGAGTCGTTCTTCGACGGCGATTACGAACTCTCCCGCCCACCCGGCAACCTCCCGTACGAGGTGACCGCCCACGTCCTCGATCTCGGACTCGGGCCGGGCGGCGTGGTGCTCGGTTCGCTCGTCACGGCCGCGCTCGCCCTCCTCGCCCTCGCGTCGCTCATGCGCAGCGAATCGATCGACCCCACCGCCACCGTCGCCCTCGTCGTCGCGTCGCCGTGGTGGTGGCTGGCCTCCACCTCCCTCGGCGACTACCTCATGGCCCTCGCCCTCGTGCTGGCGGGCGCACGGGCGCGCACCCGCGACTCGATCTGGATCGCCGGCCTGTGCTTCGGCCTCGCGATCGGTGTTCGCGCCTCCACCGTCGGACTGGTCGCTGCGTGGTTGCTCGCCGACCTCTGGGGCCGGCGACGCGACGAGGTGTCGCCCCTCATCGCCACGGGGGTCGTGACCGTGCTGGTCGGCGCGGCGTGCTTCGTCCCGGTGTGGTTGGCGAGCGGGCGATCCCTCGACTTCGTCACCACCGAGACCCAGGTCACCAACCTCACGACGCTGATCGGACGCTGGGGGGTCAAGAATCTGGCCTTCTGGGGCCCCGTCGCCGCCGGCGTGCTCCTGTGGTGGCTCGCGCTGCGGGCCCGCGTGGACCTGCGGTGGACTTCGTCGCGGTTGGTCCGCTTCGCAGCGCTGGGGTTCGTGTGGACCGAGCTCGTCTATCTGCGGTTCCCGTGGAAGCCGCTCCACCTCCTCCCGGCGGTCGTGTTCGCGGCGATCCTCTTCGCCCGTGCACCTCGCCGCGCCCAGTGGGGGCTCGGCTTCGCCCTTGCGCTCAACGCCGTGATCACCCTGACCGTCGCCACCCCCGACGTCCCCCACCGTGCGACCAGCGGCGAACTCGATCTCGAGGTGCGGCCCGGGGTGGTGCTCACCGACATCGGCTGTCGCCTCGACGACCGAGACCTCGGAGACTGGCCCGCGACGGGCACGACCGAGGCCTACGACCGAGCGGTCGGCGTCTTCGACTGCCAGGCCCAGCTCTGGCGCTCGGACTGAATCCAGCTGCCGAGACGCCGGGAAGTGGTCAAGGAACCGCGTCGCGTGCCGACGGCTGAGACATGGGACCCAACCCGCCGAAAATGACCCAGAAGGCTCTACAGCTCACGCTTCGTGGCGTGTATCCTCACCACTCGTGGCCTTCCCCCAAACGGGCGGTGGGAAGTGCAGCACCCTGGAGACTTCGATGACGACCCCCATCCGTCGGCCCCGCTGGGCTGTCTTCCTGGCCGTGGCGATCGTGGCGAGCCTGCTGATCACGGCGCGACCGGACGCGACCGAGCCAGCTGCGGCCGTGGTCGCGCCGTCCTCGCCGATCAATCCCGACACGTTGAGCCCCTACCCCAGCCCGACCGGCGGGGTGATCGGGTTCACCCAGTCCTCGATCTCCAACCAGAGCTGGCAGGTCCGCGACTTCACCCAGGTCGGTGACCGCGTCTTCGTCGGCGGCTCCTTCACCCAGGTCGTCGCCACCCCCTTCGCGGGCGCCCAGACCTGGGACCAGCCGTTCCTCGCCGCCTTCGACGTCGACACCGGCGCCTACATCACGACCTGGACCCCCGTCCTCGACGACGTCGTCTGGAGCCTGCAGTCCTACAACGGCCTGCTCTACGTCGGCGGCGAGTTCGACACCGTCAACGGCGTCCCCCGCCAGGGCCTGGTCGCCCTCGACCCGATCACCGGCGCCATCGATCCGACCTTCGCCGCCCAGGTCGACAACGTCGACTCCGACTTCGAAGCCGCCGTGCGCGACCTGCACGTCGAGGGCAACGACCTCTACGTCGTCGGCGAGTTCAACCGCCTCATCGACGCCTTCTTCGGCCACGGCCGCTACTCCACCGCCCGCGTCGACGCCGTGACGGGTGAGGTCGACGACGCCTGGGTGCCACGCCCGACCAGCGGTGGCGTCTTCGCCGTCGACTCTGATCCCGCCCGCGGCCGGGTCATCCTCGCCGGCTCGTTCGAGTCGGTCGACGCCTCGCCCGACACCGACAACGGCGCCGTCGTGTCCCACACCGACGGGTCGTTGCTGCTCGACCAGAACGGTGCGGTCGCCTACCCGATGCCGCTCAACGCGCCGAACAGTCGCGGTTGGTACGCGACCGTCATCGACGGCGACCACCACTGGTACGCAGGCGAGGAGCACATCAGCATCTCGCGCAACGCCGACACCTGGGCCATCGAGGGTTGTCTGTTCACCGGCTTCGGCGGCGCCGCCGACAGCACGGCGTGCACCCGCAACTGGACCGGAGCGTCCGGCGGCGGCGACTACCAGGTCGGCGAGCTGCTCGCCCCCGACGTCCTGCTCTGGGGATGTCACTGCCGAGGCAACTACTACAGCGACTTCGACAACGAGTACGTGCCGACGCTCGGCTACCCGAACGGTGGCTTCCGGCTGTACCGCTCCGACGGCACCGCCTACGACTACCGCGCCAACATCCGGATCTGGGGTGAGGGCCCCTACGCCGCCTTCGCCGACTCCGCCGGCTGCCTCTGGGTCGGTGGCGACTACTCGGGCACCGCCCAGGGCTTCGGCCGGTTCTGTGACCTCGAGGACGCCGATGGCGACGGCGTCGACGACTTCCGCGACACGGTGAACACCTCCGGCCCGTCGATCAGTCAGGCCGGCACAGCCACCTCGTCGGGCGTCTGGAACAACGACGACGCCGCGTTCGGCCCGGGCAACGCCATCGATGGCGAACGGCTGGGGTGGTACTCCGCCTACCCGATCGTCCACACGCTCAACGAGAGCCAATCGTGGTGGGAGGTCGATCTCGGGGCGTCCACCACGCTCGCCGGCGTGAACCTCTACAACCGCACCGACGGCAACTCCGATCGGCTCGACGACGTCGAGCTCCTGATCGGCGACGCCCCGTTCGGCGACGTCGATCTGACGACGGCGCGTGCCGCCGCCACCTACTCCGTCGTCATCCCGTCGACTTCGGAGCTGTCCCAGATCTCACTCCCCGACGTCACCGGCCAGCACGTCCGACTCCAGATTCCGGGCAACGGCATCCTCAACTTCGCCGAGCTCGACGTCTTCGCGAGCGCCGACACCGATGGCGACGGCATCGGCGACCACCGCGACACCGTCGCCAGCACGGGCTCGATCGTGTCGACCGGCGCGACCGCCAGCCAGTCGAGTGACTTCACCGCCACGAACGGCGCCGGGCAAGCGGTCGACGGGATCCGCGACGGCGACAACGCCGTCGCCCCCAACGCGATCACCCAGGAGGACACCGAGGCCTGGTGGGAGGTCGATCTCGGCGGCGTCTACGCCATCGACGGTCTCAACCTCTACAACCGCACCGACTGCTGCGGCGAGCGCCTCGCCGACTTCGACGTGATGATCGGCGACGCGCCCTTCGGCGCCATGTCACTGGCCGATGCCCGAGCCGCGGCGACCTGGACGACGACGCTCGCCGGTGCCGCCGATGAGCTCACCCAGATCTCGGTCCCCGACATCGAGGGCCAGTACGTGCGAATCCAGCTCAGCGCCACCGACTTCCTGCAGCTCGCAGAGGTCGACGTGCTCGGCACCGAATCGGATCTCGCTCCCTTCGGCACGCCCGCCAACGTGGTGCTCGCCACCAACGGCACCGACGAGGTGACCGTCACGTGGGATCCCGTCGCCAACGCCAAGGGCTACCTCGTCCACCGCGACTTCCAGTTCATCGGGTTCATCAGCCCCGGCACCACTCAGCTGGTCGACACCGGCCTCACCCAGGGCGAGACCTACCGGTATCAGGTGCGAGCCCAGGCGCTCGACAACTCCTACTCGCCCCCGAGCCCCATCCAGTCGATCACCGTGTTCGACGAGGGCGGCCTCCCACCGTTCGGAACCCCCGCCAACGCCACCCTCTCCACCAACGGCGTCGACCAGGTCGACATCAGCTGGGAGGGCGTCGCCGATGCGAAGGGCTACGTCATCCACCGCGACTTCCAGTTCGTGCGCTTCGTGCCGTTCACCGAGACGTCCTGGACCGACACCGACGTCGTCGAGGGTGAGTCGTACCGCTACCAGATCCGCGCCCAGGCCCAGGACAACAGCTACTCGATCCCGACGCCGCTCCAGTCGATCACGGTCTTCAACGAGGGCGGACTGCCCCCGTTCGGCACGCCCGCCAACCCGCAGGTGACGACCAACGGCATCGATCAGGTCTCGATCGCCTGGGACCAGGTCGCCGATGCCAAGGGCTATGTGATCCACCGCGACTTCCAGTTCGTGCGCTTCGTGCCGTTCACCGAGTCGTCGTGGGTCGACACCGATGTCGTGCAGGGCGAGACCTACCGTTACCAGATCCGGGCGCAGGCGCAGGACAACTCCTACTCGGCGCCCACCGCACTCCAGTCGGTGACCGTGTTCAACGACGGCGGCCTCCCGCCGTTCGGCACCCCGGCGAACGTCAACCTCACGACCAACGACGTCGACCAGGTCACGATCACCTGGGAGCAGGTCGCCGACGCCAAGGGCTACGTCGTCCACCGCGACTTCCAGTACATCGGCTTCGTCTCGTTCACCGAGACCAGCCTGATCGACCCCAACGTGTCGTTCGGCAACACCTACCGCTACCAGGTGCGGGCGCAGGCGTTCGACAACTCCTACTCCCAGCCGTCGGCCATCCAGTCGATCGGCGTCGGCCAGGACGTCACGCCGCCGTCGGTGCCCCAGAACGTGATCTTGTCCGTCGGTGCCGACGGTTCGGTCACCGTCGATTGGGATCCGTCGACCGACGACGTCGGCGTCGATTCCTACCTGGTGCACCGCAACTGGGTGTACCGCGGGTTCACCGGCGGCGCCACGACCGACTTCACCGACGACACCGTCGAGGCCGGCACGCTCTACCGCTACCAGGTGCGGGCCCGCGACGACGCCGGCAACCTCTCGGCTCCCTCGGAGATCGTCTCGATCACGCCCTGATCAGAGCGACGCCGGCTCGATCGCGTGGGCCAACATGGCCTCGTAGAGCGGCAGGCTTCGCTCGTAGAACTCGACCAGACGCGGATCGTCCTCGATCGGCGGGTACTCGGTCTTCGGCTTCTGGATGCCGGTGCTCGCACGCAGGTTGTCGTGCCAGGGACCGGTCCCCTCGCCATACCAGCTGACCTCGTCCCGTTCCCCTTCCTCCCACTGGAGGGCGTCGGACAGGAAGGGGATGCCGACCGCCTCGCAGTAGGCGGCGGTCGTCCCTGCGGGATCGTCGAGCAGGTCGGCCGAGGCCATCACCGGCGGCGGGGTGCCGTCGCGGTCGGCGAGGCGGTCGAACAGTCGGTGGAGCGACTCGAAGCCCACCTCGTCGTAGGTGCAGTCGGGCCAGTGCTTGGCCAGCCCCTGGATGACGCGGCGTGGGTCGCGGATCAAGAAGCTGTGGGTCATGGTCGTCAGCCGATCGTCGGTCAACTCGTGCTCGACGCTGTAGGCGAAGTCCTTGACGAAGACGGCCCCGGACTCGGTCTCCGCCCGGGTGAGCTCGCCCCAGACCGACGCATAGGTGTGGCCGGGCTTCGGCTCCACCTCGTCGTCGCGCGCACTGACCCGGTCCTCGCCGTAGTAGTACAGCTCGTTCCAGGGTTCGTGGAAGCAGGCGAAGTCGCCGCGCTGTCGCATCATCCACTCGAAGGCGGTGGAGGTGGAACGGGGTGTCGCCCAGAGGGTGAGGAACATGTGGGTCCTTGTGGTCAGTCGGCGTGGTCAGTCGGACTGGAGCGAGGCGAGCAGCGAACCCTGACGGCCGAGCGGGGCCAGCCCGAGGGTCGTGAAGATGCGCCAGTAGAGCGTGATGTCGGCGGCGAGCACCGGCATGTCGATCTCGGTCTCGATGTCGGCGGCGAGGGTCGCCAAGCGCTGCGGCAGGCCGTTCGCGTCGCGGTAGTTCGACATGCCGTTGACGAGGATCGCGTCGACGTCCGGTGCCTGGTCCCTCGCATGGCGCATCGACTCGAGGGCGAGCGCGCCCGGGAAGATCCAGGTGTGGTCGTTGACCTCCTCCTGGGTCGCGTACCACCCCTGGTCGACGAAGTTGCCGTACCAGACGACGTCGATGTCGGCGCTGCGGAGGAACCGCACGACGCCGTCTCGCCAGTCCGGCCAGAAGTACACCGAGTTCAGCGCGACCCGCTCATACCCCATCGCTTCGCACGCCTCGACGAGGGTGAGGCCGGCCATGTGGAACGGCATCTCGTACCGGTCACTCATCTCGGCGACGAAGCGGCGGATGTCGTGCACGTCGGTGCCGTTGGCGTGCACCCAGTTGGTTCCGACCTGACCGGCGACGTCGACGCCGGCGTTGCTCATGCAGTGCACGTACTCCTCGAGCAGGTGGAAGTTGTCGGCGCGCTGGGAGAGCTGGTGCTCGTAGACCGGGGCGTGGAGCAGGCGGCCGTGCACACCGACCTCGGGCGGGCACATCCGCAGGAAGTCCGATGGCGCCGCGTCGAAGTCCTGGGGCGGGGCGGTGAACCCGACCTGGTACGGGAAGAGCTTGTTCCCGGGGTCGGCCCACTTCTCGGGTCGGATCGACATGGTGGGTCTCCGGTCAGATCGAGCCTTGCGGCAGGTGCAGGTCGTGGTCGGCGGGCGCGAGACGACGGGCGAGCTCGCGCCAGCGGGCGTGGAACTCGTCGCGCGGGACGTGGCAGAGCCGGATGTGGCGGCCGGCGGCCGGATCGAACGCAGTGCGGCCGTGCATGACCCGGTGGTTGTCGATCAGGACGCCGTCGCCGGGCGCGACGCGGATCCGGGCGATGAACTCGTCGCTCACCATTCGCCGGTTGAACTCGCGGATGGCGTCGTACAGCCGGTCGACGTCGTCGGGCTCGACATCGAGGGGGGCGAGCGCCCGGTCGAAGTAGCGGATACCGCGGGGTCGCCCGAACTCGTCGAGGGCGATGAGGGGTCCGCGGTGGCGGAAGTCGATCTCGCCGGGATGACGCCGGATGTGACTGACCGACAGTGAGGTCAGCGCGTCGTAGGCGTCGGGGGCCTCGTCGGCGATGGCCACCGCGATGGCGAACCCGTCGACGTAGGTGCTGAGCCCGCCCTCGTCGGTGTTGACCAGACAGTGGAAGACGTCGATGCCGGGCGGCGAGTAGGTGAAGGCGTCGTCGATGTGGGGCGCCTGGGGCATGCCGGTCTTGGCCCCGAGTTTCGCGACCGGCTCGGCCCTGACGTCGTAGATCCGCCCGTACACCGTCGTTTCGTGGATGGGGCCAGCGAGAGCCGCCAGGGCTTCGGTCATCGATGGATCAGCGCCCAGGCCCTCCACCCGAACGATGCCGAAGTCGCGCAGTCGCTCGTAGAGCGACAGCTGGCCCACTCCCCCGTCGGATGCGTCGGCCCACGCAACGGAGGGGAACCGATCGGCGAGCTCGGCCCGCCACAGCGTCGGCCGCCAGCGGGCCCGCCGCTGCCGCGCGTCGCCGTCGTAGGCGTGATGCCAGAGCCAATCGGCGGCGTACCGCGACTCGTGGCCGTCTTCCCAGACGACCTGCACCTCGTCATCGACGATCGTCACCGTCTCGGGTCGGATGTCGCGATCGAACGAGATCACCGTGCTGAAACGGATGCCGTCGGCCGGGTTGCCGAACTCGGGTGCGTAGCAGGAGTGACGCAACCACTGGTGGTGGAACCGATGGACCGTGCCGCCATCGAACCGCACCTCGGTCGTTCGGTCCCCGATCGTCGCGCCGAGCAACCCTGGTGTGGCGTCGATCCCGAGCCGATTGCCGAGGAACGGGTTGGAGGCCTCGATCTCGCGGGCGTCACCGCCCACCGGACGAGGATCGTCGAGATCGCTCACGAACCGACGACTCGGGTGTAGCGCTCGACCAGCGCCTCGTCGAGCGTCAGGCCCAGCCCCGGTTCGGACGGCAGCTCGGCGAAGCCGTCGACGAAGTCGGGCTCTGGCGGCGTCACCAGCTCGGTCCGCAGGCGGGACGGGCCCAGACGCGACGACCGGAACTCGACCATCGGGATCGTCATCGCCGCGGCCATGAGATGGAAGTTGGCCATGTCGGTGATGCCGGTGGCGAAGCTGTGCGGCATCAGGCTGGCGCCGTACATCTCACACATCTCGGCGATGCGCATGAGCTCGGTGAACCCGCCGGCACGGCTCACACCCGGCTGGACGAGCGACACCCCGCCGGTCTCGAGCCACTCGCGGACCTCCCATCGGCCGGCGGCGAATTCGGCGCCACCGACCCGCACGGGCGACACGGCGGCGAGTCGGGCGTGGCCGTGGAGATCGTCGTGGCGCAGTGGCGCCTCGGCGAAGTGGATGTCGTGGGGCTCGATGCGCCTGAGGGTTGCGGCCGCGTCGTACCAGTCGTGCCACCGGTATCCGAAGTCGAGGGCGAGCACGACGTCGTCGCCGACCATCTCCCGCGAGAGCCGAGTGAAGTCGACGATCTGCCTGTCGCTGACCTCAGGGCCGAACAGCACCGGCACCTTGATCGCGGTGATGCCCTGCTCGACCGCGATCCCCGCCTGCCGTGCGATCTCGTCGACGATGGGGCCCATCGGGCCGTCGTAGATGTCGCCCGGGTAGCACGTGGCGTAGGGCCGGATGCGCTCGGACCGGGCCCCGCCGAGCAGCTTGTACACCGGAACCCCCAGCTGTTTGCCGGCGAGATCCCACAGCGCGATGTCGATCGCCGACATCGCCTGGACGAAGGTGCCGCGGCGGCCGTGGTAGAAGCTGCCGTGGTACACCCGGTCGAAAATCGCCCGCGCCTCGACCGGATCGGCGCCGATCACGAGGTCGGGGATCCCCTGGCTCCAGAAGTGGATCGTCTCCTGCTCGATCATCGCCTTGATGACCTCGGGGGTGCACGGGCACTCACCGATGCCGTAGCGGCCGTCGTCGTCGCTGATCCGTACCAGCAGGGTCTCCTCGGCCCCCTCGGCGAAGGCATTGCCCTCGGCGGGGACCGAGACGATGAGGGCCTCGATCGACGCGACGGGACTCACGGCAGCGGTGCTCACGCCGGCCACCGTACACCAGACTGAACAAACGTCCAGTCCCGCTCCGGCAGCGTTCAGGCGTCCGGTGCGGTCGTTCCGCCGAGGGGAATCGGATCCATGCCGAGCTTGGTGTGGTCCCAGCTCCGGGTGCGGGAAACGTCGAGGCGGACGGCGACTCGCTTGTGCAACATGACCTCGACGAGTGGCTTGACGTCGTCGGAGTACGGCCCGTTGTAACGCTCCCACACGCTCACACCGACCGCCCAGAGGGCGTCTGGATCATCGACGATCTCGCCGCGGCCCTCCAGGGCGACGCCCTGGAGAGCGTCGTAGGTGAGGCCGTCTTCGATCATCACCGTCATCTGGGGGTTCCGGCGGAGGTTGACGACCTTCTGTGCCTTGGCCTTGGTCTCGAACCAGATCTGCCCGTCGACGACGGCGTACCACATCGCAACCAGGTGAGGGCTTCCGTCAGGGCCGACGGTGGCCATGGTGGCGGTGCGGCTCCGTTCGATGAACGCCAGCACCTCGTCGTCGGACATCTGGATCGCGGCTCGCTGGTTCTGCCCCATCATCGCTCCGTTCTCGGCGGCTGCGCCGACACTAGGTGCACGAGCGTCCGGGTCGTGAACCGTCGTCGGCACGCACGCGCCACGCCCGGGGTCGCCGAGGCTCAGGACCCGTCGCCGAGCAGCTGTTTCGCCGCGTTGCCGGCGCGGTTGTTGAGGTTGGCCTGACCGGCGACCAGCACCAGCTCGGCGAGCTCGTCCTCGCTGAAGTGGGTCCGCAGACCGCTCACCAGTTCCGCGCTGAGTTCGTGGCTCGAGGCCCCGCTCGTCTCGTCGGCGAGGCACAGCACCCACCGGGCGGGCTCGTCGAACACGTCGGGCCAACGCTCCGGGTGCTCGATCGCCTCGATCTCTTCGTCGCTGAGCCCGCGTCGCCTCGCCGAGGCGACATGACTCGTGAGTCAAGTGGGGCACTCGTTGACGATCGAGCAGCGCAAGAACACGAGTTCCTTGAGCACGGCCGACACGAGACGATCGTCGCTCCAGAGGGTGGCGCCGAAGTCGCCATACGGCTCCGCCGTGCCGTCGACCTTCGCGAGGGTGTAGCCGAGCGGCGCACCGGTGAGCTTGTAGCGGATCTTCACCCGGTCAGTATGGGCCGCAGCTCAGCGCAGGTCGATCTGTGGGTAGCCCTCGGTGGTCGCCCGGTCGAGGAATGCCCGAAAGCGGGGTGCCCCACCCCAGTAGGCCTGGTGACGGATCTGCCCCGCCTCGTGACCGTCGACGTTGGAGTTGTAGCCGGTGAACCAGCTCTTGGAGGTGTGTCCGAACGGCATCTTGCTCTGGGAGTAGCGGACCTCTCCCTCCCACCAGTCCTGGCCCTCCGCGGTGACCTCGAGTCGGGTGTGGCCGGCGGTGACGGCGTGCTCGAGCAACTCGCTGATCCAGTCGACGGCGGTCTCGAGCGCGCGGGGATAGTTGGTCGAGCCCGAGACGCTCTGGGGCCCGCCGACCATCAGCAGGTTCGGGAAGCCGTGCACCAGGGCGCCCAGGTAGGTGCTCGGTCCGTCGCGCCAAAGGTCCTGCAGCGCGATGCCGTCGACGCCGCGGATGTCGATCTTGCCGAGGGCACCGGTGATCGCATCGAAACCGGTCGCGTAGATCAGGACGTCGAGGTCGTACTCGGCGTCGCTGGTGCGCAGGCCGGTGGGGGTGATGCGTTCGATCGGTGCGGCGCTGAGATCGACCAGGCGCACGTTCTCGCGGTTGTAGGCCTCGAAGTAGTCGGTCTCGAGCGGCAGGCGTTGCATGCCGAACCCGTGGTCACGCGGGATCAGCTTCTCTGCGGTCTCGGGATCGTCGACCCGTTCACGGATTCGGTCGGCCACATAGTCCGAGAGCTCCTGGTTGGCGTCGTCGTCGAAGAACGTCTCGGGGAAGTTGGCGAGCAGGAGCGCGAACCCCGGCTCGTCGTAGAGCCGGTCCCACGTCTCGCGACGCTCCTCGGGCGACAGGGTGTCGAAGCCCCGCCGGTCGGCCACGTGCTCGAACCCGCCGGGCGTGACCGCGCAGTTGGCGAAGATCTCGTCGTACCGTGCACGGATCGCCGCCATCTCGGTGTCGTCGATCTCGCTGTTGTTGAGCGGCACACTCCAGTTGGGCCGTCGCTGGAAGACCGTCAGCTCGCCCACCTCGGGGGCGATCGCCCCGATGATCTGGATCGCCGTCGCACCCGTGCCGATGATCCCGACCCGTTGGTCGGAGAGGTCGAGTGGTTCCGCCGGCCAGGCGTGGGTATGGAACGCGATGCCGCCGAAGTCATCGACCCCGTCGATCCTCGGCAGCGTCGGCACCGACAGCACACCGACGCCGGTGATCACCCAGCGGGCCGAACGCACGACGCCGTCGGCGGTCGTGACCGTCCATCGTCGGTCGGCGTCGTCCCACACCATCGACTCCACCCGCTGCCCGAAGCGCATATACCGCCGGAGATCGAAGCGGTCGGCGACATAGTTCAGGTAGCGCAGGGTCTCCGGCTGCGGCGAGAACCGCTCGGTCCAGTGCCATTCCTCGAGGAGCTCCGGCGACCACGAGTAGCCGTAGGTGTAGCTCTCGGAATCGAACCGGGCCCCGGGATAGCGATTCCGGTACCAGGTGCCGCCGAGGTCGTCGTCGGCCTCCAGGAGCACGGCGTCGAGCCCGAGATCGGTGACACGCTTGATCTGGTAGATGCCGGCGACGCCGGCCCCGAGCACGATCGCGTCGACGCGTTCGGTGGCGGATGCCATGGGGTCTGATCCTTCGGTGGCCACGAGGGGCAACGGTAGGCGCCGACGGCCCGCCGCCCCAACCGGCGGGTGTGCTGGAACCCGCCAGGCCGGTTCGGTCTACACTGTAAGTCTCGACGAGGAGCGCACGATGACCGACATGGCCCAAGAGACGCGACAGATCTTCAACCCCGATGTCGTCACCCCGGAGATGGAGATGGCGGAGAAGGGGGCGAACGCCCCCGGCGCCTACGACGTCCCGATCGAGGAGATCAACCCGCTCAACGCCCACCTCTTCAAAGAGGACCGGTGGCAGGACCACTTCGCCCGCCTTCGGGCCGAGGATCCGGTCCACTTCAACGAGCTCGACACCGCAGGCCGCTACTGGTCGGTCACGAAGTACGACGACGTGCGGGCCGTCGACGGCGACTGGGAGACCTACTCGTCGGCCAGCGGCATCACCCTCGGCCTGTCGCTCGACCAGATGGAAGAGCAGCAGATTCCCCAGCAGCTCACGCCGTTCATCGCGATGGATCCGCCGAACCACACCCAGCAGCGCAAGACGGTGCGCAGCGTGTCGGCGCCCAGCAACCTGCGCAACATCGAGCCGATGATCCGCGAGCGCACCGCCGCCCTGCTCGACTCGCTTCCCGAGAACGAGGAGTTCGACTGGGTCGACACGGTCTCGATCGAGCTGACCACCCTCATGCTCGCCACCCTCTTCGACTTCCCCATGGAGGACCGCCGCATGCTGACGCGCTGGTCCGACATCGTCTTCGCCATCCCCGCCCCCGGCGGAGTGGTCGAGTCCCAACAGCAGAAGATCGACGAACTCCTCGGCTGCGTCGACTACTTCGGACGGCTGTGGGACGAGCGGCGCGGCGGCGACGGCTTCGACCTCGTCACGATGCTCGCCAACGGCGAGGCGACCAAGGACATGTCGCCCTTCGAGCACCTCGGCAACCTGCTGCTGCTGATCGTCGGCGGCAACGACACCACCCGCAACACCATGACCGGCAGTGTCTACGGGCTCAACAAGTTCCCCGACCAGTACACGAAGCTCCAGGACGATCCGAGCCTGATCACGAAGTTCGTCCCCGAGGTCATCCGTTGGCAGACGCCGCTGTCGTACATGCGCCGCACCGCCATGCGCGACGCCGAGCTCGGCGGCAAGCAGATCAAGAAGGACGACCAGGTACTGATGTGGTACATCAGCGCCAATCAAGACGAGGACGTCTTCGAGAACGCGTCGGTCCTCGACATCGAGCGCCACAACGCGGATCGGCAGCTGGCGTTCGGCTACGGCATCCACTTCTGCATGGGTAGCCGTGTCGCCGAGCTGCAGCTGCGCGTCCTGTGGGAAGAGATGCTCGAACGCTTCGAGCGGGTCGAGATCCAGGACGAGCCCGAGCGGGTGTGGTCGTCGTTCGTCCACGGGTACTCGAGCCTGCCGGTCACGGTGAAGCGACGCTGACCCGGCGGGTGCCCCCGACGACAGCCGAAATCGACGCTCCGCGCGGGTGGGCGGTCGTCGCGTCCGCGTTCGCCGCGCTGTTCACCGTCTTCGGCGTCGCCTACAGCTTCGGCGAGTTCTTCGGCCCGATGGCCGACGAGTTCGGCACCAACCGTTCACAGACCGCCCTCTTCTTCGCCCTCACGACGTTCGCCTACTTCGCGCTCGGTATTTTCACCGGGCGGGTCGCCGATCGGATCGGGCCTCGGCCGGTGGTGCTGTTCGGCGCCGCCGCGATGACGATCGGGCTGCTTCTCACCGCCGAGGTGGAGTCGATCGAGCTCGGCTATCTCACCTACGGACTCGGCGTCGGTCTCGGCGTGGCGTGCTGCTACGTCCCCATGGTCGCGACCGTCGGTGGGTGGTTCGAGCGGCGCCGCACCCTGGCCCTCGGGCTCGCCGTCGCCGGGATCGGCACCGGCACCCTGGTGCTCGTGCCGGTCGTCGAATGGGTCATCGACGATCGCGGCTGGCGCGACGCGTACCGGATGCTCGCCCTCGTCGCGGGAGGACTCCTCGTGATCGCCGCGGTGGGAGCGCACCGGCCGCCCGGCGGCTCGGACCAGCCGGTCCCGGTACGCGACGCCATCCGCGGACGCTCGGACTTCTGGATCCTCTATGTGTCGTCGCTGCTGATCTCCATCACCCTCTTCACGCCGTTCGTGTTCATGGCCGACTATGTCGACATCACGGGTGTCGACGGCTCCGCGGCCGTTCTGCTCGGACTCATCGGCATGACCTCGATCGTGGGCCGGCTCGGGTTCGGCGCGATCGCTGGTCGCTTCGGGCTCATTCGGCTGTATCAGCTGTCCTTCCTCGGCCTGGCGCTGAGTTTCGTGATCTGGCTGCTGGCGGACGCCAACTACACCATGCTGGTCGTCTTCGCGATCGCGCTCGGGGTCGCCTACGGGGGCTTCATCGCCCTGTCGCCCGCCGTCGTCGCCGACCGGTTCGGCGTGGTCGGCATGGGCGGCGTGCTCGGCGCGCTCTACACCGCAGCCGGTGTCGGCGGCCTCATCGGTCCGCCGACGATGGGGCTGATCATCGATGAGTCGGGTCACCGCGCCGCCCAGATCACCGCCCTCGTGGTCGGGCTGCTCGGAACGGCCTTGCTGTTCACCATGCCCTCCGGCCCGGAGCCCCGTCGATGACACTGCGCATCGACCTCGTCACCGGGCTCGCCTACCCCGAGATCACCGCCAGCGACGCGCTGTTGGCCGACGAGCTCGCCCGTCGGGGCGCCGAGGTCCGCGCTCGCCCCTGGAACGACCCGGGCGACGCTGACCGGGAGGGTGGCGATGTGGTCGTGATCCGTTCGAGCTGGGACTTCCACACCGACGTCGACCGCTACGAGGATTGGGTCGCCGAGGTCGATGCGGTCTCGACGCTGCTCAACCCGCTCGAACTCGTCCGGTGGAACCTCCGCAAGCAGTACCTCCTCGAACTCATCGCGCAGGGCGCACCGCTCCCGCGGACGGCCCGCATTGGTGCGGGCGCAACCGACGTGCCGAGTTGGGTGACCGGCGAGGCACCGGTGGTCGTGAAGCCCCTGGTCGGCGCCAGCGGCGTCGGGGTCGAGCTCCTCGATGCCGATGACGCACCCGAGGCGTTGGCGGCCATGGCGAGCGGCGACACAGAACTGATCGTGCAGGAGTTCGTCGACGACGTCGCCGACGGCGAATGGGCCCTCGTGTTTCTCGGCGGACGATACTCACACGCCTTTCAACGGGTCCCCGTGCCGGGCGAGTTCCGGGTGAACAGCGGGTACGGAGGAACGGTCCGAGGCGGCGATCCCGGAACGGAGCTGATCGCCCTGGCGGAAGGGGTGCTCGAACTCTTGCCTGGGCCGACGGTCTACGCCAGAGTCGACCTCATGGTCGGCGTGGCCGGGACGGTCGTCATGGAGGTCGAGGTCAACGAGCCATCGATCTGCCTCCACCTCCATCCCGACGCGCCCCGACGCTTCGCCGACGCAGTCCTGGACCGGGCGGGCCGATGATGCGGGTCGACCTGGTCACGTGCACCACCTACCCGACGCTCTCCGACAGCGACGCGCTCCTGGCCGCCGAACTCACGCAGCGCGGCGTCGAGGTGCGCGACCGCCCGTGGAATGCACCTGACCCCGCGTGGACGGATCCAGCCGACCTCGTCGTCATCCGCTCGAGCTGGGACTACCACACCGACGTCGAGGGGTACGAGCGGTGGTTGCGGGCCATCACCGCCGCAGGCGCGACCGTCGTCAACCCCGTCGATCTGGTCGTCTGGAGCCTTCGCAAGCGCTACCTGCTCGAGCTCGCAGGCCAGGGCGTGACGATCCCGCTGACCTCGGTGATCGAGCCCTGGATGAGTCTGCGGCCGGGCTGGCTCGCGGATGACGAACCGGTCGTCGTGAAACCGCTCGTCGGGGCGAGCAGTGTGGGCGTGTCGTTGGTGGGGCCGGAGCGGCTCGACGAAGCACTCGCCGCAGCGCGTCACTCCGGCCGCACCCTGCTCCTCCAGGAGTTCATCGACGACCTCGGCGGCGGAGAGTGGTCGCTGGTCTTCTTCGACGGCGAGTACTCCCACGCCTTCCAACGGGTGGCGGCTCCCGCCGAGGTCGCCGAGAACGGTCTCTACGCCGGCGCCAGCGCCGCCCGCGTGCCATCGGCGGATCTGATCGCCTTCGCCGCCGATGTCGTGCCGTTGCTGCCCGCCGAGCCCGCCTACGTGCGGGTCGATCTGATGGTGCGCGAGACCGGGCCCGTCGTCATCGAGGTCGAGGTCAACGAACCGGCGCTGCGGCTCGAGTTCGATCCGGAGGCACCCGCCCGGTTCGCGGACGCCGTGCTCGCTCGGCGGGCGTGAGGCTCAGCCCGCCGGCGGACACTCGACACCGACGAAGCCGATGTAGAGACAGACTTCGGCTCGCCGCGCCACCCACACCCCATCGATCAAATCGAGTGTGGTGATCAGATCCGAGGTCGTCGCGTCGCCGAGCGATGCATCGAAGGTCACGATCGCGATGTCGCCGTCGATCGTCGCACGCGTCGGCGTGATCGTGACGCCGCCGAGTGCGTCGCCCGCCGCGACGCCCGCGATCACGGTCTCGGCGAGGTCGTCGTAGTCGGCGATGTGGGGGCGCCGTTCGTCGTCGGTGGCATCCGGGCTCAGCACCGCCTCCCACGCATCGAGCGCCGCCTGCTCCGCGGCGGTCGGCGCCGCCGGGGCACCGGTCTCGTAGAGGCCGACCGCTGACGGAGCCGGCGTCGCGAGATCACCGTCGATCGCGGCCGACAGCTCCGGCACGAGCCGTTCGAGTGCGTACAGCAGGCTCGGCGGGCTCGCCTCGGTGAGCGCGGCCGAAAGGAACAGATCGCCGATCACTTCGCGGCCTTCCGCAGCCGCCGGAAGCGCGACCGCACGGGTCGGGATGGTCCGGATCTCCTCGGTCGAGACCTCGTCGGCGGGATTCCAGATGACCACGTCGGCGTCGATCAGGTCGATGCGCTCCTCACCCAACTCGACGAGGATGTCGCCGGCGCCGGCCTCGACGACGACCGGCGGCGGATCGAACCCCAGCTCGGCCAGGAACTGGTAGCGGTTGTTGTCCGCGGAGTAGGTGCCGAGGCGACCGGTCGACGCGGTGTAGAAGACCACCGATGCGGTCGACCCCACGAAGTCGGGGTGTTCGGTCTGGACCGCGGCGAATCGATCCTCGAGGTCGTCGATCACGGCTTGGGCCTCGTCGACACGACCCAACGCTCGTCCGGTGATCTCGGTCATCTCCCGCCAGGGCGTGCCCTGCAGCGACACGCCCTCCCCGCGGGCGATCGTCGGCGCGATCGCCGAGAGGAGGCCGTAGACCTGGTCGTCGACGTCGGCGTTCACCGCCACGATGAGGTCGGGCTCCAGGGCCGCGATCGTCTCGAAACTCGGCTCGAGGGAACCGAGCAGCGTCACCTCGGCACCACCGAGCGCTGCCTGGGCCCAGGGCCACACCGTGAACGACTGATCGTCGAAGGTCTTGCGGAGCCCGACCGGGACGACCCCGAGCGCGAGGACATAGCTGTGGTCGGCGAATCCGTAGGTGACCACCCGCTGGGGTTCGGCCTCGACCGTCGTGGAGCCGAAGGCGTGCTCGATCGTTACGGGGAACGGTCCGCCGTCGGCCTCTGACCCCGACGCGCCGGCGTCGTCCTCGGAACCCACGGCGTCGTCGGGCTCGACGGCCTCGACCGATCCTCCGGAGCCGGTCGCGCCCTCGCCGGCGGGATCCGACGTCGCAGGGTCGCCGCCGCAGGCGGTTGCGATCAGCAGGCAAGCCAGCAGGACACGAGCGACACGCATGGTGCTGCAGCGTAGCCATGCCTAACGGGGCATCATCAGCCCGCTGAACGGGTCGGTACGCTGCTCGAATGCGACGCCTCCGCCTCTCTGCCGCCCTCGCGACGTTCCTCCTCGTCACCTCCGCATGCGGGGGTACGGACGGCGACCCCGACGCCGCCGGTCCGGTTGCCGAGACCACGACCACCGTCGGCGAATCCACCACCACGCAGGAGCCGGCGGCCGACGAGCCGCCGGCGACCGAGGACACATCGACGGTCGATGATCCACCGGCGGACGACGGCGCGGCCGCGACCGAAGCGACCACGACGACCACGCTTCGGACCATGCCGCTGGACGTGGTGGACGCCTTCGACAACGCGGTGACGATCCCGGCCGTGCCGGAGCGGGTCTTCGCCGGCGACGACACCTCCCTGGCGAACCTGCTCGAACTCGGCGTGCGACCCGTCGGCATGGCCGTCAACCCGAACGCCGTTCCCGACTTCCTCGCCGACCAACTCGAGGGCATCGTCGACGTCTCCGCCGACACCGGGCTGCGCATCAACATCGAGGCCCTGGCCGCCCTGGAACCCGACCTCATCATCGGCCCCGGTACCCCGCTCTTGCAGCTGCAGTACGAACTCGCGACCGAGATCGCCCCCACCTACGCCTACCGGTACGGCTATGCCTCGTCGGACGAGCTGCGCACGAACCTCACCGACGTGGCCCGCCTGTTCAGCCTGGAGGATCGCGCCGCCGAGATCATCGAGGAACTCGACACCCGGATCGCCGACCTGCGGAGTCGTCTGGCGGCGTCCGAGGTCGCAGGCGAGCCGGTGTCGGTCTTGCGGGTCTTCGCGGACGGCGCCGGCCTCTCGCTTCGTCATGGCACGACCGAGAGCGTGCTGATGGCGGAGATCGGGATCGAACGGCCGGCGAACCAGCAGTCGATCGAAGGCTTCGCCACCGACGTGAGCCTCGAGACGCTGACCGACGTCGACGCCTACGCGATCTATGTCTATGTCGACGATCCTTTCGACACCTCGGCGTACGACGAGATGCTCGCCAGTCCCCTCTGGCAGACCCTCGATGCCGTGCAGAACGATCGCGTGTTCCTGGTCGACGGGGGCATCTGGAACGGGATCTCGATCGCCGCTGCGCACCTGATTCTCGACGACCTCGAGCGCACGCTCGGGTTCTGATCAGACCTCGTCGCCGGCCGCTCGACGCGCGAGCACGTCTTCCTTGGTCGGTACCCGGAACCAGATGTAGGACACGCCGACCACACCGGCCGCGACGATCACACCCCGAATCGCCCAGCCACCGACCAGCCACGAGCTGAGCCCCACGAAGAACACGATCATGGAGATGGCGATCACCTTCGCCTGCCGGGGCATGCCGAGTCCGTCGCGGTGATCCTGGACCATCGGGCCGATCGTCGGCAGACCGAGCACCCACGCTTCCAGCCGCGGGCTCGACTTCGAGAAGGCCCACGCGGCGATGATGAAGAACACCGTCGTCGGCAGTCCCGGCACGATGATGCCGACCCCGCCCACGGCGACGGCGAGGAGCCCGAGGACCAGCCACCCGACCCGCGCCAGCCGGGATCGAGACACCGTGGTCAGCTGCGGGTCGGGCGCACCGCTCATCTGGTCGAGTCTGGCCCGTCGGGGAGGATTTCCCGCCCTCCCCCGTTCGGGGGATGGCGATCCTCGCCTGATTCCGGCAATATTGGACCATACGTTCTGAAAAGGAAATCCCGATGACCGACTCCCCCCACTCCGACCACCGCGCCCTCGTGACCGGCGCCAACTCCGGCCTCGGCTTCGAAGCCGCGCGACAGCTGGCCGAACTCGGATACGGCTCGATCGTCCTCGCCTGCCGGACCCAGCCGAAGGCCGACGAAGCGCGTGCAGCACTCGTCGAGGCGACCGGCGTCGACCCGTTCTCGACCCTGGTCGTCGACGTTGCCGAGATCGCCTCGTCGAACGCGGCAGCCGCCGAGCTGATCGAGCGGGGTGCGGCGTTCGACTCCGTGCTGCTCAACGCGGGCATGGTCCCCGCGTCCCTCGACCGCACGAGCGACGGAGTCGAGATGGCGTTCGCGGCGTCGATCGTCGGGCACCACATCATCACCGAGGCACTCCTCGACGCCGAGCTCGTCAACGACGGCGCCGTCATCGTGCTGGTCGGGTCCGAGGCGGCCAACGACGATCTGCCCAAGGCGATGGGGATGGGGGTCTACGACTTCGTCCGCGGCGAACCCTCGCCGTTCGGAGCCTCACCGGCCGAGGCGATGGCCAGCTTCGCCCGGGCCGACGCCGACGTCGCCTACGACGGCAACAAGCAGTACGCATCGACGAAGGCGTTCTCCGCGTGGTGGTCGGCCGCGATGGCCCGCCGGCATGGGGGCGAGCGCACGTTCGTCACCGTCTCCCCCGGCGCCAACATGGGCACCAACGCCGCCCGCCATGTCACCGGTCCGTTCAAGATGATGGTCGGCGTCATGCGCCGAGTCGGGCGCTTCATCGGCATGGATCAGCCCGTGGAGCAGGGCGCGGCCCGCTACATCGACGTCCTCACCGGAAACGGCGGCCCGTACGAGAACGGGGCGACATACACCTCACGGCCGAAGAAGATGACCGGTCCACTCGTGCGTTCGACGCCAGCGCATCTCATCGACGTGACCCGCCAGGACACGGCGTTGGGCGTGATCGACGACGTCGCCGGCATCACGACCTGACGGTCGACGTCGCGGCGACTACAAACGGGGAGGACGGCGACTCGCGCGCCAACCCTCGACCTGAGCGCCGTCAGGAGTCACCGATGCCCGAGCACCACTTCACCTACATCGCCACCGACGGCACCGAGGTCGGCGGCTATCGCTGGGACCCGGCCGCCGCGCCGACCGGCGTCGTCGTCGTCAATCACGGAATGGGCGAGCACGCAGGGCGATACGCCCGGCTCGCCGGCGCACTCACCGCGTCCGGGAAGGTCGTCTATGCGAACGATCATCGCGGCCACGGCCGGACCGCCGCTTCGACCGGCGGACCCGGCGTTCTTGGCCCCGGCGGCTGGCCGGGCCTGATGGCCGACATCGCCCAACTCGTCGAACACGCCACCACGGCCCACCCTGGACTCCCCGTGGTGATGATCGGCCACAGCATGGGTTCGTTCGCATTACAGCAGTACCTCCTGCATCACAGCGAGCAGCTCGCCGGCGCCGTGTTGTCCGGAACCTCTGCGATCGACGTGATCTCCGCAGGGATCGATCCGGATCAGGAGGTCGACCTCTCGGCGTTCAACGCGCCGTTCGAGCCGGCACGGACCGAGTACGACTGGTTGAGCCGCGACGATGCCGAGGTCGACGCGTACGTCGCCGACGACTGGTGTGGGTTCGGCCTCGATCCGGCCGGCGCAGCCAGCATGCTGAGTTCGCTGGCGGAGGCCGCCGACGTCGCGAGCCTCGTCGCCATCCGCGGCGACCTCCCGATCTATCTCGTCTCGGGAACCGCAGACCCACTCGCCGGCGGCGGCGACCTGATCGAGCTCGTTGCGTCCCGCTACCGCGACGCCGGCGTGTCCGATGTGACCGTGGCGCTCTACCCCGATGCCCGCCACGAAGTGTTCAACGAGACCAACCGCGACGACATCACCGACGCGCTGGTGACCTGGATCGCGGCCCGGACCTAGCCCGGGCGTGACGAGTCGAACACGACGATCTCGGGGAACGCGGCGGCCAGCCAGAGGCGGTACCGGCTGATCCGACCCTCGCGGAGGGTGAAGAAGCTGAACACCTCGCCGGAGATGCGACCGCCCGTCGGTGGACGGCCGAGCCACGGGCCGACGTGATCGCCGGTGAAGGTCCACTGCGCCATGACCCGATCGAGCTCGGCCACGATCTCGACGATCTCGAGTTCGAGGTCGGCGACATTGCGACGGAAGCCCGTCACGTGGGCGATCAGCCCATCACGGCCGGGTGGACCGCCGAACGCCTGATTCGCCTCGTCGACCATGTCGGGCCAGGCGATCTCCTCGATCAGGTCGAGACGACCCGCGGCCCCGACCTCGAGCAGGTAGGTCTCCATGATCTGACGAGGTGAGCGAGACACCGGTCAATCCTCGCCGATCAACGCCGGCGGCTCGACCTCGACACGTCCGCTGATCACCGAGGCGGCAAGGCTGAGCCCGTCGGCAGCGTCGACGTCGTGCGCCCGCCACGCCACGTGCTGATCCGGACGCACCAGCAGTGCACCCGTCTCCCCCAGTTCGCACAGCGCCGACCACGTCGGCAGGGACGCGATGTCGACCCCGATCCGCACGTGGTCGATTCCGACGCGCCTGGCCGCTTCCCCCCATCGGTCGTGGGCACCGACACCGATGAGTACCGGTCGGTCCAGGGGCACGAGATCCAACGTCGAACGACCCCCCACCCGATCGAGCCATGCGTGGGGTAGCCGGGCGCCGGGGCGCGCGGTCGGCTCGAAGACGCTCGGCGACGGCGACTCGTGCGGCGCACCGTCGGCGACGACTGCGCCGTCCTCGTAGACATAGCCGAGTTGGAGGCCGAACAGGTCGAAGTGCTCCCGTTGCTCCTCCACGGCTGCGGCGATCGCGTCGGCCTTGCTCGGATCGGCCAGCGACGCATGCAGGCGGGCTGTCGTCGGTTCGAGATCCGTACCGAGCGCAGCCGGGAGCGCAACCATCCGCAAGGCGTTCGTGACCGACTGCGATGCGTTGTTCTGCGCGACCGGCAGTCGCTCGGTCGCGTAGGAGTCGAGCAGGGGCTCGGTGGCGCCGCCGCGCACGATTGCGCCGAGGCGCCACAGCAGCCCGTGGATGTCCTGGACACCGGAGTTCAGGCCCAGACCCCCGGTTGGCGGGAACCGATGGGCTGCGTCCCCCGCCAGGAAGATGCGGCCCTTCCCCATGTCTGCGGCTGTCTGGGCACTCATGCGCCAGGTCCCCTTGCCGATCACCTCGGCGTCGAGCGGCACCCCGGCGGCGTTGTCGATCACGCGATGGCACCGCTCGTCGGGATAGTCCTCGACGGACTCCTCGTCGGGATCGATGCCGTGCATGTAGACCCAATCCGACCCGGGATCGTGCGCCACGAACGCGCCGTTGGCCTCAGGATCGAGGGTGAAGTGCAACACGCCGGGCCGGTCGGCGATTAGTGGGCGGAGATCGGCTCGGAAGTGGATCATCAGGAAGTACTGGAGCAGTGGCGGCCCGATCATCTCGATGCCCAGGTGCTTCCGCACCCGGCTGCCGGCGCCGTCGCAGCCGATCACATACCGCGTCCGGAGCTCGCGTCGTTCCCCTGTCGCCGCGTCGACGACCTCGGATCGCACCTGGGTCCCCTGGTCCTCCGCGTCCTCCCAGCGGATCCCGTAGCGGAGCTCGACGCCCGACGAGGCACGCAGCTCGTCGGCGAGGATCGGTTCGAGCCGGTGCTGGGAGAGGTTGCGCAGCGGCGTCGGCGTGACCTCGAGGCACGCGTCGCCCTGACGCTCGAACGGCAGTCGGCCGATCAGGTCGCCACCGAGTCGGGTCACGAAGTTCACGTGGCCGGCCTCGGAGCGATCCTTGCCCGCAGCGTGGATCCGGGGCATGTCGAGGCCGGCCTGACGGAAGATCTCGTAGGTGCGGGCGTTGACGACGTGCGCCGCAGGTGCGGTCTGAGGGCCGGTCCGGCGCTCGACCACCACCGCCGAGAGGCCGTGGCGCGCGGCCAGGATCCCGCCGAGCATGCCGACCGGGCCGGCGCCGACGATCAACAGATCGGCGTCCATGCTCAGAACACCCCCTCGTAGCTGCCGCCGTCGAGTTGCAGGCTCTGGCCCGAGAGATACCCGGCCTGGGCGGAGCACAGGAACGCGAAGGCATCGCCGAACTCCTCGGGCCGGCCGAGCCGCCCGGCGGCGATGGAGGCGACCTGCTCGGCGCGCGCCTCGTCGTAGCTGACCCCCTTGAAGCGCATCACCAGCTCCGCCATCTGCTGTTGGCGTCCCGTGTCGAAGCGCTCGGGCAACAGCTGGTTGACGGTCACATTGTGGGGCACGACGTCCTTGGACAGTCCCTTCAAGATCCCGGCGAGCCCCAGGCGAGTGCCGTGCGACAGGCTCATCACCGGGTTCGGCGTCTTCACCATCGCCGAGCTCACCGCGACGATCCGGCCGAATCCACGGTCGACCATGCCCGGGACGACCCGCTGCAGGAAGGCGACCGGACCGATGACCGCCTGCTGGAAGGCCGCATCGAGGGACTCGGCGTCGAGATGAGCGAAGGGTTTGGGTGCCGGTCCCTCACCGTTGAGCAACACGATGTCGGGCTCGGGGCACGCCTCGAGCAGTGCGTCGTGGACGTCGGGGGTGGTCGAGTCGCCGACCACGCCGGTGACCTCGACCTGGTGGGCCGCCGAGAGCTCGGCCACGGCGACGTCGACATCGGCTGCCGTGCGGCCGTTGATCACGACGTGCACGCCCTCTCGGGCGATGCTCTCGGCGCACGCGCGCCCGAGTCCTCGACTGGACGCGAGCAACACGGCGCGTCGACCGGCGATGCCGAGATCCATCGCTCAGGCCCCCGAACGCTCGGCGTCGAGCCGGGCAGCCAGACCGGCCTGCCACTGCGACAGCGGCTGGAACTCGGCGTCGGTTTCGATCTTGGCTCGCGTCGTAGCCTCGATCGTGGCGTCGTCGGCGTGCAGATCGAACCCGTCTGCGTAGGGCTGGGCGACGTGGAACGGTGTGTCGACGAAACACTCGAGGCCGTTGCCCTCGGGATCGGTGAAGTACAGCGACCAGGCATTGCCGTGATCGATCGGGATGACGCCCTCGATGCCGGCGTGGTCGAGCTTGGCACCGATCGCACGGAGGTCGTCGAGGCCCCCGGTTCGGAACGCCATGTGGTCCACCATCACGAACTGCTGCTCGCTCTCCGGCAGGCCCGAAATGAAGACCATCTGATGGTGCTCGCTCGGGTCTTGGGAGATGAACGCCATCTCCGATCCGTCGGGCGCGGTGCCTCGGTTGGTGACGACGAACCCGAGCACGTCGCAGTAGAAGCCGAGCATGACGTCGAGGTCGCGGACGGCGACCGTGGCGTGGCTCAGCGAGAGCCGGGCCGAAGTGGTGTCGGGCATGGTGGTCCTTTGTCGGTGGGGCGGATGGGTGATCGACGACCCTCAGGTCACCTGGTGGTCCGAGCTCCGGACACAACGATTGGTGAGCGTTCCGATGCCGTCGATACGGGTCGTGACGACGTCGCCGTCGGCGAGGAACGAGCCCTGCGTCGCGCCGATGCCGTCGGGTGTACCGGTGAAGATCAGGTCGCCGGTGGCGAGCGTGGTCACTCGGGAGAGGTACGAGACCAGGGTCGGGATGTCGAAGATCATCTCGTCGGTCGTGCCGTCCTGACGCACCTCGCCGTTGACCTCGGTGATGATGCGCAGCCGGTCGCGATCGACCGACTCGGGCGACACCATCACGGGGCCCGTCGGGCCGAAGG
Source organism: Actinomycetota bacterium (assembly GCA_039193795.1). GTDB lineage: Bacteria > Actinomycetota > Acidimicrobiia > Acidimicrobiales > Aldehydirespiratoraceae > UBA11606. Next base: position 12,327 of record JBCCWI010000022.1, on the reverse strand, counting down.
TGTCGAACGACTTGCCCAGATCGAAGTGCGGCGGGCTCGCCGCGAACTGCACGGCCCGATCCGAGATGTCCTGGCCGACGGTGAGGCCGACGACGTGATCCCAGGCGTTGTGGGGCGCGATGTCCTTCCCGCCGGGCCCGATGACCACGACGAGCTCGCCTTCGTAGTCGACCAGGTCACTGCGCATCTCGATGTCGGCACGCGGCCCGGCCAGACACGACGGGAACTTGGTGAAAACGAGCGGGTTCGCCGGCACCTCCATCTGCCCCTCGTCGGCGTGCGCCTGATAGTTGAGGCCGATCGCGAAGCAGTTTCGGGGTTGGGGAACCGGTGGCCCGAGCACCGCGGCGCCGAGCGAACCACCCGGGGAACGGCCCGGCAGGGTCGCGGTGAGTGCAGCCAGCCGATCCGGCCCGGCGAGCGCCGCCATCGGATCCGGGGAGAACTCGCCCTCGGACACCGTCTCGAGATCGAACCAGTCGTCCCCCGAGACGAGGGCGGCCCGGTGGTCGACGGTGGCGAGGGTGAACGGCATAACTGGGAGTGTCGTCATTTTTGACATGCTTGTCAACTCTCAGGAGATTGGCTACCGTTTTCCCGATGACCGAACCCCGTCCCCCCAAGCGCGAGCGCACGCGCCGAGCGCTGCTCGACGCCGGCCTCCAGGTGCTCGCCGAACGGGGCGATGCCCTGACGGCCTCGGACGTCGTCCACGCCGCCGACGTCTCCAACGGCACCTTCTACAACCATTTCGCCGACCGCGACGCCTTCATCCGCGCCCTGGCGCACGAGTCGCTCCTCGCACTCACGATCGACAGCGCCCTCGACACCGCGGGCACGGATCCCGCCTGGCGATTCGCCGTCGGTTCGACCCGTGTCCTCGAGGCTGCCCGCCGCCAGCCACTGTGGGCCCACGCCGTCCTGCGTCTCGCCGAGCTGCCGGCACCACCGCACGAGGCGATCCAGGCGCACCTGCGCAACGATCTCGCCGACGGTCTGGCCGCCGGCCGTTTCGTGCACGGCGACGATCCGGTCACCGTCGATCTGGTATCGGGAACGCTCATGGCCACCCTCCGGCGACTGATCGACGATCCTGGCCACGCCGATGCCGCGGTCGACGTCGTCACCCGGCTCCTGATCGCCGTCGGCATCGCGTCGGATGAGGCAGGCGTGATCGCCGAGGGGGCGCACGCCAACGAGCGTCGTCCGGCAGTCCGGAACCCCTCCCCCGCCTGACCACCATGCGATGATGGCCTCTCAGCGAGGAGGGGTCATGGAGATCAGTGTCGCCGGACTGTTCGGCGTCTCGCCCCGGTCCGACCCGGGCCACGTCAGGGCATTCGCCCAGGCGGCCGAGGGCCTCGGATTCCGCGGGCTCTATCTCCCCGAACACGTCGTTTTCTTCCCGAGCTACGAGTCGAGCTATCCCTACACCGACGACGGCGCGCCCGCCTGGGGCCCCGACACCGGGATCTACGATCCGTTGTTCGTCGCCGTGGCTGCGGCCCAGGCGACCACGACCCTGCGTTTCGTGACCGGGGTCCTCATCGTTCCGCAACGACCGGCACTGCTCACCGCCAAGGAGCTGCTCACCGTCGACCACTTCACCGGCGGGCGATTCGAGCTCGGGATCGGGGCCGGCTGGTCTTGGGAGGAGTACGCCGCCCTCGGCGTGCCCTTCGAGCGACGCGGGCGGCGCCTCGACGAATACCTCGACGCGATGCGGGTCGCCTGGACCCAAGAACGGGCGACCTACGACGGCGAGTTCGTCGCGTTCGAGAACGCGGTCATGAACCCCAAGCCGGTCACGCCGGGCGGCCCGCGTGTGATCGTCGGAGGCGACTCCGCCGCCGCCATGCGTCGGGCCGTGCGACGCGGCGACGGGTGGTACGGCTGGTGGGTCCAGGACGACATCGAGGCGCACGTCGTCGAGCTCCGAGCGATCGCAGACGAGCACGGTCGCGACGTCGACGGCGACGACTTCAGCATTCGGCTCGGGCGCCCGCTCACCTCGATCGACCCCGCGGAGGTTGCCATCATCGTCGAACGGGCCGCCGCGATGGGTGTGGACGAGCTCGTGCTCGCACCCGCGATCGGAACCCGCGACGTCGACGGCGACCTCAGCGGGGTGGCGACGGCCGCCGGCCTCGGTTCAGCCTGAATCGGCCTCGTAGGCGGCCAGTGCTTCGGCGACCTCGACGTCGTAGGCGGCGATGTTGGCCAGCTTGACCGCGTCGAACCCGCGGATCCGATCGGCGAGGTGGAGCAGCGCCGCGCCATCCTCGACGTTGCCCTCGTCCAGCAGGGCGAGGACCCGGTCCACCAGCGCGGGATAGTCCTCGATCAGGCGGCGTTCGAGTCGACGCTCCTCGGTTCGACCGAACGGGTCGAGCCGGGTGCCGCGCAGGCGTCTGCCGCGTCGCAGTGCTCGGAACGCGGCGCGCCCCGCAGCGGCCGGAACCGCGGTCTTCCTCGACCCTCGGAACCGCTTCGCCGACGGTGGCGCCAGCTGGTAGGCGTACGCAGCGTCGGGGCCGAACCGTTGTGCGATCTCGTCGGACAGGCCGTCGCGGAGGTGCAGCCGGGCGACCTCGTACTCGTCCTTGTACGCCATCAGTTTGTAGAGCTGGAAGGCCACGACCTCCGACACCACACAGGTGTCGCCCACCCGCTGCTCGGCGGCTCGCACCCGCTCCAGCACCCGTACGTACCGCTCGGCATAGGCGAGATCCTGGTACTCGATGAGCTCGGGGATCCGCCAGCGCAGCATCTCCACGAGGGCATCGGAACCACGGACGCGGGCGATCAGTGCGCCAACCGCCTCGGTCGGTTCGGGCGCACGAGGCGCAGTGACCTCGGTGGCCCTCGCGAGATGATCGAGCAGGCCCGGCTCGACGGCGAGACGTCGCCCGAGCCGGAACGCCTCGGTGTTCGTCCCGACGGCGACGCCGTTCTGGTTGATCGCCGCCTCGATCGCGGCGCCGCTCACCGGCAGCAACCCCCGCTGGTAGGCGATGCCCAACACGACAAGATTGGCGGCCGGTTGGGAGCCGAAGACCTCACGGGCGATGCCCTCGGCGTCGAGCCAGACGTTGCCCTCCTCGCCGGTGGCACCGTCGATCGCCGCCCGGTAGGCGTCGAGTTCGGGGAACGCCTGGCCGACGTCGCTGACCATGTGGCCGGTCGGGAGCAACACCGTCGACACCACCGTGGCCGTACGGCCGGGGCGGGCTTTGCTCAGGATCTCCGGGGTCGTGCCGCCGATGACGTCGAAGATGAGCATCGCGTCGGCCTCGCCGTCGCCGACGCGCGGTGCCGATTCCAGCGGGTCGTCGCTGATCCGCAGGTTCGAGATCACCCGCCCACCCTTCTGGGCGAGGCCGGTCTGATCGAGGCTGCGGGCCCGCTTGCCGTCGAGGAGGGCCGCGGTGGACAGGACCTGGCTCACCGTGACGACGCCGGTGCCGCCGATACCGACCACCAGCACCGTCGCACTCGCAGGAAGGTCGGGTTCGGAGGGATCATCACCCGCCGGCACCGTGATCGAGCCGACCCGACCGGCCCGGAACTCGGGGTCGATCTCGACCGTGATGAACGCCGGGCAGTTGCCCTCGACGCAGCTGTAGTCGAAGTTGCACGACTCCTGATGAATGCGGGTCTTGCGGCCGAACACGGTGTCGACCGGGTGCACGCTCATACAGTTCGAGATCCGCCCACAGTCGCCGCACCCGTCGCAGACGGCCTCGTTGATGTAGATCCGGCGGGTCGGTCGCTCGGCTTCACCCCGCTTGCGATCGCGCCGCAACTCGGCTGCGCAGCGCTGGTCGTAGACGATCGCGGTCACGCCCGCGACGTCGCGCAGTCGGCGCTGCACGGCGTCGTACTCCTCGCGGGTGGACACCGACGCCGTCTCGGCGAGCGGATCGTCGTAGCGATGCTCGGTCACCACGACCGTCTCGACCACGCCCTCGGCTTCGAGCAGCCGCGTGAGCTGAGGGACCGGCATGTTCCCGGCGGCGTCCTGCCCTCCGGTCATGGCGACGGTGCCGTTGTAGAGGATCTTGTACGTGATGTTGGTGCCCGCCGACACCGCCTGGCGGAGCGCGAGTGTTCCCGAGTGGAAGAACGTCCCGTCGCCGATGTTCTGGAAGCGATGAGGCGTGCCGACGAAGGGCTGCATGCCGGCCCACTGTGCGCCCTCTCCGCCCATGTGAGTGAACCCGTCCATACCGCGGTCCATCCAGACCGCCATCGTGTGACAGCCGATGCCGCCACCGGCGACCGACCCTTCGGGGACAACCGTCGATCGGTTGTGGGGACATCCCGAGCAGAAGTAGGGCGTGCGGCTGGGCCCACTCGATGGGTCGAGCGCCGTGACGGCGATGCGTTCGCGTGGCCGCCGCACTCTCGCCTCGGGGACGACCGCCTCGATCCGACCCAGCACAGCGGGCACGAGCAGATCCGGGGTGAGCGCCGCGTCCATCGGCACCAGCGGCGAGGCGTCCGGTGCGTGCTTGCCGGTGACTCGAGGCCGGTGGTCGGCGTCGTAGAGCAGATCCCGGACCTGCGATTCGACGAACGAGCGCTTCTCCTCGATCACCAGGATCTCGTCGAGCCCTTCGGCGAAGGCGGCGAGGCCGTGACGCTCGAGCGGCCAGATCATCGCGGGCTTCCACAGACGGATGCCAGCGGCGGCGAGCGCGGTCTCGTCTCGTAGGCCCAGCTCGTTCAGTACGCCGGCGAGGTCGGCGAAGGTCTTGCCGGCAGCGACGATGCCGAGGCGCGCCGGACCGTGCCCGGTCGTGTGATCGAGCCGGTTGGCGGCGACGAATCGACGAGCTGCCTCGACCCGCGGCCCATAGGTGTCGGCCTCGACCGCCACGCTGGCGGGCGCCATCAGGTTCACCTCTTGGCGCGGTGTCCATCCGGTCGGCGGGGGCGACACTGGCGGCGCAAGACGCCCGGCGTCGACGTTCACCGACGCGTACTGGTCGGCGATGTCGGTGTGGATCTTGAAACCGACCCAGGAGCCGCAGGCGCGCGAGAGCTCGTATCCCCATCGCCCGAGGTCGAGGACCTCCTGCACCGAACCGGGATAGAGGGTGGGCATCGCCAGATCTGCGAGTACACCCTCCGACGCCGACGGAATCGTCGATGACTTGCAGGCCGGGTCGTCGCCGACCGCGGCGAGGACACCCCCGTTGGGGTCGACGCCGGCGAGGTTGGCGTGGCGGAGCGCATCGAGGGAACGATCGATCCCCGGGCCCTTGCCGTACCAGAGCCCGAACACCCCGTCGAAGCGCCGGTCGGCCTGGAGGTGGGCGAGCTGACTCCCCCAGATCATGGTCGCGCCGAGGTCCTCGTTCACCCCGCTGATGAACTGCACGTCATGGTGTCGCAGCAGTGCCTCGTACTGGGCGTAGGCGTCGTCGACGCCACCCAGCGGCGAGCCCCGGTAGCCCGCGACGAGGCCTGCCGTGCGCAGGCCTCGCGCCCGGTCGGCTCGCTGCTGGTCTGCGGTCACCCGCATCAGCGCGTGGACTCCGGTCATGGCGACCGTGCCCTCGGTCGCGCCCAGCCGGTCCTGCAGGTCGAACTCGACGGCGGTCATGGTGCGACCACGATCGCAGACTTCACCCGTCGCTGGCCACTACCGGTCGGCCGCCGGCGCCGTGTGGCTCAGACCGCCGACGGCTGGGCGACCGGTGCGAGCCGCGACTTCTCGGTGTGGGCCATCATCGCATCGGCGAGGTGGCCGAGCAGCTCGGCTCGGAGCTCCGGGTCGAGCGGCGCCAGATTGGTGCACTCGTCGTCGCCGTCGGGCCCGAGCGCATACGCACCGTCCTCACCGCTGCTGTAACGGGTGTAGCGGTGCCCCTCGGTGATCAGCGAACGGATGGTCGCTGGCATCGGGGTCGCGACCCCCGCCGGAGCGTCGACGTCCTCTTCGATCAACACGGAGTCGCGCACCCGTGCGGCGGCGTCGTCCAGAATCGGGGTGAGGCTGTGGCCCTGGATGCCGTGGAAGGGAGCGACCCCGCACAGGTCCATCAGGGTGGGACCGAGATCGATGCTGCTGGCCAGGGAGCTGGAGCGCGGCGCCTGCTTGCGCCGAGGGTCGACGATGAGCATCGGCACCTGCAGCGTGCCGCGGTAGTGCATGAAGCCCTTCAGCAAGAGCCCGTGATCACCCATCATGTCGCCGTGGTCGGCGGTGAAGACCACGATCGTGTCGTCGGTCTGGCCCAACCGGTCGACGGTGGCGAGGATCTGCCCGACCCGGTCGTCGATCATCTCGATGGCGCCGTAGTTGGCCGCCATCGCCGCCTGCACGACTTCGGGGCTGGTCGCGCCGGTCAGGGCGACCCACAGGCGCATCTTGTCGACAGTTCGGGCCTGGAACCGCTTCAAGTACTCCGGGGCACCCTCGAGCGGGTCGTCGATGGTGGCCGGCACCTCCATGTCCTCGGGACGATGACGGTCGTACCACTGCCCCGGCGGTGTGAACGGGTGGTGGGGATCCGGGAACGACGCCCACGCCAGCCACGGGCTTCCCTGCGCCGACGCCCTCTCGATGAAGTCGATCGTGCGATCGGTCACGAACGAGGTCGAGTGGAAGGCCTCGTCGTAGGGCGGATCGTAGATCTGCCACCAGAGGTCACTCCCCCGCCTGCGGGGGTTCTCGGCCGTCTGCGGCACGAGGAGGTCGGCGGGATCCGCGCCGCGTTCGACCGCCCAGAGGTAGTGGTGGCCCGACACCCGTGCGCCGTGATCGATCGACAGCTCGACCGTGTCGAACCCGTAGAAGTCGTCGGGCCAATCGGGCGCGCCATCGATGTAGCGCTCGCCGTGTTCGAGGGTGTCCCAGCCCGCGGGATACGGGTCGGCGACCGATGGGCCGCCGGGTGAGGGCATGACGGCGTTGCGGCTCATGCCGTGCTGCAGGTGGCTCTTGCCGAGGAGTCCGGTTCGGTAGCCGTTCGCCCGGAACTGGCGGACGAAGGTGTTCGCGCCCCATTCCAGCGATCGGTCGTTGAAGATCACCCCGTGGGCGCTCGGGACGCGACCGGTCATGATCGAGGAGCGGTTCGGCATGCAGACGGGGTTGCTCACCCACGCCGACTCGAACACCGTCCCACGGTCGGCGAGGGCGTCCAGGTTGGGTGTGCGGACCACATCGTTGCCCATGAAGCCGACGTGATCGGCTCGGTGCTGGTCGGTGATGATGAAAAGGACGTTCGGCTGCGATGTGGCCATGGTTCAGGCTCCCGTGGTGTGGCGGTGGTCCCGGACGTGAGTCTCACCCGTCGGCTGCAGCGGAAGCGAACCTCCGGGTCGAGCTACTGCAACCAGGGCTCGTCGATCTCCCAGGGTTCGGGGTTGTCGGGCCGATCCTCCGGAGCGACCCGTGGCTCCGCCATCGCCTTGGCGGCGAGAACCCCTGCGATCAAGCCGAAGAGGTGCCCCTCCCACGAGATGGCGTCCTGGGGCACCAGACCCGCGATCAGGCTGCTGTAGAAGCCGAGGGCCAGCAAGGCGGCCGCCAGCGCCCGGACCCGTCGTTCGAAGACGGCTGCGCCGAGGATGGCACCGAAGTACGCGAACACGACGCCGCTGGCGCCGATGTGGTTGCCCGACCCGCCGAGCAACCAGGTCAGTCCACCGCCGACGACGATCGCGGTGCCGGTGACCCAACCCCAGTAGCGCATGCCCCGGACGGCGACGAGCCCGCCGAGGGCGAGGAAGGGCACCGAGTTCGAGGCGATGTGGCCGAAGTCGGCGTGGAGGAACGGTGCCCACAGCACGCCGTCGAGACCCTCGCGACGCCGTGGTTGCAGGCCGTTGCGTTGCAGCCGATCGTCGAGCGCGATGGTGTCGACGATCTCGATCGCCCACATCGCCGCGAGTGCGGCCACGAGGAGGCCGACCGGTGTCCAGACGAACCTCCAGATCGAACGGGGTGGTTCGACGGTGGCGGCCATGCCCCGACGCTACGTCAGTCGGCGTTCGCATCGGTATCGCTCGCGTGCTTTCCCGCGTCCCAGCCGGCGTGGGCGAGGAGACGGGTCGCGGCGCCGGCGGCTTGCGGCTCGAGGGTCGTGGCCATCGTGTCGTTCCAGCGGTTGAGGAGACCGAAGAACGCGCACACGGCCACGATCGCGGTGATCTGATCGTCGTCGAAGTGTGCCCGACAGGCGGCGATGTCGGCATCGGAGACGAGGTTCGGCTGCTGCCCTGCGTGGAAGGCGAGTCGCAGCGCGACCCGCTCGGCGTCGTCGAAGTGGGGGCTCGTCTCGAAGGACCACAGATCTGTGAGTTTCGCTGCGTCGACGCCGAGCTTCTCCGCATGGGCGACGGTGTGAGCCTGGCAGTAGCGACATCCCGCTCCCGCGCTGGCCATGTGGGCGATCAGCTGGGTCAGCTGCTGATCGATCAGCCCGTTGCCGATCACCGCCATCCCCAATCCGACGTAGCCCTCGAGGAGGCCGGGCACGCGCGCCATCGTCTTCGAGCTCTCCGGGACGAAGCCCAGCATCGTCTCGTAGCCGGCCCACAGATCCCCGAAGGGTTCCAGCACCGCTTCGTCCGGCGGGTTGATTCGGCTCGGCATGTCGCCCCACTCTCTCATTCACTGATCACTTGACAAGTCAGGTTGGCTTCGGCAGATTCACTTGTCAAGCGCCCAGTGAAAGGTGGAGGTCGATGGAGACCCTCGAGACGGACGTACTGATCGTGGGGGCCGGCCCGGCGGGCCTCACCGCCGCCGCCCTGCTCGCCCGGTCGGGCGTCGACGCGTTGACCTTCACCAAGTACGGGACCGCGAACTCGCCGCGGGCCCACATCACCAACCAGCGAGCGGTCGAGGTCTTCCGTGATCTCGGGATCGAGGAGCGTGTCCAGGCCCGAGCCCTCCCACATCGACAGATGGGCACCCAGGTCTTCGCCACCTCCTTCGCCGGACGCGAACTCTCCCGCAAGATGACCTGGGGCACCGGCGACGACCGCATCGGCGACTATCGCTCCGCCAGCCCGTCGGCGATGTGCAACATCGCCCAGCACACCCTCGAGCCGATCCTCCTCGACCATGCCCGGGGGCTGGGCGCCGACATCCGATCGCACCACGAAGTGGTCCAGGTCGAGGATCGAGGCGACCACGTCCACGCCGTGATCGCTCCCCGCGACGGATCGGAACGGTTCGCCGTCGAGGCCCAGTGGGCGATCGGATGCGACGGCGCCCGCACGGTCGTCGGCCGCGACGGCGGCTTCGAGTTCGCAGGCCGCAGCGGGAAGGGCAACGCCGTGACCGTGTGGATCGACTGCGACCTCAGCCGCCACACCGCCCACCGGCCCGGGGCCCTCTTCTTCACCGTCACCCCGTGGAGCGAGGACTTCATCACCGTCTGGACGTGTGTGGAACCCTTCGACGAGTGGAGCACGATCCTGTTGCGTCTGGGGCTCGACGAGGTGGACACCGACGACGAGAGCGTGGCGGCGACCGTCCGCGCGGCGATCGGCGACGACGACATCCCGTTCTCCGTGAAACACGTCAGCCCCTGGGAGTTCAACCACGTCATCGCCACCGAGTATCAGCGAGGGCGCCTGCTGATCGCCGGCGACGCTGCCCACCGTCACCCACCCGCGAACGGCCTGGGGAGCAACACCTCGATCCAGGACACCTACAACCTGGCCTGGAAGCTGGCGGCGGTCGTGCGGGGCCAGGCGGGCCCCGGCCTCGTCGCGTCCTACGACGCCGAACGTCGGCCGGTCGGAACGCGGGTCGTCGACCGAGCCAACCAGAGCGTCGACGAGATGATCCAGTGGTTCGCACCGCTCGGACTCACACCCGGCATGACCCCGGCGGACGTCGATCGGAGACTCGACGACCTCCACGGCCCCGACGGCGCCGCCGACCGCCAGGCGCTCTTCGCCGCCCTCGAGCTGCTCGACGGCCAGTTCAACGCCCTCGGTGTCGAGCTCGGACAGCACTACGCCTCCTCCGCCGTCATCGGCGACGGCACCGCTCCGCCCGTCCCCGACGGCGATCCCGACCTCCACCACGTCCCCTCGACCAGCCCCGGCGCACCACTCCCCCATGCGTGGATCGTTCGCGACCAGCGCGACATCTCGACCCTCGACCTGTGTGACTACGACGCGTTCACCCTGATCACCGGCGCCGACGGCGACCGATGGACCGTCGCCGCCGAGGCCGCGTCCGACGCCCTCGGCGTGCGCATCGTCCCGGTCGCCGTCACCCTCGGCGCCGAGCACGACGATCTCTACGGCGCCTGGCATCGACGGCGGGAGATCGGCGACGATGGAGCGCTGCTGGTGCGCCCTGATCGCATCATCGCCTGGCGGGCGATGCACACCCCCGACGACCCCACCACCGAGCTGCTCGGCGCCCTGCGACGAATCCTCGACCGATGACCACACGAGCCGAACAACGAACACAGACCCGGACCCGCATCGTGGAGGCCGCGATCGGCGCCTTCGCCGAGCGCGGGTACGAGGGCGCCGCCACCCGGGACATCGCGGCGCGGGCCGACACCAGCCAGGGTCTGGTGAGCTACCACTTCGAGAGCAAGGTCGAGCTGTGGCGGGCGGCGGCCGACCATCTCTTCGGCGACGTCGCGCTGTCCGTCGGCGCCGTCGACGACGTGCCGAGCCCCGCCGCAGCCCGCGAAACCATCCGCGCCTTCGTGCGCCTCAATGCCCGACGGCCCGAGCTCTTCCACTTCATGGTCGACGCCGGACGCCACGACGACGAACGAATGCACTATCTCGTCGACACCCACCTTCGGCGACACTTCGCGCAGGTGGCGGCACTCGCAACGGGCGACGTCGACCCCGCCCACGTCTACTACGCGCTCGCGGGCTCGGCGTCGTTGCTCTTCGGCGTGGCGCCTGAGTGTCGCGTCCTCGCCGGCGTGGACGCCGGCGCAGACGACGTCGTCGAGCGGCACGCCGACTATGTCGCCCGCCTCTTCGTCCCCGAGCCACCACTCCGCAACTGAGCGTTGCCATCGCGCGACCGACCATCCGCAGCGATGACGGCGAGCGGCTCCGGGTCGTCCGTCTACACTCACGCCACGATCACAATCGGCGGATCAGGTCGGGGGGCGGCACTGAGGTTTCGAACGACGGGGTGGATCCTGCTCGGTCTGTGCCTGCTGGCGACGTCGTGCGCGCTCGCCGACGAAGGTCGCGAGCCGGCGGGCGCCCCGACCCCGCGCGCCACCCTCGGGGCCGCGGGACCGGAGGTCACCGGACTCGCAGCAGTGCCCCGGGACCCCGAGACGGTCCTCGGGACGGTGCCCGGTCATGGCACCGTCCAAGCCGGCGACCTCAGCTTCGTCGACGGTGGCACGATCACGATGGCGGCGCCGGCAACACCGATCGCGGACCGAGTGGCGCTCGCCCAGCTCGCCGACCGGAGCGACGCCGCGCAGGAGGGTGCCGGCGCCGTGCTCGATCGGATCGCCGACGATGACGATGACCCCGGCCTCGATGCACTCGCCGACGACATCGTCGAGCTGGTCGGCGCGGATGCGATCATCGCCGGGCCGGGCCTCGACGTGTCGATCGACGACGACTACCTCGGCGCGCTGACGGTGCGCCTCGACGCCGACGCTCCGAACGGCGACGACCTCATGCCCGCAGTGGTGCAGATCCACGACGACGGTCGACTCGAAGTCCTGCCGGCCTTCTGGGATGCCGACACCGGGCAGATCGTGGCGTCGGCCGACGAGTTCTCGATCTCGCTGCCGTTCTGGGTGAACCCCATCGTCGTCATCGGCGGGATCATCGACGGCATCGCGGACTTCATCACCGGCCGCACCGATCCTCCGGCGTGCGGGCTGCCCCCGCCCCGGTGGGCCCGCATCGATCCTCCGGGTTCGACGGTCCACACTTGCTTCCAGCGCAACATCGAGGGGACCACCGGCGCGCAGCGCGCCGAGCTGTACCTGAAGTCGAATCGGGGCAGCTCCTTGGTCGTCACCCGGCCGACCGGCACGGCGTACACCTGGGTGCAAGGCCAACCCGACTGGGCCCAACCCATCATCGCCAACCTGACCGGCGCCGATCGCGACGCCAACATCGTGTTGCCGGCCGGACAGTCCCTGTCCTTCGGCTTCGACCAGCCGCCCGACGTCGACCGCGAGATCTTCGTCGAGGTCTACACGACCCCGCAGACGATCATCCTCGACGGCATCATGCTGCTCCTGGGCGGCGCCTTCGACGATCTGCTGGGGCCAGCGTTGGCGGTCAACAGCTGCGTGCTCCAGGTGGTCGGTGTCGACGTGGTCGGCGGCGACCTCAGCTTCG